>NZ_CP061725.1:4974491-5285397 GCF_014764405.1 Micromonospora craniellae | reverse complement strand
GCCACCCCGCCGGCCGCCCACGACCAGCGGATCACGCCACCGCACGTCACCTGGTTCTCCGCCGGGCAGCGCTGGCACGACGACTCGTGGGTCTGCCCCGAGTGCGGCTCGACCATCCAGCGCTCCGGCGAGCAGTGGTGGTGCACGGGCTGCCCGCTGCGCCGGCCCCAGCCGCAGTGGACGGTCGACGACGAAGGCGTCCTCGACCCCACCGGCGCCTGGTACAAGGTGAAGCTCCAGCTCCCCGGCAAGGTCAACGTCGGCAACGCGGCCACCGCCCTGGCCGTCGCCGCCGAGTTCGGCGTACGCCCGTTCGACGCGGTCCCCCGCCTCGGCGACGTCACCTCGATCGCCGGACGGTACGCCCAGGTCGAGCGGGACGGCCGCCTGGTCCGGCTGCTGCTGGCGAAGAACCCGGCCAGTTGGCTGGAGGCGTTCGACATGGCCGACCACGCCCCGACACTGCTGTCCATCAACGCCCGCGACCCCGACGGGCTGGACACCTCCTGGCTCTTCGACGTGGACTTCGCCCCGCTGCGCGGGCGTCAGGTGCTCATCACCGGCGACCGGGCGTACGACCTGGCGGTCCGGTTGGACGTCAACGGCGTGCCGTTCCAGCACGTACGCACGTTCGACGACGCCGTCCGGGCGGTGCCGCCGGGACGGCTGGAGGTCATCGCGAACTACACCGCCTTCCAGGACATCCGAGCGGAGTTGGACCGTGTCAACTGAGACCCTGCGCATCGTCTGGATCTATCCCGACCTGCTGTCCACCTACGGCGACCGGGGCAACATGCTGATCCTGGCCCGGCGGGCACAGCAGCGCGGGTTCCCGATCGAGGTGCTGGAGGTCCGCTCCGACCAGCCGATGCCCACCACCGCTGACATCTACCTGATCGGCGGCGGCGAGGACGGTCCGCAGGCGCTCGGCGCCCAGCGGCTGCTCACCGACGGCGGCCTGCACCGGGCGGTCGCCCAGGGCTCGGTGGTGTTCGGCGTCTGCGCCGGATACCAGTTGCTCGGCACCTCCTTCTTCGCCAAGGGCACCCAGTACCGCGGCCTGGAACTGCTCGACCTCTCCTCCGACCGGGGCGAGACGCGGGCCGTGGGCGAGCTGGCCGGGGAGATCGACGCCCGGCTGGGCCTGCCCCCGCTGACCGGCTTCGAGAACCACGGCGGACGCACCCGCCTCGGTGCCGAGGTGTCCCCGCTGGCCCGGGTCACCGCCGGGGTCGGCAACGACGGCGCCACCGAGGGGGCGTGGCGCGGCAAGCTGCTCGGCACGTATTCGCACGGTCCCGCGCTGGCCCGCAACCCGGCCCTGGCCGACCTGCTGCTGCGCTGGGCCACCGGCGCGCAGCAACTCCCGCCGCTCGACGACACCTGGGCCGACCGGCTGCGGGCCGAACGCCAGGCCGCGGTGGCCGCCGCCCGGGCATGATCCCCGCCGTCCGGCGGCTGCTGCACCACTGGCGATCGGCGTACCCGGCCGCCACCAATCCGTCGGTCGTCCGGTTCAGCCTGCTGCTGCTCCTGATCGCCGGGTTCGGGGTGGCCCTGGTGCTGGTGCCGCACCCCGACCCGACGGCGCTGCCGCAGTTCGGCGACCGGCTGGGCGATCTCGCCCCGGTCGCCGGTGTCCTCGGCGGCGCGCTGCTGCTGGTGGCGCTGGTCCCCCGCACGTTCATCACGCTCGCCGCGGGCGCGGTCTTCGGTGCCCTGGAAGGGGCCGCGTACGCGCTGGGTGCCGCCCTGCTGGCAGCGGCGATCGGCTTCACCGTGGGCCGGGTGCTCGGGCGGGAGTTCGTCGCCGAACGGGTCCGGGGCCGGCTGGCCCGGCTGGACCGCTGGTTCACCCGGCAGAGCGTGCTCGGGGTGATCACCGTACGACTGCTGCCGATCTCCGGCTTCGGCCTGGTCAGCTACGGCTACGGCACCACCGGCGCGCGGATCCTGCCGTTCCTCGTCGGCAGCGTGATCGCCTCCGCCCCGACGGCGTTCGGCTACGCCGCGGTCGGGGCCGCCGTCACCAACCCCGGCGAGGTCAACTGGCTCGCCGCCACCCCCGCCGCGCTCGGCTTCATCGCCAGCGCGGTGCTGCTCACCCGCTGGTGGCACGCCGAACGCCGCCACCGCGCGGCACGGATGTAAGGAGGGGTCCCCTGCTAACGCCTCGTGCATAGCAGGGGGCCCCTGCTAACAACTCAGCAAGCGCGGTCGTGCCGCGTCCCCGCCCTCGCCGCATTGCGCTCCATGATCACGATCGATCCCGGATCGAGTGGCCTCGGTGCCGTCACGATCGATCCCGGATCGAGCACGGCATTGCCACGAGTCGCCGCACCCCGGGTCATCGGGTGAGGCCGACCAGCGTGGCCAGGCGCGCCACGCCGGCCGGTGCGGGCCGCCCACGGGCGATCTCGGCGAGGAGGGTACGCCCCGACGGCCGCACCCGAACCTCAGCCGGTGCCACACCATCCGCGTTCACCAGCATCCGCCCTGCCCCAGCCAGGTCACCGGCCAACAGGTAGGCGCGCGCGGCGTCCAGCAGATACGCACCCCGGTACTCGGCGGGCAGCCGCCGCCAACCGTCCCGTCGAATCACGACCTCGTGCCGACCGATCGCCTCCGCCGCGTCGCCGCCCTCGACCGCCGCCACCACCCGCGCCAACTCCACCGCGACCGGTCCGAAACACGTCCGATGCGGATCATCGCCGATGTCGAACAGGTCGGCGCACTCGCTCGCCCGGTTCATCAGGTCCCCGGCGTGGCGTACCTCGCCGCATGTGCCTGCGGCCAGAGCAGCTTGGAGCAACAGCGTCCCACCCACCGCCAGTTCTGCTGTCGAGCGGCCCGCCGTAAGCCGGTCGGCAGCGGCGATCGTCGCCGCCAGCGCCAGCCGTTCCCGACCTGCTGCCCGCAACGCCGACCCGATCGAGATGCTGGCGGCACCCGCCAACGTCCGATCACCTCCGGCCGCCGTCACCGCCCGGTCAGCGGCAAGCCAGGCCAGGTCGGCCTCCCCCAGTTTCACCAGCACCGAAGAGGCAAGCCGGTACATCTGCACCCGTACCTCCGGCGTCGCTGCCTGCGCGGCGTCCAGCATGCCCGGCAGCGCCCGCACCACCTGGGTATACCGCGCATGCTGGTACGTCAACCAGGCATACCCGAGCTGCCGACCCAGATCAACCGTCGCCGTGGGGCACTCCGGCACCTGGAACAGCCCGTACCGGGCCAACGCCGCCCGCACCCCGTCGAGGCCGTCCGGCGTCGTCCCGCCGGACGTCGATGGTGACTGCTGGCCGAGCAGCACCGCCGGATCGACCCGAAGCGCTTCGGCGATCTGCTGAATCACCGAGAACTTGTCCAGCGCACGGGCACCCCGTTCCACCTTGTCCACCCAACTCTTCGACTTGCCCAGCCGATCCGCGAGCGCCTGCTGCGTCATCCGCCGCCGGACCCGCCACTGCGCCATCCGCCGCCCAATCGGCAGCTCACTGCGGCCGGTCACGCCGCCACCGCCGATCCGGCACCGCTCGGGTGGTCTCCTCCACCGGAATCCGCTCGGCCTCGGCCTGGGCCAGAATCCGCCGCTTCGCGGCCTCCCGCTCAGCCGCCTCGACCTGCTCGCCCCGGCTCACCGCCGGCTCGCCACCTTGCTCCTGCATGTTGGGTCCTCCACCGACAGGGCGGATCAGAGTCTCCGCCGCCACCTCTGCAGTCAGCGAAGCCGCCCCATGGCTGGTGGGGCTAGATAGCAGGTCATGCGTGCAATTGCGCTGTTGCGCAAGGGTTGCGCGGGGTTGCGCGACACCATCCACCGTCACAGCGAGCCAATACCATCGCAACAGATGGTGAACGGCATGTACGGAGGCACGTCCATGGCGCGACCGATTACGAACACAGCCCTTGCGGCACTGCTGTCTGCTGCGGATTACAGCACCGCCCATGGTGCTTTCGCCCGGCAACTCAACCACGCAGGCCGTGGGCAGGGTGCCTGGCGGTACGACGCCGCCAGCGTCTACTGGTGGCTACGCGGCCGTCGACCCGTCGAGCACGTTCAAGTCGCGATGGCCGAGACACTCTCCCGAAAGCTCGGGCGTCCCGTCACTGTGTCGGAACTCGGATTCGTGACCACCCCTGAGCAGGTGAGCGGCACCTATCCGAGATTCGTCGAGCAGGCGATCGAAACCTCAGAACAAGTGTGGGCAAGACTCGCTAAGCAGATCAGCTGTGGCAACAGCGAGGGGTTCCACATCGGCATGGCGCTGCAAGCAGCGTTGGCTTGGCGATACGACCGGGCCGACGACTCTGTTGCCCACACCGGTAGGCAGCCGGTCACGAGTGCCGACGTTCAGTCGCTCTACACGCTCACCGAGCTTCTCGCCGACTTGGACCGCCGACACGGCGGCGGCTCCACGCATACGCGGACGATGATAGGTGAAATCCTGGTACGCCAGGTCAAGCCCATGCTTCGCGGTACCTACACCGATGACATCGGCCGTGGTCTCATGCGCGCGACCGCGACGCTCTCGGGCCAACTCGCATTCATGTCGTACGACGCCGGCCAACACGGCATCGCCCAGAGACACTTCACCCTTGCGCTACGGCTCGCTAAGGCCGCCGACGATCGTCTGTACGGCGCGCACCTCCTCGCAAATCTCGCCACGCAGGCCGTCTATCTGGGTTATGCGCAGGACGCCACGCGACTCGCTGAGGCAGCCATCGACGGCGCTGGCCGTGCACCTGCTTCGATCAGCGCCCGGCTCTACACGGCGTTGGCCAGTGCGTACAGCCGATTGGGGGACAAGCGTGCCTGCCAGACCGCGCTCGGCAGAGCCGAGCGCGCCATCGATCGAGCTAGCCCGGGTGAGGGCCCGCGATGGGTGGGATACTTCAGTCCGGCCCACTTCGCCGGAACGGCGATGAGATGCCTCAGCGATCTGCGCCTGTACCGGCAGGCGCTACGTCACGCACCCGCCGCGATCACCCTCGACCAGCACAACACGCGGACGAGGGCTCTCCACACCGCTCTGATCGCGATGACGCACGCGCACGCCGGAGACGTAGACGGCGCCTGCACATGGGGCAGCACGCTGGCGGCGCAGACCTTAACCGTACAGTCCGTCCGGGTCGCGCACCGTATCCGGGAACTCACCGCCGCGCTCGATCCCTATCAGGCTGTTCCTCAGGTAGCTGACCTGCTTCGTGGCCTTCCGAGAGCACAGCGCGGGTAGCCAGCGAACATGTAGTGACAGGTCGACTAGCGTCACTGGGGTGACCTGGACGGAACCCGCTATCTGGTACGCCGAGTTGCCAGCCTTCCATGCTGCCGCTGCTGCCTACATCACGGATCCGGTGGGAGACGTCCTGCTCGTCAAGCCCACATACCGCGACCACTGGGCATTCCCTGGTGGTTACGTGGAGGCGGAGGAGTATCCACACCAGGCGTGCGCACGCGAGCTGCACGAGGAGTTGGGCATCCCCATCACCCCGGGGAATCTCCTGGTGGTGGACTGGTCGCCTCCCACCGGCCCGCGACCCCGGGCGCTCGTACACTTCACCTTCGACGGCGGCATCCTCGCCGGGCTCGGTGAGATCCGTCTTTCTGCTCAGGAACTCGACGACGCCGCCTTCGTACCACCGGAGCGTGCGGCACGTCTTCTTCCCGCCAACGTGGCCCCACGGGTCCCCGCCGCAGCACGGGCTCGCACCGCACACGCGCCGGCATACCTTGCTGGTGGGCTCGGGTATCCGCCGAGCACACCGCTCGAATGTTAGGAAGGGTCCCCTGCTGTGCACGAGGCGTTAGCAGGGGACCCTTCCTTACACCAACAGCGTCAGGCGACGACGGACACCATCCGGCCGGCGATCACGATCACCTTGCGCGGCTCCCTGCCGGCCAGTGCGGCGGACACCGCAGCCAGCGCGGCGGACCGGACGTCGTCCTCGGCGGCGTCGGCCGGCACCTCGACCCGGCCCCGAACCTTGCCGTTGACCTGCACCGGGTACGTCACGGTCTCGGCGACCAGCAGCGCCGGGTCGGCGACCGGGAAGTCCGCGTACGTCAGCGAGGTCTGGTGGCCCAGCCGCCGCCACAGTTCCTCGGCGATGTGCGGGGCCAGCGGCGCCACCATCAGCACCAGCGGTTCGGCGACCTCGCGCGGGGTCGTCGCCAGCTTGGTCAGCGCGTTGGTCAGCTCGATCAGCTTGGCGATCGCGGTGTTGAACCGGATGTCCTCCATGTCGCCCCGGACGCCGTCGATCACCCGGTGCAGCAGCCGCCGGGTCTGTTCGTCGGCCGGTGCGTCGGTGACCCGCGACTCGCCGGTCTGCTCGTCGACGATCGCCCGCCACACCCGCTGCAGGAACCGGTACGAGCCGACCACCGCCCGGGTCTCCCACGGGCGGGACACCTCCAGCGGCCCCATCGACATCTCGTAGACCCGGAACGTGTCGGCGCCGTACGCGGCACACATCTCGTCCGGGGTGACGATGTTCTTCAGGGACTTGCCCATCTTGCCGTACTCGCGGTTGACCTGGACGTCGCCCAGGAACCAGCCGCCGTCGCGTTCGGCGACCTCCTCGGCCGGCACGTACGCGCCCCGGGCGTCGGTGTACGCGTACGCCTGGATGTAGCCCTGGTTGAACAGCTTGCGGAACGGCTCGAACGACGACACGTGACCCAGATCGAACAGCACCTTGTGCCAGAACCGGGCGTACAGCAGGTGCAGCACGGCGTGTTCGGCGCCGCCGACGTACAGGTCGACGCCGCCGCAGTCGCCCTCGCCACGCGGACCCATCCAGTACCGCTCGTTGTCCGCGTCAACGAACCGGTGGCCGTTGGTCGGGTCCACATAGCGCAGCTCGTACCAGCAGGAGCCGGCCCACTGCGGCATCACGTTGGTCTCCCGGGTGTACCGCTTCGGCCCGTCACCCAGGTCCAGCTCGACCTCGACCCAGTCGCGGCGGCGCGACAGCGGCGTCTCCGGGTCGCTGTCGGCGTCGTCGGCGTCGAAGGTGCGCGGCGAGAAGTCGTCCACCTCGGGCAGTTCGACCGGCAGCATCTCCTCGGGCAGCGCGATGGCGGCGCCGTCGGCGTCGTAGACGATCGGGAACGGCTCGCCCCAGTACCGCTGCCGGCTGAACAGCCAGTCCCGCAGCCGGTAGGTCACCGCGCCCTGACCGGCGCCGTCGGCCTCCAGCCAGGCGATGATCCGGGCCTTGGCGTCGGCGACCCCCAGCCCGTCCAGGTCCAGGCCGCGCTCAGGCGCGGCGCTGTTGATCGCCGGCCCCTCCCCGGTGTACGCCGTGCCGTCGAAGCCCTCCGGCGGCTGCACGGTACGCACGATCGGCAGCTCGAATACCTCGGCGAAGTCCCAGTCCCGCTCGTCCTGCGCGGGTACCGCCATGATCGCGCCGGTGCCGTAGCCGGCCAGCACGTAGTCGGCAATGAAGATCGGGATCTGCCCGCCGGTGACCGGGTTGGTGGCGTACGCGCCGATGAAGACGCCGGTCTTCTCCTTGGTGTCGGCCTGCCGCTCGACGTCGGTCTTGGCCGCGGCCGACTTGCGGTACGCCTCGACGGCGGCCCGGGGGCTGGCGTGCCCGCCGGTCCATGCGTCCCGGGTCCCCTCCGGCCAGGCCGCCGGCACCAGCGCGTCGACCAGTTCGTGCTCGGGGGCCAGCACCATGTAGGTCGCCCCGAAGACGGTGTCCGGACGGGTCGTGAACACCCGGATCGGCGCGGTGGAGGTCGGGAAGTCGATGTGCGCACCGGTGGACCGGCCGATCCAGTTGCGCTGCATCAGCTTGATCGGCTCGGGCCAGTCCAGCGTGTCCAGGTCGTCCAGCAGCCGGTCACCGTACGCGGTGATCCGCATCATCCACTGCTTCAGGTTGCGCTTGAAGACCGGGAAGTTGCCCCGCTCGGAGCGGCCGTCGGCGGTGACCTCCTCGTTGGCCAGCACCGTGCCCAGCCCGGGGCACCAGTTCACCGGCGCCTGCGACACGTACGCCAGGCGGTGGTCGTCGACGGTCCCACGACGCTCGGCGGGCGACAGCTCGGTCCACGGGCGGCCGTCCGGAGTAGTCCGGATGCCGGCGTCGAACTCGGTGATCAGCTCGCTGATCGGGCGGGCCCGACCGGCGTCCCGGTCGTACCAGGAGTTGAAGATCTGCAGGAAGATCCACTGTGTCCAGCGGTAGAAGTCGGTGTCGATGGTGGCCACCGAGCGCCGCTGGTCGTGGGCCAGACCCAGTCGCCGCAGCTGCTCCCGGTACCGCCCGATGTTGGCCTCGGTGGTCGTCCGGGGGTGGGTGCCGGTCTGCACCGCGTACTGCTCGGCGGGCAGGCCGAACGCGTCGAAGCCCATCGCGTGCAGCACGTTGCGACCGGCCATCCGCTGGTAGCGGGCGAAGCAGTCGGTGCCGATGTAGCCCAGCGGGTGCCCGACGTGCAGCCCCGCGCCGGACGGGTACGGGAACATGTCCAGCACGTACAGCTTCTCCGCGCCGGAGCGCGGGTGGGCCGGGTCGGCCAGCGGACCGGACGGGTTCGGCGCGTGGAAGCTGCCCTCACGTTCCCAGAAGTCCTGCCAGCGGCGCTCGATCTCGTCGGCCATGGCCGCGGTGTAGCGGAACGGTGGGGTGTCGTTGGCGGCTGCCTCGGTCATGGCCTTCTCCTCGCGTCGACCGGCGGGGTCTTCTCCGTGCTGGCTGGTCTCGTGTCTGGTGCTCGGCGGCCCGCCCCGGGCCCGGCGGCGGGCACGAAAAAGCCCCTCACGCAGGAGGGGCCGCCGTGCTGTCGCGCCGTCAGCGCATCAGCACGGCTCGGTAAGAAGCAGGAAGACTCCGGCCATGACCGGCAGTGTACCGCGACCCCTCGGGCACTGCCGCCCAGTACCCCGTCAGCCGGTGTCGGGGCGGCCGTCGACCACCCGGCCGTCGAGCTCGTCGTAGCGGGTGATCGGGGCCAGCGGCGCACCGGCCCGGTACGCCGCGCGGGCCAGCGCGTAGCCACCCACCGGGGCGGTGAACAGTTGCAGGCCGACCGCCACCAGCACCACCACGGCGGTACGCACGCTCGGGATCAGCAGCAGCACGCCGAGCAGGACGCAACTGAGTCCGAGGCTGGCCGCCTTCGCCACCGCGTTCATCCGGTGGTAGACGTCGGGCAGGCGGACCAGGCCCACCGCGCTGATCGAGATCAGCGCGGTGCCGAGCAGCAGCAGCGCCAAGGCCAGGGCCGTGCGGATCATCGCCGCCCCCGGTGCACCAGTCGGGCCATCGCCACCGTGGCCAGGAAACTCACCAGCGTCCCGGTGAGCACCAGGTCCAGCAGGTCCGGCGCGTCCAGCCGGGCGGCGAGCACCGCCAGGGCGGCCAGGAAGACGAAGAAGCCCAGGTCCAGCGCGGCGGCCCGGTCGGCGTCGGTCGGGCCACGCACCAGCCGGCCGATCACCACCGCCATCGCGCACGCCAGCACCACCAGCACCACGTCCAGCAGGATCATCGCCATCTCCACGTCTCGGGCGGGTCGTTCTCGGACGGACCACCGTCGTCGGAGGAGCCGTCGTCGTCGGGTCGGCCGCCGCCGACCGGGTGCGTGGCCGGGCGGATCGCGGCGAGCACCCGCCACTCCAGTTCGGTGACCTCGCGGCGGAACGCGACCGGGTCGGCCGCGTACACGCCGTGCACCCAGAGGGTCGCTGGCTCCCGCCGGATCGCCAGGGTCAGCGTGCCCGGGGTCAGGCTGACCGCCAGGGCCACCGCGGCGACCTCGACGTCGGTGCCGGCCCGCAGCGGCACCCGCACCACCGCCGGTTCCAGTCGCGACCCCGGGGTGAGGATCTCCCACGCCACGGCCAGGTTCGCCTGCACCAGCCGGACCGCGAAGTAGCCGGTGAACCGCAGGATCCGGCCCAGGCGTACCACCGTCCGGCGGGCCAGCTCCGGTGTCGCGCTCATCGCCCGGTCACCGCCCGCACGTAGCCGGCCGGGTCGCGCAGGCCGTCCGCCGCCGTGTCCGCCACCGCCAGCAGCGGCTGCGCGGCCAGCCCCGCGACCAGCGAGAGCACGGCCAAGGCCAGCGGCGGGACGACCAGCGACCGCCCGATCCGGCCGGTGACCGTGTCGGTGGCCGGCTCACCGGTGAACAACGCGCTCCAGATCTTCAGCATGGAGAGCAGGGTGACCAGGCTGACCAGCACCGCCACCGTCATCGCCCACCACGCGTCGACCTCGGCGGCGGCCCGCAGCAGCAGGAACTTCGCCAGGAAGCCGGAGAACGGCGGCAGGCCGGCCAGCGACAGCGCCGCACCGGCGAAGGCCAGGGCCAACGCGGGGCGCTGCACGGCGAGGCCACCGGTACCGTCCAGCCGGTCGGTGCCCCCGCCGACGCGTACCGCCGCCGCGCAGAGCAGCAGCGCCGCCTTCACCAGCACGTACTGGGCCAGGTAGTACACCGCCGCGGCCAGGCTCGCGGCGGTGAACAGCGCCACGCCGAGCAGCACGTAGCCGATCTGGCTGACCATGTGGAAGACGAGGATCCGGCGCATCGAACCCTCGCCGACCGCGCCGAGCACGCCGACCACCATCGACAGCAGCGCCACCGCGCCGAGCAGCCAGTGGTACGCCGAGTCGCCGCCGTACACCACCGCGTAGATCCGGATGACCGCGTAGAGACCCACCTTGGTCAGCAGGCCGGAGAAGATCGCCACCACCACCGGCGAGGCCACCGGATAGGTGCGGGGCAGCCAGTCGTGCACCGGGACCAGCGCGCTCTTGACGCCCAGGGCGAGCAGCACCAGGCCGCCGGCCACCGCCACAGCCGGCTCGTCGCGGGCCGCCCCGGCGAGGTCCCCCAGTCCGACCGCTCCGGTGATGCCGTAGACCAGCGCCACCCCGCCCAGCAGCAGGGTGGAGCCGAGCAGGTTCGTCGACACGTACACCCGGCCCGCGCCGCCGCGCCCGATGCCTCCGGTGAGGCTCAACAGCACGTACGAGGGCACCAGCATGACCTCGATCAGCACGAACAGGTTGAACAGGTCGGTGGTGAGGAACGCGCCGTACGCCCCGGCCGAGAGCACCAGCACCAGCGGCAGGAAGTACGGGCGGCGGTCGTCGCCGGAGCCGACGGCCGACACCAGACAGCAGAGCACCACCACCGCCGACACGGTGACCAGCAGGGCGCCGAACGCGTCGGCGGCGAGGCTGATGGCCACCGGCGGCGGCCAGCCGCCGACCCGCAGCACCGGGATGTCCCCGGCGACGGTGGTGGTCACCAGCAGCGCCACGCCCGCCGCCAGCACGGCGACGGTGGTCACCAGTGCGGCGACCCGGTGGGTCCGGAGCCGACCCGGCAGGGCGAGCAGCCCACCGGCCACCAGTAGGGGCCCGGCGACCGGGAACAGGAGCAGCAGGGTCACCGCCGTCCCCCGTCCGGTCCGGTCCTGGCCGGACCCGCCCAGGGACCGCCGTCCCCGTCACGCTCGTCGGCGTCGGTCTCGCCCGGGCCGTCCGGGTCAGTGAGCCCACCGGGACCGTCGTCGTCGGCGTCCGGGTCCGCCGTGCCCCGACGCAGCAGACTGAGCAGATACACGGTGACACCGAAGGTGATCACGATGGCGGTCAGCACGAACGCCTGCGGCAGCGGATCCGCTGTGTCCGGGCCCACCTCGTGCACCGCCGCCGTGCGGCGACCGAGCCCACCGGCCGCCAGCAGCACCACGTTGACCGCGTGCCCGAGCAGGACGAAACCCAGCACCACGCGCAGGTGTCCCGGCCGTAGCAGCAGGAACACCCCGGCGGCGACCAGCGTGCCGACGAGCACCGCGGCGCTCATCGGGTGACCCGGGCGGTCGGGGCCGCGGAGGGCGGGGCGGCGGAGGGCAGGCCGAGCCGCCGCACGGCGGCCACCACCAGTGCCAGGACCATCAGGTAGACGCCGAGGTCGAACAGCAGCGCGGTGGAGAGCGTCGGCAGCGGGTCGGGCGTGCTCAGGCCGAGCGGAGTGAGCAGGGGTTCGCCGACGGCCAGCGGGGCCGCCCCGGCGCCGACGGCGATCAGCAACCCGGCGGCCACCAGCGGCACCGCCGGCAACCGGCCCAGCAGGGGCGCTCCACCGGGGTGGGCCAGCTGCCCGAGCCCGACCGCCGTACCGGCCAGCAACGCGCCGATGAATCCGCCGCCGGTGGCCTCGTGCCCGCGTAGGAACAACAGCGCCGAGACGACCAGCATCACCGGTGCCAGCACCCGGTAGGCGAGCACGAGGACCACGTCGTCCTCGGCCGGGTCGGCGGCGTCGGGACGGACCCGGCGGTCGCCGCCGAGCCGGACCAGCCCGAGGGCCACCACCGCGAGCACCACCGCCTCGCCCAGGGTGTCCAGGGCGCGGAAGTCGACCAGGATGGTGTTGACCACGTTAGCGCCGCCGGTCAGCTCCTCCGCCCGGTCGAGGTACCACCGTCCCGGGCCGGACGGTTCGCCCCGGCCGGTCAGCGCGGCGGTGCCGGCCGCCGCGGCGACACCGGTCGCCACCGCGAGCGCGGCGGCGGCGGTCACCGACCAGCGCCGCCCGACCGGGGCCAGCCGGTCCGGCTGCTGGCGCAGGGCCAGCATCACGACGACCGCGGTGAGCACCTCGACCAGCATCAGGGTCAGCGCCACGTCCGGCGCGCCGACGGTCAGGAACCAGGCCGACAGCAGCAGCCCCACCACCCCGGTCAGCCCGATGGCGGCCAGCGCGGAGCGCGCCGCCAGCAGGCCGGCGAGTGTCGTGACGAGCAGGCCGACCAGCAGCCAGTCGCCAGGACGGGCCTGGTCGACGTGCGGCAGGGGCGCGACGCCGGGCAGCACCGCGGCGCACGCCGCCAGCACCACCACGGCCAGCAGCGGCCGGACCAGGTAGGGCGCCGGCCCGGCGGCGTGTGCTGGTCGGGCCACCACGGCGCCGGCCTTGAGCAGCCGTTGCCGGCCGCGTTCGGCCAACTCGGCGAAGGGTGGTGTGGTGGGTACGGCCCGCAGCAGCCGGTCCACCCGGACCCGGCCGACGAACATCAGCGTGCCCAGCAGCACGGTGGCGGCGCTGAGGCCCAGCGCCGGCGTGAAGCCGTGCCAGAACGCCAGGTACGGCGGTGTGCCCTCCGGGCGGGCCGCGTCGGCGGCGCGTTCCACCAGTGGACTCAGCACCGCCACCGCCGGCCCGAGGACGGTCGCCGTCACCGCGGCGAGCGCGGCCGGGGCGAGGAACGCCCAGGACGGCTCGCGCAGCCGGCGCTGCCGGGTCGGCCCCTCGATCATCCCGTGCACCAGGCGGGCCGCGTACGCGAAGGTGAGCACCGAGGCGAGCACCCCGAATCCGGCGGCCACCCAGCCGACGCCGCGCGTCTCGCCGAGGGACTCGAAGATCGCCTCCTTGCCGACGAATCCGATGGTGGGCGGCAGCCCGGCCATCGACATCGCGGCCAGCGCGGTGAGCCAGACCGTCACCGGCATCACCCGGTGCAGACCGGACAGCTCCCGCACGTCCCGACTGCCCGCCTGGTGGTCGATGATGCCGACCAGCATGAACAGTGTCGCCTTGAACAGCGCGTGCGCGACGGTGTAGAGGATCGCCGCCGCGTCGGCCGCCGGGGTGCTGACACCGATCACTCCGACCAGTAGGCCGAGCTGGCTGACGGTGGAGTACGCCAACAGCGCCTTGAGGTCGTACTGGCGCAGGGCCAGCAGCGCGCCGACGATCGCGGTGAGCAGCCCGACCGACATCAGCGTGAGGTCCCACGCCGACGTGCCGCCGAACACGGCGGAGAACCGCATCAGCAGGTAGATGCCGGCCTTGACCATCGTCGCCGCGTGCAGGTACGCGCTCACCGGGGTGATCGCCACCATCGCGCCGGGCAGCCAGAAGTGGAACGGCAGCTGGGCCGACTTGGTGAACGCGGCGAACACGATCAGCGCCCCGGCCGCCCAGCCGGGTCCGCCGCTCAGCCGCTCCGGCTCGGCGACGAGCGTGGCCAGGCTGGTGGTGCCGACGTGCACCGCCAGCAGCACGATCGCGGTCAGCAGGGCGAGCCCGCCGGCCACCGTGACCAGGAGCGCCTGCACGGCCGGCCCGGTGGCGGCCGGGCGTCCGCCCTGTCCGATCAGGACGAACGAGAGGATGGAGGTCAGCTCCCAGAAGACGAAGAGGACCAGCAGGTCGTCGGCGAGCACCAGGCCCAGCATCGCGGCGGCGAAGAGGGTCATGGTGACGTACACCCGCTCCTGCCCGTCGTCGTCGACGCTCAGGTAGCGGGGGCAGTAGGCCATGATCAGCGCGCCGACGCCGAGCGCCAGCAGCGCGAAGACCATGCCGAGCGCGTCCATCCGCAACGCGGCGTCGACTCCGAGCCCGGGCAGCCACTGCCAGCCGAGGGCGACGTACCGGTCGTCCAGGATCGTCGGCAACCGGGTGAGCAGCAGGCCGGCCGCGACCAGATAGCCGACGGCCAGTGGATAGCCGGCGTTGCGGCCGAGCCACCGGGTCAGCAGCGGGACAGCAGCGGCCACGCCGACCTGCCAGGCAAGTACGACGGCGAGGATCACGCCGTCCCGCCCGGCTCAGTAACCGATGGCGGCACCGTCGCCACGCGGATCGGCGCCTGCCTCCAGAAGGCCCCGCTCGAAGTCGATCCGGATCGCCTGGGCGTGGCCCATGTTGTCGTCCCAGTTCGGCAGCATCCGCACCGGCTGACCACGGCGTTGCAGCTCACGCACCACCTCGTCGGAGATGCGCCCCTCCAGGGACATGTCCTGGGCGGTGGTCCCCCAGGCCCGACCCATCAACCATCGAGGTGCCTCGATCGCCTGCTGCACGTCGTACCCGAAGTCGATCAAACAGGTGAGCAGCGCCGCCTGACTCTGCGGCTGCCCCTCGCCCCCCATCGAACCGAAGGCCAGCCACGGACGACCGTCGACGCAGACCAGCCCCGGGATCAGGGTGTGGAAGGTACGCTTCCCCGGCTCCATCCGGTTGGGGTGTCCCTCGTCGAGCGAGAAGAAGGAACCCCGGTTCTGCGGGATGATCCCGGTGTCACCGGAGACGAGCCCGGCGCCGAAATCGTGGTAGATCGACTGGATGGCGGACACGACCAGCCCTCGGTCGTCGACGACGCTGAACGCGCAGGTGTCGCCGAGAGGCGCCCGCCGACGCGCCTGAGGGCCGAAGCGGATTCCCGGCTCGACCTCGGCCATGACCATCGCCCGATCCGGCCGGATCAGCTCGCGCCGCCGTGCCGCGTACGCCTTGTCCAGCAACTCGGAGACCGGGATGTCCACCCAGTGCCGGTCGGTGAGCCACTCGTCCCGGTCGGCGAAGGCCAGCTTCACCGCCTCGGCCAGGTGGTGATAGTAGTCCGGGGTGCCGTCACCCCAGCCGGTCACGTCGTAGCCCTCGATCACGTTGAGGATCTGTAGGACGGCGAAGCCCTGCGTGTTCGATGGCATCTCGTAGACGGTGTGGCCACGGTAGTCGGTGGCGATCGGCTCCTCCCAGTGGGCGTGATAGGCCGCCAGGTCGTCCGGATGCAGCGGCGAGCCCTGCGCAGCGATTCCGGCGCAGAAACGCCGGCCGAGGTCGCCCTCGTAGAAGCCTGCGCGGGCACCCTGCGCGGCGATCAGTTCCAGCGAGCGGGCCAGTTCCGGCTGGGCGATCCGCTCCCCCTCACGCCGTGCCCGGCCCTCCGGCGCGAACAACCGCGCGGTCGAGGACTCCGCGTTGAGCAGGTCGAGGTCCTCCACCAGCCAGTCGGCGAGGGATCGGGCCACCGGGACGCCGTGTCGCGCGTAGTGGATGGCATCGTCGAACAGGTCCGCCCAGGGCAACCGGCCGTACCGCTCGTGGGCCAGCCGCCAGCCGTCGACCGCGCCCGGCACGGTCAGCGCCGACAGCGCACCCCGCGACGGCACCACGTCGGTGTGGCCCCGCTCGCCGTAGTAGTCGCGGGTGGCCGCCCGCGCCGCGGGACCGGAGGCGTTCAGCCCGTGCACCGTCGCGTCCGGATCGGCCAGCAGCCAGAAGCCGTCGCCGCCGAGGCCCGCCATGTGCGGGTACGCGACGCAGAGCAGCGCGTTGACCGCGATCGTGGCGTCCACCGCGCTACCTCCGGCACGCAGCGCGGCAAGGCCGGCGCCGGTGGCCAGGTAGTGCGGCGAGGAGACCATGCCTCGGTCGGCGCGCGTGGGCGGTCGGCCGGTACGGGGTCCGTGCGCTGCGGTCATGTCCTCCCCTTCGTCGGATACGGCTGCGGGTTGGCGAAGGCCTCGGTGGTGGTGACGAATCCCCAGCACTGCTTGGTGTTGAACAGCACCGCGTCCTTGCAGTAAGCGGGACTGGAGGTGGCGGTGGCGTCGGCGATGAGCACCGGGTTGTAGTCGCGGAAGTAGGCGTCCTCCAGGGTGGTGCTGACGCACTGGTCGGCGTTGACCCCGCAGACGTAGAGGGTCTGGATGCCCTGGGTACGCAGAACCTGGTCCAGATGCGTGCCGTAGAAGCCACTCATCCGCACCTTCTCCACGTGGATGTCGTCGTCAGCCATGTAGCCCGTCAGCTCGTCGACCATCTCCGCGCCCCAGGATCCGGCGGTGAGCACCGCGCCGTTGTCCAGTTCCTCGCCGATACCCACCTGGTCGAGGCGGTGCTTGAAGGAGTGCAGCGTCGGCGCACCGAGGTTGCGGAGGTCTGGACGGTTGTGCCAGTAGATCCAGATGACGAACATGCCGTGTCGCCGCGCGGCGTCGATCGCCCGCTGGACGCCCGGGATGGCAGCTCGGCATGCTTCGTAGTCGAGCCCGGAGCGATCGGTCCAGCCACCCGGCGCGCAGAAGTCGTTCTGCATGTCCACGACAGCCAGCGCGCCCCGGTTCAGATTGTCGACGAACGGCAGCAGCTCGGCGTCGAACCGGACAAGCTGTCCCTCCGTGTGGTGCGGCGCCAGATGGACGTGGTCCTCGTAGAGGTACCAACGGTCGGCACTGGCGCCCAACTGCACCCCGCCGTCGTCGGTCCTGCGGTAGATCTCCCGGTAGTCGGCCATGTCAGTCCTCACCGCCCGACGGCGCGAACCTCAGTACGACCGGGATGGCGCCGGCGACGGCCACCAGGACCAGCCCGGCGACCCAGAGCGCCGGCACGTCGCCGTCGGTACCCAGGCTCAAGGCGGGCAGCGCCGCAAGAAAGAGCACCATCGCCACCAGCAGCCAACGCAGTTCGGTCATTCTCGACTCCTTCCGTCAGACGAACAGCAGGGTCAGCAGGCCGATCACCCCGGCCGCGGCGAGGGTCCACCGCAGGGTCTTGCGCAGCACCGCACCCTCCTGGCCCACGATGCCGGCGGTGCCGGTGCCGAGCACGATGTTGGCCGGGGCGATGGCGTTGCCGATCGCGCCACCGGCGCTCTGCGCCCCGATGACTGCGCTCTCGGACAGTCCCGTGCCCGTCGCCACGCCTTGCTGCAGCTGCCCGAACAGGACGTTCGAGGCGGTGTTGCTGGAGGTCATGAAGGCACCGACCAGGCCGATGAGGTTGGCGGCGAAGGCGTACAGCAGGGGCGGTGAGATCCGCTCGATGCCCTGGGCGAGCACGTCGGTCTGCCCGGAGTGCTCCATGACGCCCGCCAGGACCAGGAAGGACAGGATGGCAACCGATGCCGGCGTGGCGTCGGACGCCAGGCTCGACCAGACCGGCTGCTGCCCGTCCTGCTTGGCCCGGGCGGCGAAGTAACCCTTGGCGCGGAAGACGATCCATGTCACCAGCACCGCGACGATCAACGAGAAACCCGGATGGGTGAACGGCGCGATCGCCGAGTAGGGCTGTTCCGCCTCGGTGGCCACCTCGTAGCCGGTGCCGACCTCCGGGAAGGGGAAGCCGAACTGGATGCGGTCCAGTGCCGCCTCGACCGGCGGGACCGCGAGGGTGAACACCGCGACGGCGGTGAGCACCGCGTACGGCAGCAGCGCCCAGGACAGGCTCATCGTCGGCGCCTGCTCCTCCTCTTCCTCGGCGGTCTCGGTCTCCTCCTTCATCGCCGGGCGCTCCGAGACGTCCTGGGCCGGCTCGCGATAGCGGGACCAGCGGGACAGCGGGTAGAGGGCCACCAGCGCCACGGTGGCGGCCAGGAAGGTCGACAGCACCGGCTCCCAGTACATGATGACGAACTGGAGGCCGGCGTGGATCGCGGAGATGATCAAGATGAACGGCCAGGCCAGCCGCAACGCCGGCCCCTTGCCGGCCATCCACGCGATGGTCGCGCCCGCCATCAGGGTCACCGGGGCCAACAGCGCCGCAGTGACCAGGGTGCGCCCACCGCGACCGCTTCCCAGGGCGCACGGAAGAACAGCAGGGCGACCGCGACGGCGAGGAACATGCCGACCGGCCCCGCCTGCGGCGCCTTCCATCGCAGCACCGCGAGTAGCAGGAGAAGCAGCAGGATGGGGCTGATCGCGAGCAGCCATGTTCCGAGATTGATCGGCAAGGTGGTCTCCGACATGTCCCTCCTGTCGCAGATGACGGGTCCGAGCTCCTTACCCGGCAGAACCGGCGACATGCGCTGCGTGAACGACAAATCGCTCTGTAAGCGCCCAAACACCTGCGCCAGTCGGCGTTGGCGAGAAACATGGTTAGCCTGAGAGGCCAGTGAGATTGTTGCGGCAGACGAGGCTCGCACGTCGCGAACCCAACGGCGGGTCCAGGTGCTCAATACAGAGCTGCCGTGACGGCGACGAGGAGGAGGCCCGTGACTCAACAGACCTGGGACGAAGTTGGCGGACTGCTGCCGCACGACGAGTTCCGCGCAGCGAGCGATGCCATCGTGGCCAACATCGAACAGGTCATCGAGGGCAAGACCGCCACCGTGCGGCTCGCTCTGGCCGTCCTGCTCGCCGAGGGTCATCTGCTCATCGAGGATGTGCCCGGTGTCGGCAAGACCAAACTGGCCAAGGCACTGGCTCGGTCCATCGACTGCTCCGTACGCCGCATCCAGTTCACCCCCGACCTGTTGCCCAGCGACGTCACCGGGGTCAGCGTCTACAACCAGGAGACGCACGACTTCGAGTTCCGGCCGGGTGCCGTCTTCGCCAACCTGGTCGTCGGCGACGAGATCAACCGGGCCTCGCCGAAGACCCAGTCCGCGCTGCTGGAGTGCATGGAGGAGCGGCAGGTCACCGTCGACGGGGTGACGTACCAGTTGCAGACCCCGTTCATGGTGATCGCCACCCAGAACCCGATCGAGATGGAGGGGACGTACCCGCTGCCGGAGGCGCAGCGGGACCGGTTCACCGCCCGCATCGCGATGGGTTACCCGGACCCGAACGCCGAGCTGGCCATGCTCGACGGCCACGGCGCGGTGGACCCGCTGCCGGCACTGCGCCCGGTCTCCGACGCCGACACCGTGCGCCGGCTGATCGGTCACGTCCGGCAGGTGCACGTCGCCGACGCGGTCAAGCAGTACGCGATCGACCTGGTCACCGCCACCCGCGAGGCACCCGACCTGCGACTCGGCGCGTCCCCCCGGTGCACCCTGCAACTGCTGCGCACCGCCCGTGCCGTGGCCGCCCTCGACGGGCGCGACTACGTGCTCCCCGACGATCTCCAGGTGCTCGCCGTACCGGTCCTGGCGCACCGGCTCATCCCCACCGCCGACGCCCAGCTCGCCCGGCGTACCACCGACGCGATCGTGGCGGACCTGGTGCACCGGCTGCCGCTGCCGCACGACCGCAACCGCTCGCCGTACGACACCCGGCCACCGGCCGGCAACGGCCGGGCTCCGTTCGAACCCCGGAGGCCGTGACGTGCGAGACGGCCTACGCGGCCTGACCACCCGCGGTCGTTCCTTCCTGGCCGCCGCGCTGGCGGCCGCCGTCTCCGCCGGCATCCTCGGCGAGAAGGACCTGCTGCGGGTGGCCGTGCTGCTGGCCGTCCTCCCGCTGCTCGCCGCGCTCTACGTCGGTCGCAGCCGCTACAAGCTGGCCTGCCACCGCTCACTGGACCCGCACCGGGCGCCGGTCGGCGCCACCGCCCGGATGGTGCTGCGGTTGCAGAACCTGTCCCGGTTGCCGACCGGCACCCTGCTGCTGGAGGACCGGCTGCCGTACGCGCTCGGCAGCCGGCCCCGGGTGGTGCTGGAACGGCTCGGCGCGCACCAGGCCAGCTCGGTGGCGTACACCGTGCGGGCCGACGTGCGCGGCCGGTACGAGGTGGGGCCGCTGGTGGTCCGGATGACCGACCCGTTCGGTCTGTGCGAACTGAGCCGGGCCTTCCCGGGCACCGACTCGCTGACCGTGGTGCCGCAGGTGGCGCCGCTGCCGGCGGTGCGGCTGCCCGGTGAGTACGCCGGCAGCGGCGAGAGCCGGGCCCGCTCGGTGGCGGTGCACGGCGAGGACGACGCGGCGACCCGCGAGTACCGGCGCGGCGACGACCTGCGCCGGGTGCACTGGAAGTCGACCGCGCGCACCGGGGATCTGATGGTGCGCCGGGAGGAACAGCCCTGGGAGAGCCGCGCGACCGTCCTGCTGGACACCCGTGCGTACGGCCACCAGGGCGACGGCCCGACGGCCAGTTTCGAGTGGGCGGTCTCGGCCGCCGCCAGCATCGCCGTCCACCTGCGTCAGGGCGGCTACAAGCTGCGCCTGGTCACCGGCTCCGGCGCGGACGTGGACGCGACCGAGGGCGCCGGTGACGGCCTGCTGCTCGACCATCTCGCGGAGGTCCGGCTGGACGAACGCGTCGAGATCACCACCCTGGTGCAGCACGTCCGGCAGCGCTCCGACGGCGGCCTGATCATCGGCGTCTTCGGGTCGCTGAGCACGGCCGAGGCGGAGGTGCTGTCCGGGTTGCGGGCCAACGGCGCCACCTGCGTCTGCTTCCTGCTGGACAGCTCCGCCTGGCTGAACCTGCCGGCGCAGGCCCGGACCGAGGCCGACCAGGCACACGACACCGCCGCGCTGGCGCTGATGCAGTCCGGCTGGCGGGTGATCGGCGTCGACCACGGCGGTCGGCTGCCAGCGCTCTGGCCGCAGGCCGGCCGGGGCTCGCAGGGTTTCGCCCTGCGGGCCGCGATGGCCGAGACGGTGGCCGGCGGCGTGCGATGAACGGAAGGTCCCCCTCATGATCGCCCATCGGAACCTGGGTCTGGTGGCCGCCGCCGCGACCCTGCTCGCCGCCGCGCCCCTGTCGGCCATCTTCGAACGGTGGACCTGGCTGGTGCAGGCCGTCATCGCGGTGGCCGCGGTGGCCGCCGCGGCGGCCCTGGCCCGGCTCGGCCGGACCCCGCTGTGGGCGCAGATCCTGGCCATGGTCGCCGGCCTCGCCCTGGCCCTGACCTGGCTCTTTCCCAGCGGCGAGGAACTGCTCGCGGTGCTGCCCACGCCGGCCACCTTCGGGCACTTCGCCGAGCTGCTCAGCAACTCGGTCGACGACATGCGCTCGCACGGCGTGAAGGTGCCGGACACCGACCCGCTGCTGTTCATCACGGTGCTCGGCGTCGGCGGCGTCGCGGTGCTGGTGGACGTGCTCTGTGTCGGGCTGCGCCGGCCCGCCCTGGCCGGTCTGCCGATGCTGGCCATCTACTCGGTGCCGGTGGCGGTCTACGTGGACAGCGTCCCGCCGCTGCCGTTCGCCATCGGCGCCGCCGGCTTCCTCTGGCTGCTGGTCACCGACAACGTCGACCGGGTCCGGCGGTTCGGCCGGCGGTTCACCGGGGACGGCCGCGACGTCGACGTCTGGGAGGCGTCCCCGCTGGCCGCCGCCGGACGGCGGCTGGCGGTGGTGGGCCTCGCGCTGGCCGTGCTGGTGCCGCTGGCCGTGCCGGGGATGACCTCCGGCCTGATGAACAACTTCAACTCGGGCGTCGGCAACGGCCTGGGCGGGCAGGGCTTCGGCGGCTCTCCCGGCCGGGTCGACCTGTTCGCCGCGCTCAGCGGCACGCTCAACCAGTCCGAGACCACCGACCTGGTGAAGGTGACCACCACCGAGGAGGATCCGTTCTATCTGCGCTTCGGCGTCGCCGACGAGCTGCGCGGCGACGGCTTCCGGGTACGCGGCCCGAACGGCCGCCAGGTCACCGGTGAGCTGCCCGACCCGTCGGCACAGCCGATCCAGGGTGTCGAACGGACCCGGCACGAGGCCACCGTCGAGGTGACCCGGGCCCTGGCCATGCCGCTGCTGCCGGTGTACGCCGAGCCGGTCGACTTCACCGACCTGAACCGGAGCTGGTTCTACGACCAGGACCTGCAGGTGGTCTTCTCGAACCGGGAGAACTCCCGGGAGAAGTCGTACTCGTTCGACTACGTCCGCTCGACGTTCACGCCGCAGGCCCTGCGCTCCGCCCGGCAACTGGCGGCCGACGCCCCCCTGCGGGTCCAGCAGACCGTCACCCCCGACGTGCCCGAGGTGCGGGCGCTGGTGGCCGAACTGATCCGGGGCAAGCGCACCGAGTACGACAAGGTGCGCGCGATCTACGACTACTTCTCCGAAGAGAACGGCTTCACCTACCAGCTCAGCACCGAACAGGGCACCAGCGGGCAGGAGATCCTCGACTTCCTGGAGAACAAGGCCGGCTACTGCCAGCAGTACGCGGCGGCACTGGCCTGGATGGTCCGCGACGCCGGCATCCCGGCCCGGGTGGCCTTCGGGTTCACCAACGGCAACCGGCGCACCGGGGACACCCTCACCCTGACCAACCGGAACCTGCACGCCTGGACCGAGGTGTACTTCGACCAGATCGGGTGGGTGCCGTTCGACGCCACCCCGACCTACGGCGTGCCGGGCTCGGCCCGCTCCGCCTGGGCACCGGACGTCGACGCCCCGGAGGAGAACACCCCGCAGACCGACGCCACGGACACGCCCGACGCGGACGACCCGTCGGCCGGGCCGGACGCCGGACCGAACCAGTTCGAGGAGGGCGACGACCCGACCGTCGGCGCCGCCCCGGGCACGCCCACGCAGCAGGCGCCGCGGTGGCCCTGGCTGCTCGCCGTCGGCGTACTCGCCCTGCTGACCCTGCTCGCCGTGCCGGCGCTGCGCCGGCTCGCGCTGCGCCACCGTCGGGGCCGGCCCGCACCGGTGATCCGGACGGTCGACGCGTCGGAGGCGAGCGCCACCGGGGAGCACCGGCCGGCGGTGACGGTCGGCGCCGACCCGGACCGGGCGCGGGCGGACGCACACGCCGCCTGGGACGAACTGCTCGACACCCTGGTCGACTACCGGATCCGGGTGGACCGGACGGAGACCCCCCGGGCGACCGCCGACCGGCTGGTCCGGGAGGCCCTCGACCCGGAGACCGGGGCCGGGTCGGCGGCCCGCCTGCTCGGCCGCGCCGAGGAGCGGGCCCGGTACGCGCGCGACCCGCTGACCGGGGAACCGCTGCCCGCAGCCCTGCGGACGGTACGCGGTGCCCTGGCCGAGCGGGCCGATCGGCGTACCCGGCTGATGGCGACCGTGTTGCCGCCGTCGGTGTTGCAGCGCTGGCGCACCACTGTCGCGGACGCCTCGTCGCGGCTGGTGAACTCCGGCGGTCAGGTACGCCACCGGCTACTGCGGTTCAGTCCGCGCCGGCTGATCGCGAACCGCATGAGCCGCTGAGCGACCGCCCGGACCGGGGCAGACGAGACGGGCCGGGTGCCGGTGGACGTCCACCGGCACCCGGCCCGTTGTGGTCTCTCAGATCACCGCCCGGTGGGCAACCGTCAGCGCGCCACGTCGTCGTCTCCGCCCGAGCACCCTGACCGGCACCCGGACGACATCACGTCCGCCAGGCGCCGGAACGCCCCGGACCGGTCAGGTCCGGGACGGATGCCCCGCCGTGGAGGAGCAGCGGGTCAGCGGTGCCCCTCCGGGCGCTGACGCCACCGGTCCTCCATCCGATCGAGGAAACCACCCGATCGGCGGCCGGACCGTCCTCGGGACCGGCGACGACTCGCCGTGCCTCCGACGACGTGCAGGTCCGGTGACTGCGCCCGACGGTGCGACTGCACCGCGAACGCAGCCGAGGCCAGCATGAGAACGAATCCCGCCACTGCCAACGGCGGAGTCTTGATCACCGCGCCATAGACCAACAACGCCAGGCCAGCGACGATCACGCCGGCAGCGACGAGCAGGCGACGCCGCGCGTGGAAACGCGGGTCGCTGGCGCGCACGGCCGAGGCGAACTTGGGGTCCTCGGCAAGCGACCGCTCGATCTGCTCGAACAGCCGCTGCTCGTGCTCCGAGAGCGGCACGGCACTCCTCCCCGGTCACGTTGGTCGGTCCGGTCGGACCGACAGACCGTGGCAGCCAACCGGCTGCTTACCCCCAAGTCTACGAGGGCCCTCGCGCGTCGGAAAGCGGGACGACCTACGGCCGCGTCGGATTTTCATTTCGCCGGGGATCACGCCCGCGGAGAAGACTGGCCGGTCCTATGACGGACCGCCCGAATCGGGCAGCCGCGGCGTCGGCCGCGACCTCCGCCTCCCGCCAGCCCCGCTCGGGCGCACCGAGCGCGAGCTGCCGGGGTGTCTCGTCCGCCGGGGTGAGACCCTCCGCCCGGACGCCGACCAGGCGGATCTGCTCACCCGGGGCCAGAGCGGTGTAGAGGGACCAGGCCGTGTCGAACATCTCCCGCGCCACGTCGGTGGGCACGTCGAGGGTGCGCGACCGGCTCACGGTGCGGAAATCGGCCATCCGCACCTTGAGCGACACGGTGCGCCCCACCTGCCCGCCGGCACGCAGCCGGCCACCGACCTTCTCGGCGAGCGCCAGCAGGGTGCGCCGGATCTCGGTCGGATCATGGACATCGACGTCGAAGGTGACCTCCGCGCCGACCGACTTCTCCGCGTGTTCCGGGCTGACCCGACGCGAATCGCGCCCCCACGCCAACTCGTGCAGGTGCGTGGCCGCCGCCGCACCGACCGCGGTCCGCAGCATCCCCAGCGGCGCCTGGGCCAGGTCGCCGACGGTACGCAGACCGAGCCGCAGCAGGCTCTGCTCGGCCCGCTCCCCCACTCCCCACAGGGCGGCGACCGGCAGCGGATGCAGGAAGTCGAGGACCTGGGCGGCCGGGACCACGAGCAGGCCGTCCGGCTTGGCCCGGGTCGAGCCGAGCTTGGCCACGAACTTGCTCGACGCCACCCCCACCGAACACGTCAGCTCCTGCTCGGCGGCGACCCGTTCGCGGATCCGACGGGCGATCGCGGCCGGCGGGCCGAACAGCCGCCGGGCACCCGCGACGTCCAGGAACGCCTCGTCCAGGGAGAGCGGCTCGACCAGCGGCGTGATGTCCCGGAAGATCTGCATGACCGCCCGCGAGGCGGCCGAGTAGCGACTGAAGTCGGGCGGCAGGAAGACCGCGTGCGGGCAGAGCACCCGGGCCCGCATCGTCGGCATCGCGCTGCGTACGCCGTACCGCCGGGCCTCGTAGCTGGCCGAACTGACCACGCCGCGCGGGCCGACCCCGCCGACCACGACGGCCCGGCCGCGCAACTCCGGCCGGTGACGCACCTCCACCGAGGCGAAGAAGGCGTCCATGTCGACGTGCAGGATCGGGCACCCGGCATCGTCGGCGTCCGGCCCGAACCGGGGATCGCCGCCCCGGGGCAACGACTGGCTGCGTCCCACCCCGGCAGGTTAACCCCGAGGTGGGACAGGACGGCCGGTCAGCCCCGCAGCACCAGCAGCGGAATCGTCATCTCGGCCGCGGTGTCCGCGCCGTGGAAGGCCACCAGCCGGGACACCACCGGGCTCTCCGACCGGCTGGCCAGCACGGCGTACGTGTCGTTGCAGACCACCACCACGTCGCCGACCCGCTCCAGGTGTGCCTCGGGCACCGGCCCGAACCAGCCGGCGGCCACCGCCTCGTCCCGCAGCAGCACCCGGGCGGCGTCGCCGAGCACGGCCGACCAGGCGGCCACCACGTCGGCGGTGGCACCCGGCGCGGTGTGCAGGTAGCGCACCCGGGGCTCACCCGCGACCACCCGCACCCCGTCGGTCAGCCGGGGGTCGGTGTCCAGGTCGAACCGGTGCCCGGCGGGCACGTCGAGCTGGCCGTGGTCGGCGGTGACCAGCAACGCCCCGTCCGACGGCAGCCCGTCCACCAATCGGGCCAGCAGACCGTCCACCTCGGCCACCGAGGCCCGCCAGGGCACCGAGTCGACACCGCTGAGGTGCCCGTCGCGGTCCACGTCCGGGTGGTAGCCGGAGACCAGGGTGGGGCCGCTGCCGGCGGTCAGCGCAGCCAGCATCGTGGTGGCCACCGCGTCGACCCCGGCCGCGCCCCGGTAGTCCCCGCCCCGGTTCGCGGCCAGGGTCAGGCCGCTGCCGCCGAACTCCGGCCGACTGACCACGGTCACCGCCACCCCGGCGGCCCAGGCCCGCTCCAACTGGGTGGCGACCGGCTGCCAGCGCAGCGGCGCCGGGTCGCCGGACCACTCGATGTGGTTGAGCACCCGCTCGGTGCCGGGGACGCGCAGCGTGAAGCCGAGCACCCCGTGTGCGCCGGGTGCCGCCCCGGTGCCCAGGGTGACCAGGCTGACCGGAGTGGTGGAGGGAAAACCGCAGGTCAGTGGTCGACCGGCTGCTGCGGTCAGCCCGGCCAGGGTCGGCGCGTACGGCGCGGCGGTCGGGATCTGGTACCAGCCGAGCCCGTCGACCAGCAGCACCGCGATCCGGCGTACGCCGGACAGGTCGGCACCGAGGTCGAGCAGGTCGGCGGCACCGGGCACACCGAGCACCGCGAGCGCGCTCGGCAGCACGTCGGCGATGCTCCCCCCGCCGTACTCCGGCGCGACAGGTGCAAGGAAGGGCACCTTGTTAACGCCTGGCGCATAGGAAGGGCCCCCTCCTGACACCGGGGGGCGCACGGCCGACTCCTCCGGGCCGGTCATGCCGGACGGCGGGCGAACAGGTGCAGCTGCGCCGCCAGGTCCCGCCACGGCGGCCGGGCGGCCAGCGCCCGTTCCAGCTCGAGCAGGGCACCCGGCTGGCCGTCCGCCACGGCTGCGGGCAGCAGGTCGGCGAGCACGCGTACGCCGTGGATCTCCTCGACGGCGAGGCCGGCGGCGGCCAGCAGCGTGGTGGCACCGTCGGCGTCGAAGCGTCGACGAAGCGTGTCGCGGGGGCCGGCGCTGCCGTCGGGGTCGGCGGCGAGCGCCGCCGCCACGTCCAGGTGGCCGTTCATCGCCCGACCCAGCACCGCGGCCGCCCGCCCGGCGACCAGCACGCTGGCCGCGCCGCCCGGCCGCAGCGCCCCGGCCAGCGCGGCCACCACCGGCGCCGGGTCGTCGACGACCTCCAGGACGGCGTGGCAGAGCACCAGGTCGACGCTGGCCGGCTCGACCAGTCCGGCGAGCGCGTCACCGTCGCCCTGCACCGCGCGTACCCGCTGCGCCACCCCGGCCTCGGCGGCCCGGCGGCTGAGCGCGGCCAGCGCGTCGGGGCTGGCGTCCACCACGGTGACCCGGTGCCCGGCGCGGGCCAGCGGCACGGCGAAGCCACCGGTGCCGCCGCCGACGTCGAGCACGGTCAGCTCGGTGGCGGGCCGGCGGTCCAACTCGGCGCGGAGCACCGACCAGACCACGGCGGTACGGGGAGTGAGCGGCGGCCCGGCCAGATTCGGGGTCTGTTCCACCCGGTCGAGCCTAGACGAGTTGTTCCGAATTGCGGTCAGTGGTCGTAGGCGATCAGTGACCGGGTGACGGGTGCGCCGGTCTTGTTGTTGTGCCAGATCGCCGCGGTCATGGCGAGGAGGCGTTGGGCGACCCGGACGGCCACACCGTCGAAGGTTCGTCCGCCGTGTTGTTCCAGGTCAAGCTGGCCTTTGAGGGTGTCGTTGACCGACTCGATCAACTGGCGGACCTTCTTGAGCATCGGCTCGCCGTAGCGGGCCTTCTCCTTCTTGCGGGACGGGCGCAGCAGTTCGATGCCCTGCTCGGCCAACTGCCGCTCGAATGGCTTGGAGGCGAATCCCTTGTCGCTGATCAGCAGGATCCTGTCGTGCTCTGCCACCACGCCGGCCTCGACGTCCAGCATCGCGGCGAGGACCTCTCGCTCGCCGATCTTCGGGTTCGCGAGGGCCCACAGGATCGGCATCCCGGTCGGGGTGCAGACCAGGTAGAGCCGGAGTCCCCAGAAGAAGCGGGAATGGGAGGCGCAGTAGCCGTATCCGGCCCAGCCGGCGAGGTCTGAGCGCTGGGCGGTGGGGCGGGACATGCCGCACGGGATGGGGGTGGAGTCGACGATCCAGTGGTGGTCGAACCAGAAGTCACTGTCGCGGGCCAGGTCCCGGATGACCTTTTTGATCAGCGGCAGGGCAGCGCGGAGCCGTTTGTTGTAGCCCGGCCGCTGCGGCAGGTAGGGAAACCAGGGGCGCAGGTGGATACGGGCGTAGCGGATCCAGTGCGCCTCAGAGCGGGCACCGAGCAGGACCTGCGCCACCGCGAGGCATACCAGTTCGGAGTCGGTCAGTAGCGGCGGCCGTCCCCGCCACCGGGGGGTGCGGATGCTGTCGTCGATCTTCACGTACAGTGCGGTCAAGAGGGTATCCAGGTCTTGCGTCACACCATGATCTTGGATGCCCTCTCTTCATGCCCAGACATCGACCCCTGACTTCGGAACTACTCGTCTAGGGCCTGCCCCGCCGATCACGTACGGCGAGGCACGCCGTCCGGGCGCGCGCCGGTCAGCGGAAGTCACGGGACACCGGGCTGACCGGCGGCTCGATCGCGTCCAGCCGGTCGGCGACCAGGTTGACCACTCCCTCGTGCCGCTGCAACAGCCCGCGCACCACCAGCGCGGCGCTGGTCCGGGCCACCCGCCGGTGCCGCTGCCACAGCCCCGGCGAGCAGGTGACGTTGAGCATGCCGGTCTCGTCCTCCAGGTTGAGGAAGGTGACCCCGCCTGCGGTCGCCGGGCGCTGCCGGTGGGTGACGATCCCGCCGACCCGGATCCGCCGACCCGGCTCCACCCGCCCCAGCCGGTCGATCGGTACCGCGCCCAGGGCGTCCAGCCGGGGACGGATGAACCGGGCCGGGTGGTGCTCCGGGGACAGCCCGGTGGCCCACACGTCGGCGACCAGCCGGTCCACCTCCTCCATGCCGGGCAGGGTGGGCGCGGTCGCGCCGGTCACCGTGCCGGGCAGGCGACCCGGCCGGTCCTGCGCCGCCGCGCCGGCCGCCCAGAGCGCCTGCCGCCGGCTCAGCCCGAAACAGGCTAAGGCGTCCGCCGTGGCCAGCGCCTCCAGTTGGGCCACGGTCAGACCCACCCGCCGGGCCAGATCCGGCATGTCGCGGTACGGCCCGTGCGCCGCCCGTTCCGCCTCGATCCGCTCGGCCACCGGATCGCCGAGGGTACGCACACTGGACAGCCCCAGCCGTACGGCCGGCCCGCCCAGCCCCCAGGCGTGCGGGGGCTCCCCCGGCTGGCTGCCCCACCGGGTCTGCGGGGTGGACTCCAGCACCGGCTTCGCGCCGCTGGCGTTGACGTCCGGGCGGCGTACCTCCACACCGTGCCGGCGGGCGTCGTCGACCAGGGTCTGCGGCGAGTAGAAGCCCATCGGCTGGGCGCTGAGCAACGCGGCCAGGAACGGGCCCGGGTGGTAGCGCTTGAGCCAGGAACTGGCGTAGACCAGGTAGGCGAAGCTCATCGCGTGGCTCTCCGGGAAGCCGTAGCTGGCGAACGCGGTGAGCTTGCGATAGACGTCCTCGGCCAGTTCACCGGTGATGCCACGCTCCGCCATGCCGCCGTAGAGCCGGTCGGCGATCTTCGCCATCCGCTCCACCGACCGTTTGGCACCCATCGCGCGACGCAACTCGTCGGCCCCAGCCGCGTCGAACCCGGCCAGGTCGATGGCGAGCTGCATCAGCTGCTCCTGGAACAGCGGCACGCCGAGCGTCTTCTCCAACGCGTTACGCATCAGCGGATGCGGGAAGGTCACCTCCTCCTGACCGCTCTTGCGCCGGATGTACGGATGGACCGAGCCGCCCTGGATCGGGCCGGGCCGGATCAGCGCCACCTCGACCACCAGGTCGTAGAACGTCCGGGGACGCAGCCGGGGCAGGGTGGCCATCTGGGCGCGGCTCTCCACCTGGAACACCCCGACCGAGTCGGCCCGGCAGAGCATGTCGTAGACCTCGGGATCCTCCAGCGACATGTCGCCGAGGTCCAGGCTCATCCCGATCATGTCGTACCCGTAGTGCAGCGCGGAGAGCATGCCCAGGCCGAGCAGGTCGAACTTGACCAGGCCGACGGCGGCGCAGTCGTCCTTGTCCCACTGGAGCACGCTGCGGCCGGGCATCCGGCCCCACTCCACCGGACAGACCTCGATCACCGGCCGGTCGCAGATCACCATGCCGCCGGAGTGGATGCCCAGGTGCCGGGGGAAGCCCGTCCACCTCCCCGAGCCACCAGTCAGTTCGTTGGCGTACGCGATCACCTGCTCGGGGATCTCCGGCACGTCCACCGTGGCCACGTCGCCCCACCGGTCGATCTGCTTGCTCCACGCGTCCTGCTGCCCCGGCGAGAAACCGAACGCCTTGGCCACGTCCCGCACCGCCGACCGGGGCCGGTAGGAGATCACGTTGGCCACCTGGGCGGTGTGCTCCCGCCCGTACCGGGAGTAGACGTGCTGGATGACCTCCTCCCGGCGGTCGGACTCGATGTCCACGTCGATGTCGGGCGGACCGTCGCGTTCCGGGGCCAGGAAGCGCTCGAACAGCAGCCGGTGCCGGACCGCGTCCACGTTGGTGATCCGCAACGCGTAGCAGACCGCCGAGTTCGCCGCCGAACCCCGGCCCTGGCAGTAGATGTCCGCCCGCCGGCAGAAGTCGACGATGTCGTAGACCACCAGGAAGTAGCCGGGGAAGCCCAACTCCTCGATCATGTTCAGCTCGTGGTCGAGCTGCGCGTACGCCTGCGGGTGCGCCTCGCGCGGGCCGTAGCGTTCCCGCGCGCCGGCCTCGGTGAGGTGACGCAGCCAGCTCATCTCGGTGTGCTCCGGCGGCACCGGGTACGCCGGCAGCCGGGGCGCGACGAGCTGGAGATCGAAGGCGAGTTCCGCGCCGAACTCGGCGGCCCGGGCCACCGCCCCCGGGTACGCGGCGAACCGCGCCGCCATCTCGGCGCCACTGCGCAGGTGGGCGGTGCCCGCAGCGGGCAGCCAACCGTCGATCTCGTCCAGGCTGCGCCGGGCCCGCACCGCGGCGAGGGTGGTGGCCAGCCGACGCCGGCCGGGGGTGGCGTAGTGCACGTTGTTCGTGGCGACCGTGGGCAGTCCGGCGTCGGCGGCCAACTCGGCCAGCGCGTCGTTGCGGTCGCCGTCGACCGGGTGACCGTGGTCGGTGAGCTCCACCGCCACCGTCTCCGCGCCGAACAGTTCGGTGAGCCGGTCCAGCTCCCGGGCCGCCGCGTCGACCCCCTCGGTGAGCAGGGCGGCCGGCACGTGCCCCTTGCGGCAGCCGGTCAGCACCAGCACGTGGTCGCGCAGGGCGTCGGCCACCTCCTCCAGTTCGCCGTAGACCGGGCGGCCCTTCTCACCGCCACGTAGTTGGGCCCGGGCGATGGTCGTGGCCAGCCGGGCGTACCCCTCGTGGCCGTGCGCCAGCACCAGCAGGTGGTTGCCGTGCGGGTCGGGTACGCCCTGTTGCGGGCCGGGCAGGCCGAGGGACAGCTCCGCCCCGAAGATCGTCGGCAGGTCCAGCGCGCGGGCCGCCTCGGCGAAACGCACCACGCCGTAGAAACCGTCGTGGTCGGTGACGGCGAGCGCGGTCAACCCCAGCCGGACCGCCTCCTCGGCCAGTTCCTCCGGATGGCTGGCCCCGTCGAGGAAGCTGAAGTTGGTGTGCGCGTGCAGTTCGGCGTACGGCACCACACCGTCGGGGCGGGCCAGCTCGGGCGGACGGTACTGCTCCCGGCTCCGGCTCCAGGCCGGCGAGTCGCCGCCGTCGGCGTCGACCGCGAGGGGATCCACCACCCGCAGGTGTCGTTCGCCCTCCCCGGTACGCCCGGAGAGCACCCGCTCCAGCTCCGACCAGGGCAGCCGAGAATTGTGGAAACTCACCTTCACCTCAGTCATAGACCGCCTCCAGGAGCCACCGGCCGGCTTCGACGGCGAGGAGCAGGGCGCTGCCGTCGGCCAGTCGGACCTGGAAACGCGCCCGCCGGCACGCCTCGGCCGGGGCCCACCACCGCTCGTCGACCGGCCACGGGCCGGCCCACCCGACGATCTCGACCGGTACCCCAGCCCTGCCAGTGATCCCGTCCCACGCACCGCCCCTGCCGGTAGTCCCGGCCGGTGCGCCGTTCCTGGTGACATGGGCGCCGGGCACCGTGATGATCAACTGGGCCGGTGGGGCGCTCACCGTCAATCGCGCGCTCACCACGACCGGTGCACCGGTGGCGTCCAGCACGCTCACGGCGAGCGGGGTGGGCAGCACCACGGCCGGCGAAGGCGGCGGCAGCCGTCCCGGCCAGGACGGTACGGCCGGCCCGGAACGGGCGCGCTGCGTGCCACGGTCGGCACCGACCGGGACAGGTGTCGCGGCCCCGCCGGTTCCGGTCGGCCACGACGTGCCGCCGTGGCGTTCGGCGGGCTCGCCCGGCGACAGCGCGGCGCCGGGACGGGCCGGCAACCGCTCGTCACCCCAGGGCGCCAGCCGTGTCTGGTCGGCCGGCGACCGGCCCCCACCGAGTACGGCGGTGACCACCGCCTCCGGGCCGAGCAGGCCCTGCACCCGACTCAGCGCCCGGTGTGCCCGCTCGCGTTCCGCACCGGTCCCGCCCCACAGCCCCGGTTGCAGGCCCGCCTGGGCCAGCACCCCGTCCGGCACCAGCCGCAGCCGGACGATCCCCGCGGTGGGACGGGGTGGGCGATCGCCGCCCCGCCGGCCACCACCGGAGAGCCAGCCATCCAGTTGCCAGCGGACCCGGTCGGCGATCGCCGCCGCGCTGAGCAGCCCGTCGTGCCGCCAGACCCGGTGCAGTTCCTGGCCGTGCGCGGTCACCGCCTCAATGCCGAGCCGGGTACAGGCCAGCCCGTACTCGGCGAGCCGTTCGTGCAGCCGCTCGGCCAGCGTCCGGGCCGCGAACGCCGCCACGTCGACGCGCTCGATCGGCTCGTCCAGGTCGGCGGTGACCGTCAGGTCCACGGGCGGTCGCCGGACCGCCAGCGGCCGTTCGTCGCCGCCGGTGGCCAACCGGTGGGCCAGCGCCCCGTCGAATCCGAACCGGGCCAGCACGTCACCGGCGGCCAGCGCGGCGAAGTCGCCGAGCGTACGCACTCCGAGCCGGCGCAGCAGGTCGGCCAGGGCGGGCCGCCCGAGTGCCTCGACCGGCTGGACGGCCAGGAACTCCGGCGTCCCACCGGGCGGCACGATCCGCCCCTCCCGAGCGGCCAGCCCGGCGGCGAACACCCCGTCGGCGATGCCGACCTGGCTCTCCACCGCGCAGCTCTGGGCGACGTGCTCGACGATCCGTTCGGCGGCCGCCTCCTCACCGCCGAGGTACCGGACCGGCCCCCGGGCAGCCAGCGCGCAGGCACCGGGGCGGACCACCTCGATCCCGACCGCCACCTCCTCGACCGCAGCCACCACCGGCTCGAACGCCCGGGCGTCCCGACCGGGATCGTGGTCGACGACGGTGAGTCCCGGGCAGCGCCCCTGCGCCTCCCGCCGGCGCAGTCCCCGGCGGACCCCCTCGGCCCGGGCCTGTTCGGAGCAGGCGACCACCCGGTTGGCGTGCAGCACCGCGACCGGCCCGGTGGCGGGCACCCCGTCGACGATCTCGGCGGCGAGCACCGGCCAGTCCGGGCACCAGAGCAGCAACGTCCGAGTCGGCGTGCTCATGCCGGCGCTCCGCGCCGCCATGAGACACCACGAAGCCGATGATTCGCTCGCTCACGCTCACTCATGCCGGCGCTCCGCGCCGTCGGGGGACGTCAGCACACGGAATCGTCCGGGACGTGACCGGCCGGCGGCGGACCGGGGAATGACCCGGGTCAGCTCGTCGCCGGGCAACCACACCGTGATCTCCTTGGCACGGGCGGCGGCACCCCGCCCGTGCGCCGAGATGGTCACCTCCCGGCGACGCAGCCGCCCCCGCCCCGGCCCGAGTCCCTCCCAGGCCCCCCGGACCACCTGGAGTGTCAGGTCCGCGCCGTCCCACCGGCCGTACGGCACGAGCACGCTGCCGCGTTGGCGGGCCCGTGCGGCCAACCGGGCGGCGACCGAGGTGGAGACGGTGGCGGGTACCGCGGTGACCACCACGTCGACCCCGTCGATGAGCGCGGCGACGACAGTGGGCCACTCGGGGCCGGGTTGCGGCACCAGGGCGAGCCGGTCCAGGGCGATCCCGGCCTCGGCCGCCGCACCGACCCCGAAGGTCGGCATCCCGACCACGGCACACCAGGAACCGGCCCGGGATGCCTCGGCGAGCAGGGCGATCAGCAGCGAGATGGTGCCGCTGTGCCGGGACTGTCCGGCACCGACCGCGATGGTGCTGCCCCGTCGCAGCCCACGACCGGGCAGCAGCCCGGTCAGCTCGGGCCGGACGGGGAGGATCCGGTGTCCACCCGCCGGGTCGGGTGCGCTGGCCGGGCGCACCAACCCGGCCAGCGCGGCGGAACCGACCACCATGCGGCCCGCCATCGGACCTACCCCCCGTCGTGTCGCCACCGGATGCCCGCCGGTGGGTGGTGCTGGTCAGGCGACGAGACCGTCGATCGCCGGCTGATGTGCCAGGCCGAGCGCGGCCTCCACCACCGTCACGAACTCCTCGGCGGCGCGGAGCAGGTCGTCGGCCTCCCGGGCGGTGACCACCCGGGGGATGCCGGCCTCGGCGGCGGCGCGCTTGCCGGCGCCGAGGGCGAAGTAGGCGGCCCACTCGTCGAGTTCGGGGGCGACGACGGCGAGCAGAACCCAGACGCTGGTGATCCGGTTGCGTCGGGTGGGTGCGGGGCGGGCGCGGGCGGCGAGCACCGCGGCGGCGGCGCGCAGCGCCGCGAGGTGGGCGGCGGCGTACCGGAGGCCGTCGGGGCCGGTCCGGGCGGCCTCGGCGAGGCTCTGCCGGGCCACCGTGAGCAGTTGGGCGGGAGTGCGGTGCGGCAGCACGTGCGCGGGCACCGTCGGCGCCTGGGCCGGACTGGTCGGCATGGTCTCCTCCACGTGGGCCGAAGCGGGCGGTCGCGCGACGGAGTCGGACCCGTCGGCGCGGTACGCCCGCGGCGGGTGGTGCGGAGGAAGACGCACCGGGTGGGTGGCCGGCCGGGTGCGGAGCTTCCCCACACCACACCCGGCCGGCGTTACCGGCGGGTCCGTCGGCCGCCGCCCGGGGGTCGTGGGCGGCGGCCGACGGCCTGCCTGACGGGTCCGGACTCGCGACTGCCCGGAGCCCAGGTGCGATCCGCGGCACCGCACCTGCCGGGAGCCGGTGCCGCGAAACACCCGCCCCCGAGGGGTTGGAACGAACGTTCAATGTTCGCCAGCAACACCGGCAATCGAACACTCGTTCTAACTACTGCTGACAGTACACCTTCCCCCCGACGAAAACGCAACGTGTGACGCGCCGGGCTGCCGGAGTGACCCGACGCCGGTCGGCAGGGGTGTGGCCGGGTACGCCGGCCGTCGGCGTACCGGGAAGAATGGCGGGATGCAGTCACACCCGAACGTCCAGGCGGTGCAGGACGCGCTCGACGGCCCGTACACCCGTAACGGCTCCGGCAAGCGGGCCCTGGTCCGCCTGCTGCCCGACGCGGTGCACACCGCGGCGGCCGCCGCTGAGGCGCTCGGGGTCGACGTGGGCGCGTACGACGAGATCTGGGCCGCCGGTGGCGTGCCGCAGGCGGTCTTCCCCACCACGTACGCCGAACTGCTGCGGGTCACCCGCGGGACTCCGACCGACGTGGCGTGAGTACCGCAGCGACCGTTCCCGAGCTGGTCACCCTGCACGTGTGGCGGATCCCCCGGGCCGCCGTGGGCCGGGCGCTGGGCCGGATGGCGCTCGACCCGCGCCGGCTGCGCGCGCTGCCCGGCGTACGGTTCGGCAAGCTGCTCGGCACCGGGACCGGCACCGGTTTCGGGCCGGGCGACGCCGACCTCACCCGCTGGGCCGCGCTGACGGTGTGGGACTCCCCCGCCGCAGCCGCCCGGTTCGCCGGCTCGCGGGTGGAGCGGGCCTGGTCCGGCATCGCCCGGTCCGAGGTCCGGCTCGACCTGCGCCCGCTGACCAGCCGGGGCGAGTGGTCCGGCCGGCAGCCGTTCGGCGAGCCCACCGGCGGGCCGGTGCACGGGCCGGTGCTGGCCCTGACCCGGGCCCGGCTGCGTCCGACACGGACGCTCACCTTCTGGCGGGCGGTCCCGCCGGTCGCCGCCGCCCTGCACACCGCACCCGGCCTGCTGGCCCGATTCGGCGTCGGTGAGGCGCCTCTGGGCTGGCAGGGCACGGTGAGCGTGTGGCGTGAACCGGCGGATCTGGTGGCGTTCGCGTACCGTCACCCGGAGCACCGGGCCGCGATCACCCGCACCCCGACCGAGCGGTGGTACGCGGAGGAACTCTTCGCGCGATTCGAGGTACGTGACGTGGTCGGTGACCGGACGGTACTGGGGTGGGTCGGCGACGCGGACGACCCGGCGAAGGGTGAACGGGCATGAGGTTGGTGCGGTGGACACCGGACGATCTCCTCCGGCGGCTGGACGACGTGGTCGCCGTCTACGGCGAGGCGATGGGATACCGCGCCGACCTGCTGGAGGCCCGCCGTGGCTACATCGCCACCCACGTACGCCGGCCCGGTTTCCGCGCCGTGGCCAGCCTGACCAGCGAGGGTCACCTGGCCGGCTTCGGCTACGGCTACGTCGGCGGGCCCGGCCAGTGGTGGCACGACCAGGTCTGGCGGGCGTTGGACCAGGACCGCCGGAAACGCTGGCTGACCGACTGCTTCGAGGTGGTCGAACTGCACGTCCGGCCACCGGCGCAGGGGCACGGCCTGGGCGCCGGTCAACTGCGTGCCCTGCTCACCATGGCCGAGGGCGCCACCACGCTGCTGTCCACCCCGGAGGCCGACGAGAGCACCTCGCGTGCCTGGCGGCTGTACCGCCGGTTCGGCTTCGTCGACGTGCTGCGCGACTTCCGGTTCCCTGGCGACGAGCGCCCGTTCGGCGTACTCGGTCGGGATCTTCCTCTGCCGGCGCCGACGCCGCCGGCCCGTCCGGGACAGCCGTGACCCTGTCCGCCCACCGCGCCCGGGTCTACGCCTGGTCGATGCTCGCCCTGCTGGTGCTGGCCCAGATCGGCTACCCGCTGACCGACGGGACGACCCGGGCCCGGCTGACCGTGGCCACCGTCGTGCTCGGCTACCTGCTCTCGGTCGGCCACGCGCTGCTGTCCCGTGGACCGCGCACGGCTGCGGCACTGATCGCCACGGCGACCGGGGGCGGGCTCGCCATCGAGGCGCTCGGCGTCGCCACCGGCTTCCCGTTCGGCAGCTACGACTACTCGGGGCAGCTCGGCCCGAAGCTGGCCGGCGTACCGCTGATCATCCCGCTGGCCTGGACCTGGATGGCCTGGCCGGCGTGGCTGGTGGCGACCCGGCTCACCGCGCGGATCAGGGTGGCGGCGGGCCGCTGGCGGTGGCCGACCCGGATCGCGCTGGCCACCGTCGGCCTGGCCACCTGGGACCTCTTCCTCGACCCGCAGATGGTGGCCGAGGGGCACTGGGTGTGGCGGGACCCGACCCCGGCGCTGCCCGGCCTGCCCGGCATCCCGATCAGCAACTACCTCGGCTGGCTGCTGTTCGCGGTGCTCATGATGACCGCGCTGCGCCCGCTCGCCGGACCGGCCGTGGACACCACCGACACCACCGACCATCCGCTGTACGCGCTCTACCTGTGGACGTACGGCTCCAGCGTGCTGGCCCACGCGGTCTTCCTCGACCTGCCCGCCTCGGCGCTGTGGGGCGGGGCGGGCATGGCGATCGTCGCGGTGCCGCTGGCGGTCAGCCTGCTGCGGCACCGCGCGCCGGCATGAGCGCGGCGTCGGCCCTGTCGCTCGCCGGGCTCGGCGTGCTCGTCGTGCTGACCGGGCACACCCTGGTCAACGTCGGCCGGTGGCTGCGCCGACCCACGCCGGGGCCGGTCGAGGTCACCGAAGCGGTGACGGTGCTGCTGCCGCTGCGCGACGAGGCCGCCCGGGTGACCCCGTGCCTGCGGTCCCTGCTCGCCCAACGCGGCGTACCCGGGCTGCGGGTGGTGGTGCTCGACGACGGGTCCACCGACGGCACCGCCGACGTGGTCCGCGCGGTGGTCGGCGACGATCCCCGGGTCATCCTGGTCACCGGGAACGCGCCGCCGCCGGGCTGGCTGGGCAAGCCGCACGCCTGCTGGCAACTGGCCGACCGCGCCGACCCGTCGACCACCGCGCTGGTCTTCGTGGACGCCGACGTGGTGCTCGACCGGTACGCGGTGGCGGCGGCGGTGACCGAGCTGCGGGCCGCCGGGGCGACGCTGCTGTCGCCGTACCCGGAGATCGTGGTGCGGACGGCGGCGGACCGGCTGGTGCAGCCGCTGTTGCAGTGGCTGTGGTTGACCTTCCTGCCGTTGCGCGCGATGGAACGCTCGCCCCGGCCGTCCCTGGCCGCGGCGGGCGGTCAGTTCCTGGTCGTGGACCGGGCCGGTTACCTGCGGGCCGGTGGGCACGCGGCGGTCGCCGACCGGGTGCTGGAGGACATCGAGCTGGCCCGGGCGGTGAAGCGGTCCGGCGGCCGGATCGCCCTCGCCGACGGCTCCCGGCTGGCCACCTGCCGGATGTACGACGACTGGCCGCAACTGCGCGACGGCTACACCAAGTCGCTCTGGGCCTCGTTCGGGCATCCGCTCGCCGCCGCCGTGGTGACGATCCTGCTGCTCCTGCTCTACACCGCGCCGCCGCTGGTCGCCGTCGGCGCGGTGCTGGCCGGCGCGCCCGTGGTGGCCGGGCTCGCGCTGTCGGCGTACCTGCTGGGGGTGGCCGGGCGGGTGGTCAGCGCACGCGCCACCGGCGGGCGGGCCTGGCCCGACGCGCTGGGCCACCCCGTGTCGGTCGCGGTCCTCGGCTGGCTGACCGTACGGTCGTACCATCTGCGCAAGCGGCGGCGCCTGTCCTGGCGCGGCCGACCGGTCGGCTAGGCCCGGGTAGGCCCTCTGGGAGGACATCGCATGGCGCGGATCGTGGTCGTCGGCGCCGGAGTGGGTGGACTGGCGGTCGCCGCCCGGCTGGCCGTCACCGGGCACCAGGTGACCGTCCTCGAACGGGCCGACACGGTCGGCGGCAAACTCGGGCGGTACACGCACGACACCGCCTCCGGGCCGTTCCACTTCGACACCGGTCCCAGCCTGCTCACCCTGCCCGGGATCTTCCACGAGCTGTTCGAGGCGACCGGGGCCAAGCTCGACGAGTACCTGGACCTGGTCCCGCTGGACCCGATCGTGCGGCACGTCTTCCCCGGCGGTGGTCCGGTGCTCGACTCCTGCGCCGACCCGGCGGAGTTCACCGCCCGCATCGGCGCGGCCCTCGGCGACCGGGCGGCCGCCGACTGGCAGCGGCTGTGGCGGCGCGCCGACCGGGTGTGGCGGGCCTCCGAACGCGACATCCTGCGCCGCCGCGTCGACTCGCCCCGGGACCTGACCCGGCTGGCCTGGCGGCTCGGCGACCTGACCGCCATCCGGCCCGGGCAGAGCCTGCGCGGGCTGGGTCGCGCCCACCTGTCCGACCTCCGGCTGCGGATGCTGCTGGACCGGTACGCCACCTACACCGGCGCCGATCCGCGCCGTGCGCCGGCCGCGCTGGTCGCGGTCCCGTACGCGGAGTTGGCCTTCGGCGGCTGGTACCTGCGCGGCGGGCTGTCCAGCCTCGCCGACGCGCTGCTGTCGCGCTGCCTGGACCTCGGGGTGGTGGTGCGGACCGGCGCCACGGTCATCCGGATCGACGCGGCGGGCGGGCGGGCGCACGGCGTACGCGTCGACGGGCAGGCCGCCCCGGTGCCGGCCGACGTGGTGGTGGCCAACGTCGACGCGCTCACCGTCTACCGGGACCTGCTGCCCGACCCGCGTCGGCTGGCCGGTCTCGCCGACCGCAGCCTGGCCGGTTTCGTGCTGCTGCTCGGCGTACGCGGGAACTCCGGGCTGGCCCACCACACCGTCTTCTTCCCGCGCGACTACGACGCCGAGTTCGACGCGATCTTCGGTGCTCCGGGGCGGGGGGTGCGCGCCCGTCCGGCGACCGACCCGACCGTCTTCGTCACGGTGGCGGACGACCCGGCGGTCCGCCCGACCGACCACGAGGCATGGTTCGTGCTGGTCAACGCCGCCCGCCACGGCACCGTGCCCGGGGCGGTGGACTGGCGGCGGCCGGGGCTGGCCGAGGCGTACGCCGACCGGATCCTCGACGTGTTGGCCGAGCGGGGCATGGACGTGCGGGACCGGTTGGTGTTCCGCGAGATCCGCACCCCGGCCGATCTGGCCGACTCCACCAGCGCGCCTGGTGGAGCCATCTACGGTACGGCCGGTGGTCTGCTCCGCCCCGCCAACCGGGGGGCGGCGCACGGTCTGTGGCTGGTCGGCGGCTCCAGCCATCCGGGCGGCGGGCTGCCGATGGTGACCCTGTCCGCGCAGATCGTCGCCGACGAGATCGGCCCCGCCTGGTAGGGGTGGGGATGTAAGGAAGGGCACCTTCTTAACGCCTGCGGTAGAGAAAGGGCCCCTTGTTAACACCGACCGGCGGGCCGACGGCGGTCAGTCGACGGGCGGTCAGTCCGCGTCGATCAGGGCCCGGCGGACGGCGGAGAGCAGTTGACCCAGGCCGAAGGCGGCCAGCAGCACCCAGACCGCGGTCGCCATGGTGATGGTGCCGGCCGCCAGGTCCAGCTCGATCAGCCCGGTCAGGCCGGCCAGGAGCAGCCCGGCGACGGCCACGCAGACCCGGGTGGGCCGCTCCCCCACGGTCACCGCACCGATCTCCCGCATCCCGGCCGCGACCGCGCGGGCCCGGACGTACTCGTGCAGCCAGGACAGCGCGCCGGCTGCGGCGACCAACCCGCCCGGCGCACCGACCAGCCAGAACGCCACCAGCCAGGCTGCCTCGCCGAGCCGGTCGGCAAGCGAGTCGTAGACGTAGCCGAGCCGGGTGGTGCGGCCGGTGACCACCGCCACCGCGCCGTCGACGCTGTCCGCCACCGAGGCGAGCAGCACGAACAGCGCGGCCAGGAACGGCCCGTCGCCCGGCCGCCCGGCGAACAGCGGTACGCAGAGGCAGAGCAGCACGCCGAAGACGGTGACCGCGGTAGGGCCCACCCGGAGCCGACCCAGCAGAAACCCGACATGGTAGGCGAAACGGAGCCAGCCGCGTACCACGGGGGTGGCCGCCCGAGGGTCGAACCCGCCGTGCAGCCGGGCCCACGCCGTGGCGTACTCGTTCCAGTTCAGCTGTCTGCCCACCACGGTTCAACCGACCCGACGGCGCGGAGGTGTCGCGCCCGCCGCCTCACGTAGCGGCGCCCACCCGCAGGTTCTGCCAGATCTCACGGGTCGCGGTGGAGCGGTTGAAGGTGATGAAGTGGATCCCGGGGACGCCCTCGTCGAGCAGTCGCCGGCACATCTCGCTGGTCTGCTCGATGCCGAGCCGGCGGACCGCGTCCGGGTCGTCGGCGACCCGCTCGAACCGCGCCGCCAGGGCCGGCGGGAAGGGTGCCCCGGACAGCTGCTCGGAGCGTTCGATCGTGCCGATCTTGGTCACCGACATCACGCCGGCCAGGATCGGTGTGTCGCAGCCGGCGGCGGCCACCCGGTCACGCAGGCGGAGGTACTCGTCGGCGTCGAAGAACATCTGGGTGATCGCGAAGTCGGCACCGGCCCGGCACTTACGGACGAAATGCTCGGTGTCGGCGTCGATGTCCGGCGAACGCGGGTGCCGGTAGGGGAAGGCGGCGACGCCGACACTGAAGTCGCCGGAGCGGCGGACCAGGCGGACCAGGTCCTCGGCGTAGTGCACGCCGTCCGGATGCGGCACCCACTCGCCGTTGGGGTCGCCGGGCGGGTCGCCCCGCACCGCCAGCACGTTGCGCACCCCGGCACCGGCCAGCCGACCGATCACGTGCCGCAACTCGGCCACCGAGTGGTTGACCGCGGTCAGGTGGGCCATCGGCAGCAGGGTGGTCTCGGTGGCCACCCGCTCGGTGACCGCGACCGTGGTGTCCCGGGTCGAACCGCCGGCGCCGTAGGTGATCGAGACGAAGGAGGGGCGCAACGGCTCCAGCTCGCGGATGGCCTGCCAGAGCTGCCGCTCGCCCTGCTCAGTCTTGGGCGGCATGAACTCGAAGGAGAAGGTCGGTTGGCAGTCGCGCACCAACTCCCCGATCGCCGGTTGCGAGTTCGGGAGGATCGAGGGAAGTCCAAGCGCCACGCACCGACTCTAGCGGTCGGTCCCCCGTACCCCCAGCACCTTCCCAGGGGTGGGGACGTGGCCGGCACCCGCCCGAGGAGTCGGTACGCAGGTGAACCACGGCGCGCCGGACGGTAGGTGGTTCGCCGTGTCCGGCCCCGACCCACTAGCGTCGGGACGTGACCCACGCTGCTCCTGTCTCCCCCGTCGACCGTGCCGGCCTGCGCCAACGCGTCGACAAGGCACTGACCGACTTCCTCACCGCCCGCCGGGCCTGGATGACCGGTGTCGACGACGCGCTGGTGCCGGTGGCCGAGGCGATCGAGGCGTTCGTGCTCGGCGGCGGCAAGCGGCTGCGGCCCGCCTTCGCGTACTGGGGCTACCGGGGCGCCGGTGGGGTGGACACCGATCCGGTGGTGACAGCCCTCGCCGCGCTGGAGTTCGTCCAGGCCAGCGCCCTCATCCACGACGACCTGATGGACCGGTCGGACACCCGACGGGGTGAACCCGCGGTGCACCGTCGGTTCGCCGCCCGACACCGGTCGGCCGGCTGGGGCGGCGACCCGGACGGTTTCGGCGACGCGGCGGCGATCCTGCTGGGTGATCTCTGCCTGGTCTGGTCCGACGAGTTGCTGCACTCGGCCGGGCTGGACCCCCGGACGGTGGCGCGCGCCCGCCCGGACTTCGACGAGATGCGCACCGAGGTCACCGTCGGGCAGTACCTGGACGTGGTGACCCAGGCCACCGGCGACACCTCGCTGGAACGGGCCGGCAAGGTCGCCCGGTACAAGTCGGCGAAGTACACCGTGGAAAGGCCGCTGCTGCTCGGCGCGGCCCTGGCCGACGCGCCCGCCGACGTCCGCATCGCCTACTCGGCGTACGGGCTGCCGCTGGGCGAGGCGTTCCAGTTGCGCGACGACGTGCTGGGTGTCTTCGGCGACCCCGCGCAGACCGGCAAGCCGGCCGGTGACGACCTACGCGAGGGCAAGCGGACCTACCTGGTCGCGGCGGCGCTGGAAGCCACCGACGAGGCCGGACGCGCGCTGCTGCTGGCCGGGCTCGGCGACGCCGACCTGGACACCGAGGGCGTGGCCCGGCTACGCGAGCTGATCACCTCGACCGGGGCGCTGGCCCGCACCGAGCAACGCATCGTCACGCTCACCGACGCGGCGCTCGCCGCGCTGACCGCCGTGGACCTTGACACCGAGGCGCGGCAGGCCCTGGTGGACCTGGCCATCGCCGCCACCCGCCGGGCCGACTGACCGGCGCGACCACGCGACCGGGCCGGCCGGCCGCCCGGTCACGGTCGGCTCGGTCGCGGCGGGTCGGGTTGGTCAGGTCGGTCGCGGTCGCCCGGACGCGGTCGGTCGCGGTCGGGTCAGAAGCCGAGGGCCTGTGCGCGGCGCTTGATCTCGCGGGCCTGGTCGCCCGCCAGGGCGGCGGCGGGGGTACCGCCGGGCAGGGACGCGTCGGGCTCGTAGAGCCAGCGCAGCGCGGCCTCGTCGTCGTAGCCGGCGTCGGCCAGCAGGTTGAGGACGCCAGGTAGGTGTTTGAGCACGGTGCGGTTGGCCACCAGGCCGGCGGGGATCCGCCGGACACCGTCGCGGCGGACCGCGATCAGCTCACAATCCCGGATCAGCTGGTGGACCTTGCTGATCGGCAGGTCGAGCCGCTCGGCGACATCCGGCAGGGTCAGCCAGTCGGCGGGGCCGGCCTCGGGCGCGGTGCCGTCGGCGGGTACGGAGTCGGTCACCGGAACACCCTGCCATGCCACCCTCCCCCCGGGTCAACGACCTCCCGTCAGCGCGCTGAACAGGGACGGCGGCATCCCGAGTACGCGTGGTGACCCCACGGACGTGCCTGCGGCGGTAACATCCGGTTCTACCTTCTCCCCCCGGACACATAGACTCCCTGCCGATGGACACACAGGTCGCCGACACGTTGCTGGGCTCGCTGATCGACGGGCGCTACCGCATCCGCGGTCGCGTGGCTCGTGGCGGCATGGCGACCGTGTACACCGCCACCGACGAGCGGCTCGAACGCACCGTCGCCTTGAAGACCATTCACGCCACCGCCGGCGCTCCGGGACGCCCCGGGTTGGCCGGCTTCGTCGACCGCTTCACCGACGAGGCCAAGACCATCGCCCGGCTCACCCACCCGAACGTGGTGGCGGTCTACGACCAGGGCACCCACGCCGGGATGCCCTACCTGGTGATGGAGTACGTGCGCGGCCGCACGCTGCGCGAGGTGCTGGCCGAGCGGCGCCGACTCAACCCGGACGAGGCGCTGGCCATCACCGAGCAGATGCTGGCGGCGATCGCCGCCGCCCACCGGGCCGGGCTGGTGCACCGCGACATCAAGCCGGAGAACGTGCTGGTCGCCGAGGCGCCCAGCGGCGGCCCGGCCAACCTCGTCGACGGGGTGGTCAAGGTCACCGACTTCGGGCTGGCCCGCGCGGTCGAGGCCAGCACCGACCACGACAACGGCGGCCAACTGATGGCCACCGTGGCGTACGTCGCCCCGGAACTGGTCACCGACGGCCGCGCGGACGCCCGCACCGACGTCTACTCGGCGGGCATCGTGCTGTTCGAGATGCTCACCGGCCGGGTGCCGTACGAGGGCGCCCGGCCGATCGACATCGCCTGGCAGCACGTCGACCGGGACGTCCCGGCACCGTCGACGCTGGTCCCCGGCCTGCCCAGGGTGCTCGACGACCTGGTCGCCCGGGCCACCCGACGCGACCCGGCGGCCCGCCCCGCCGACGCCGCCGCCCTGCTGGCCGAGGTGCAGGTGGCCCGGGACGGTCTCGGCACCGCGAACAGCCACACCGCCATGCTGCCGTCGATCGCAGACGGGCCGGCGGTCTCCCAGCCGACGATGGTGGTCTCGACGGTCCGCCCGCCCGATCGGCCGACCTGGGCCCGGCTGCCCGAGGGCGGCACCCCGCCCCGGGGCCGACGCCGGGCCGCGCCGAGCGGCGGCGACGGCCTGCCTGCCCAGGTGGCCGCGCTGCGGGCCCGCCTGTCCGGCGGGGACTCCGGCGGACGCCTGGCCATCGCCGCCGTCGTGGTGGTGCTCGGGCTGGTGGCCGCGCTCGGTGGCTGGTGGTTCGGGGTCGGCCGGTACACCACCGCGCCGGAACTGGTGAGCATGAGCAAGGTCGAGGCGGAGTCCCAGGCGTCCCAGGGCGGCTTCACGGTGCGCTACGCCGAACCCCGGCACGACGACGAGGTCCCGCGCGACGGCGTGCTGGCGCAGGAGCCGGCCTCCGCCGCCCGCATCCTCAAGGGCGGCACCGTCACCCTGACCCTGTCGCTGGGGCCGGACCGGTTCCCGATGCCCGACGTGGTCGGCAAGGACTTCGACCTGGCCGAGGCGGACCTCGACAACGTGCAGCTCAAGGTCGTCAAGGGCCCCACCCGGTACGACGACGGCCTGCCGGAGGGCATGGTGGTGGCCACCAGGCCGGAGGCGGGCGAGGAGGTCAAGCCGGGGCAGGAGATCACTGTCTTCCTCAGCAAGGGACGGGCCCCGATCACCGTGCCGAACCTGGTCGGCAAGAGCCTCAACGAGGCCCGCGGGATCATCGGCCAGCTCGGCCTGGTGCTGGTCGAACCGACCTACAAGGAGTCCGACAAGCCGCGCGACGAGGTCCTCGGGCAGAGCCCGGCCGACGGCAGCGGGGTGGAGAAGGGCGCCCAGGTCCGGCTGGAGGTCAGCGAGGGGCCGCCGCAGGTGACCGTGCCCCGGGTCGTCGACCTGCCCTGCCAGCAGGCCAAGCAGACGCTGGAGAGCCAGGGCTTCCAGGTGTCCGTGCAGTTCAACCCGAACGCCGTCGCCCGGTTCCAGAACCCGGGCGAGAACACCCAGGTGCCGCCCGGCAGCCAGGTCACCATCGGGTGCTTCTGATGACCACCGGACACCCCGGCCACCGGCCGCTCGGCTCGCACACGCCCACCTCCGGTGGTCTGGCGAAGGCGGCGCTGCCGTACGTCGACGCGGCCGGGTCCGAGGTGACGCAGGTCTACGTCGGCAACTCCCGTGGCTGGGCGACGCCGGCCGGTGACCCGGTGCAGGACGCGCTGTTCCGCGACGGCTGCGCCGAACGCGGCGTGGCCGCCTACATCCACGCGTCGCTGCTGGTCAACCTGGGTTCGCCGACGGAGGCCACGGTCGAGCGCTCGGTGCAGACCCTCGCCCACGCGCTGCGCCGGGGCACCGCGATCGGTGCCCGGGCGGTGGTGTTCCACGCCGGCAGCGCGGTCGACGCCGGGCACGCCGAAGCGGCGATGCGGCAGGTACGCGAGTCGCTGTTGCCGTTGCTGGACTCGGCCGCCGCCAGCGGCGGACCGATGCTGCTGGTGGAGCCGAGCGCCGGTGGCGGGCGGTCCCTGGCCTGCCGGGTGGAGCATCTCGGTCCGTACCTCGACGCGGTGGACCGCCACCCCTGGCTCGGCGTCTGCTTCGACACCTGCCACGCCTGGGCGGCCGGGCACGACCTGGCCGCCGAGGGCGGGATGACCGAGACGCTGGACGCCCTGGTGGCCACCGTCGGCACCGACCGCCTGCGGCTGGTGCACGCGAACGACTCGAAGGACCTGTGCGGTTCCACCCGCGACCGGCACGAGAACATCGGCAAGGGCATGATCGGTGAGCCGGCCTTCGCCGAGCTGATGCGTCACCCGGCCACCGCGGGCGTCCCGATCCTGGTGGAGACGCCCACCGAGGGGCACGAGGGCCACGCCGCCGACATCGCCACCCTGCGCCGCCTCGTCCCCGCCTGACCGGCGACGACCGGGCCGTACCCGCGACCCGCGGCCGCGCGCGAAGGCGGCGGCGGGTGGGTCAGCGGCGCAGGACGCGGGCGAGCACGGTGGCGGCCTGGTCCACGGCGTCGTCGGTCACGTCCAGGTGGGTCACCAACCGGGCGGTACGCGGACCGAGCACCGAGATCAGGACACCGTCGGCGCGGGCGGCGGCGGCCAGGGACGGCGCGTCCAGGGACGCCTTGGTCAGGTCCAACGGCACCAGGTTGGTCCGCGCGACGCCGGCCAGCACCCCGAACGGGGCGATCGCCTCGGCCAGCCGGGCCGCCTTCGCGTGGTCTTCGGCGAGCCGGTCGACATGGTGGGCCAGGGCGTACCGTCCGGCGGCGGCCAGGATGCCGGCCTGGCGCAGCCCGCCCCCCATCCGCTTGCGGATCGCCCGGGCCCGGTCGATCCGCTCGGCGCTGCCGACCACCAGCGAGCCGACCGGTGCGCCCAGCCCCTTCGACAGGCAGACCGACAGCGTGTCGAACAGCGCCCCGTACCCGGCCAGCGGCACTCCGTCGGCGACGTGCGCGTGCCAGATCCGGGCACCGTCGCAGTGCAGCGCCGCCTGCGCGGCGTCGGCCACCTCACGCAACGCACGGAGCGTGTCCAGCGGGATCACCCCGCCGCCGCCCCGGTTGTGGGTCTGCTCCACGGCGATCGCCCGGGTGGGCACCGTCCAGTAGCCGTCCGGACGGACCATGCCGGCGACCACGTCGGGGGCGATCTCCGCGCCGACCGCCGGCCAGGTCCGCGAGGTGATCCCGCCGTACGCGGCAGCCGCACCCATCTCGTACGTAATGACGTGCGCGTCGGCGTCGCAGAGCAGCTCCGCGCCGGGCGGCACCACCAGTTGCAGGGCGATCTGGTTGGCCATCGACCCGCTCGGGCAGAACAGCGCCGCCTCGTGCCCGAACAGCGCGGCGACCTCGGCCTCCAGCGCGTTGACCGTCGGGTCCTCGCCGTAGACGTCGTCGCCGACCTCGGCGGTGGCCATCGCCTCCCGCATCCCGGCGGTCGGCCGGGTCACCGTGTCCGACCTCAGGTCGATGAACAAATCAGCCACAGTCATCCTTTCGGCCGCCGACTGCAGGGCTCGCAAGCTCACTCCTCGCGTCAGCCACTGTCATTGCGTCAGCCACGGAGCATCTCCGCAACGAGGAACGCCAGTTCCAGCGACTGCTGGGTGTTCAGGCGGGGGTCGCAGGCGGTCTCGTACCGGCCGGGCAGGTCCAGGTCGGCGATGCCCTGCGCGCCGCCCAGGCACTCGGTGACGTCCTCGCCGGTCAGCTCGACGTGCAGGCCGCCCGGGTGGGTGTCCAGCCCCCGGTGCACCTCGAAGTAGCCCAGCACCTCGTCGACGATCCGGTCGAAGTGCCGCGTCTTGTAGCCGTTGGACGACTCGTGGGTGTTGCCGTGCATCGGGTCGCACTGCCACACCACCTTGGCCCCGGCCGCGGTCACCTTCGCCACGATCGGCGGCAGCGCCTCCCGGACCTTGTGGTTGCCCATCCGGCTGATCAGCGTCAGCCGCCCGGGGATGTTGTCCGGGTTGAGCTTCTCGCACAGCTCGATGGCCTCGTCCGGCGTGGTGGTCGGACCGAGCTTGACGCCGATCGGGTTGGCGATGCGCGAGATGTAGTCGATGTGCGCCCCGTCGATCTGCCGGGTCCGCTCGCCGATCCACAGGAAGTGCCCGGACAGCCCGTACGGCCGCCCGTCGGAGACCCGGCTCAGCGCCCGGTCGTACTCCAACGCGAGGGCCTCGTGGGAGCAGTAGAGGGTGACCGTGCGCAGCGCTTCCTCGTCGGTCATCCCGCAGGCCCGGATGAAGGCGAGCGCCCGGTCGATCTCGCGGGCGATCGCCTCGTACCGCTCGCCGGCCGGGGAGTTGCGCACGAAGCCCTTGTTCCAGTCGTGCACGGCGTGCAGGTCGGCCAGGCCGCCGGAGAGATAGGCGCGGAGCATGTTCATCGCGGCGGCCGAATTCGCGTACGCCCGGATCATGCGTTGCGGGTCGGCGACGCGCGCCTCCGGCGTGGCCTCCAGCGAGTTGATCATGTCGCCGCGGTAGGCCGGCAGCCCCCGGGCGTCGGTCGGCAGCGACCGCGGCTTGGTGTACTGCCCGGCCACCCGGGCCACCTTGACCACCGGCAGCGACGCGCCGTAGGTGAGCACGATCGCCATCTGGAGCAGCGTGCGGGCGTTTGCCAGCAGGTGACTCTCGGTGTTGTCGGCGAAGGTCTCCGCGCAGTCACCGCCCTGGAGCAGGAACGCCTTGCCCTCGCAGACCAGCGCGAGGCGCCGACGGAGCTGGTCGACCTCGTACGGCGCGACCACCGACGGCACCCTGTCGAGCACCTTGCAGACCTCGGCCACCTGGGCCGGGTCCGGCCAGGGTGGGGTCTGGGCCCGCGGCAGCTCCCGCCAGCGGTCCAGGCCGAGGGCGTCGTCCTCGGCGGAGTTCACGGTCGGACGGCTGGTCTGCAACACCGGGCTGCCCACCGACGGATGGCTCAACTGATGCCACTCATGGCGCATGAATCCCAGCGTACGGCGACCGGCCGGATGGTCGACCGGCGAGGGGCCGGGTTCCGGCAGATGGACGGATCAGGCGACCGCAGAGGTCACGGAGTCGGCGCCGAGGCGCTGCCGTCGGGCACCACCGGGGCGGGGCTGTTCCCGCCCGGCCGTTCGGCGGAGATGCACCAGTCGAGTCCGTCCTTGGTGACCGTGAACAGCAGCGCGCGGGTCGCCTCGCGACGACCGGTGGTCACCGTGACCGAGACGCTGACCTCCTGCCCGGCCTCTCCGGGCCGGATGTCGACGATCTCGGAACGGGGCACCTCGAAGTGGTCGGCGAAGTCACCGTTGGGACCGGTGGCGGCAACGTCGAACGCCTCGTGCAGCACGGTGCAGAGCTGGCTACGCCCGGCAGCCACGTCCTTGGCCGCCATCGCGTCGAGGTACGCCTGCACCCGCTCACGGGCCTTGAGCATGGCTTCCTCGGCGGGAGCCCGACCGGGCTTCTCGGCCTCGTCCTCCCCGCCGAGCAGGCCGCAGCCGACCAGCGCGGACGGCATGGTCGCGAGCAGCACGGCGGTGACGACCGACCGCCGGAGTCTCGTTGGCATCGCTGTCGCTACCTCCCACCCGGGTCGATCGGCGAGTCTGTCACACCCACCCTCGATGTAAGGAAGGGACCCTTCCTATCGCCTTTTGTATAGGAAGGGTCCCTTCCTTACACCTACGGCCGCGGACGGGGAGGGGCCGGTGCGGCTCCTCCCCGTCGTGTGGGTGACGCGTCGGCCTTCGGCTCAGCCGAGACCGCCCTTGATGGCGCTGATCAGCTCACCGTTGCTAGTGTCTCCGGAGAGCTCCCAGAAGAATGCGCCACCGAGGCCCTGGTTCTTCGCGTACGTCATCTTGCCGCCGATGGTCGACGGGGTGTCGTAGCTCCACCAGTTGCTACCGCACTTGGCGTACGCCGTGCCGCCGACGGTGCCGGTGGCCGGGCAGGTGTTCTTGAGCACCTTGTAGTCCTCGATGCCCTGCTCGTAGGTGCCGGGGGCCGGGCCGGTGGCGGTGCCGCCGGGCGTCGTCTGGGTCACCCCGGTCCAGCCCCGGCCGTAGAAGCCGACGCCGAGCAGCAGCTTGTTGGCGGGGATGCCCTTGCTCTTGAGCTTCTGGATGGCCGCGTCAGACCAGAAGCCCTGCTGCGGGATACCGGTGTACGAGTAGAGCGGCGAGTGCGGGGCGGTCGGCCCCTGCGCGTTGAAGGCGCCGAAGTAGTCGTACGTCATCGGCATGATCCAGTTGAGGTGGGTCGAGGCACCGGCGTAGTCGGTCGCGTCGATCTTGCCGCCGTTGCTGCCGTCCGCGGTGATCGCGGCGGTCACCAGCGCGGACGGGCCGAACCGGGCACGTAGCGCGCTGATCACGTTCTTGAACGCGTTCGGGCCGCTGGCGTCGCAGGTCAGGCCGCAGGCGTTCGGGTACTCCCAGTCGATGTCGATGCCGTCGAAGACGTCCGCCCAGCGCGGGTCCTCGACCATGTTGTAGCAGCTCTCCGCGAAGGCGGCCGGGTTCTGCGCGGCCTGGGTGAAGCCGCCGGACCAGGTCCAGCCACCGACCGAGAAGATCACCTTGATGTGCGGGTACATCTGCTTGAGCTTGCGCAGCTGGTTGAAGTTGCCCCGCAGCGGCTGGTCCCAGGTGTCGGCGACGCCGTCCACGCTCTCCGCCGCGGTGTACGCCTTCTCGTAGTCGGCGTAGCTGTCACCGATGGTGCACCGGCCGCCGGTGGTGTTGGCGAAGGCGTACAGGATGTGGGTGAGCTTCGACGCCGAGCCGCTGGTGTGGATGTTCTTGACATGGTAGTTGCGACCGTAGACGCCCCATTGGGTGAAGTAGCCGACCACCTTCTGGCCGCTCGGCGGCGGCGTGGTCGGGGGCGGGGTGGTGGGGGGCGGAGTCGTGGGCGGAGCGGTGGTCGGCGGGGTGGTGGTCGGCGGCGTCGTGGTGGGCGGCGGGGTGCCACCGCCGCAGGCCACGCCGTTGACCGTGCAGTTCAACGGCGCGCGGTACGCACCGGTGCCGTTGTAGCCCCAGCTGAAGGAGGCGCCCGGGGCCAGCCCGCCGGCCCAGCTCTTCTTGACGGCCACGTAGCGGTTGCCGTTGCGGGTGACGTCGGCGTCCCAGGAGCTGCTGATGCTGGTGCCGGAGGGCAACTCGAACTCGATGCGCCAGGTGCTGACGGCGGCGGTCGAGCCGTTGGTGACGGTGACCCGCGTCTCGTGACCGGTCCCCCAGTCCGACACCCGGCTGAACGAGGTGGTCACGCTTCCGGCGCCGAACGCCGAGGCCATCGGGACCGTGGCGACGGTCACCGCGACCACGGCGCCGACCCAGAGGGCCCGGCGGAGCGATCTCTTCATGTGGCGTCTCCAAACAGTTAGGAAACTTTCCCAAAAGGATGAGGAGACGCTACTCACACGTCACCACTTCGTCAAGATGCGCATGTCTCGATCTCCCGACGCGACCAGGACCCGCATCGCCCCCGGAGCGCGCCGGCAGGCCCGGCGCCCGGCATCCCGTTCGCAGCCGTCGGGTCGATGGCGGCATCGAGCCCCGCCGCCGGGATCTCACCCAATATCGATCGACATCTGTCGATTGTCGACCCTGCGGCCGGCCGCGGGAATTCAGGGCCCGCCGGAAGCGTGTAGATCCCATGGAGATTTTGTCTCAGTTTCACGAAGGTTCCATGTCGAATCCATGAATATCCACATCGGTCGAATTAATCCCGCGCAACGACGCACCGAGCCCCCAGACAAGAATCTGGTGCCGCCGGACTCGGGAGGTGCGCTGGGCCACACGGACAAGCAGAAGCCATCGGCACACCACGACTACGAACCGTGACCGCTGCGGCCCTCAATATCGACCGGTTTGCCCAGAGATATCCGCCATCGGAGGTCCCGCCAGTTACCCGATTCTCCATCCCAGAACTGCACCTCTGCCACCAATACTGCCCGCAATGGCCGCCGCCGTAACGCATTCCAATCGCTCCGCTTCCCGCACGGGACGGCAACGAGGTTTTCGTCAACGGAAACCCGTCGGGTAGGGTCGTGTCTCGCTCACCTGGGACTGTCCTGCCTCCGGCGGCCCACGGCACGACAGATTATCGATAGATGCGCGTACGTCGCCCGAGAATGACGTCGTACCATATGCCCTTGGAATGGAGACCGTGTCCGCACTCAGAGTGAACTCCCTGTACAAGGTCTACGGGAACCGCGCCGACAAGGCGATGGAAATCCTCAGGAACAGCGCAGGCCGGGACGAGAAGCTGGCCGGGCTGCCGGTCACGGCCGCAGTCGTCGACGCGAACTTCGAGGTCAGACGCGGCGAGATCTTCGTGGTCATGGGTCTGTCCGGCTCGGGGAAGTCCACCCTGATCCGGATGCTCAACGGACTGCTGCCCCCCACGCACGGCACGGTGGAGGTCGACGGAGTCGACATCACCACGCTCAAGCCCGCCGCACTGCGCAAGCTACGCCGCGAGAAGATCAGCATGGTCTTCCAGCACTTCGCGCTCCAGCCACACCGGTCGGTGTTGGACAACGCCAGCTACGCGCTGGAGGTCGCGGGCATGCCTCGTGCCGAACGCCGGGAGAGGGCACTGCAGGCGCTGCGGATGGTCGGCCTGGACCACTGCGCGGACAAGCTGCCGCAGGAACTGTCCGGCGGCATGCGCCAGCGGGTCGGCCTGGCCCGCGCGCTCGCCGCCGGCACCGACATCATGCTCATGGACGAGGCCTTCTCCGCGCTCGATCCGCTCATCCGCCGCGAGGTGCAGGACCAGCTTCTCGAACTACAGGCCGAGCTCGGCAAGACGATCGTGTTCATCACGCATGACCTCAACGAGGCGATGCGCCTCGGCGACCGCATCGCGGTCATGCGCGCCGGCCGGATCGTCCAGATCGGCACCGCCGAGGAGATCCTCACCGACCCGTCCAACGACTACGTCGCCCAGTTCGTCGCCGATGTCGACCGGACCAGGATCCTCACCGCGTCGGCGGTCATGGAGCGGCCGCTCGGCGTCGTGGACGTGAACTCCGGCCCGCGGGTGGCCGCCCGCGTGCTGCGCGAGACCCAGACGTCAGCCGTCTACATCACCGGCCGCGACAAGCGGTACCTGGGCACCGTGACCGCCGACGACGCCACCCGGGCAGTCCGGGACGGGCTGACGAACCTCCAGGAGATCGTGTCGACCGGGTACGCTCGGAAGGTCGACGACACCACGCCGGTGGCCGACATCTTCGCGCCCTGCGCCGAGAGCCCGGCACCTGTCGCCGTGGTCGACGCGGCCGGGCGGCTCGCCGGCGTGATTCCGCGGGTCACGCTGCTGAGCGCCCTGGGCAGCATCAGCGCTGATGCAAGCGAGCACACCGCCACGCCGGAGCCGGCCGACACGACGCCGACCGGAAGCGACACCGCGCCGGTACCGGTCCAGGTGGTTGCCGAGCCGTCGGGCCGCCTCACGGGAGAGCCCGCATGAACCACGCCGACAGTCTCGACGACATGCTGCCGTACATCCGGATCGGCGACGCGTTCAAAACCGCCGTCGACTGGTCGAGAGAGCATCTGTCCGCTGTCTTCGACGGCATCGCCGCCACCGTCGACGCGCTGGTCGAGCCGCTGGTGGACCTGCTGACCGCGCCCCCGGCGATCGTCATGGTGCTGATCTTCGCTGGCCTCGGCTGGTGGCTGCGAGGCTGGAAGTTCGCCCTCGGCACCGCGCTCGGACTCGGCATGGTGGCCGGGATGCCGATCTGGGACCAGACCATGAGCACCCTGGCGCTGGTCCTGGTGGCCAGCGGACTCGCCCTGCTGCTCGCCGTGCCGACGGGCATCTTCATCGCGGAGAACCGCCGCGCCTCGGCAATCATCCGACCGGTGCTCGACCTGATGCAGACGATGCCCGCATTCGTCTACCTGATCCCGGCCATCTTCTACTTCGGTGTCGGTGCCGTGCCCGGCGTGCTGGCCACCGTGGTGTTCAGCATGCCGCCCGGGGTACGCCTGACCGAGTTGGGCCTGCGCCAGGTCGACCGCGAGGTCATCGAGGCCGGTGAGGCGTTCGGCGCCTCGCCGTGGAAGATCCTGCTGCGCACCAAACTGCCACTGGCCCTGCCCACCATCATGACCGGCGTCAACCAGGTCATCATGCTGGCGCTGTCGATGGTCGTCATCGCGGGGATGGTCGGTGCCGGCGGTCTCGGTGAGGTGATCATGACGGCACTCGCCCGAGTCCAGGTCGGCGCAGGCTTCGAGGGCGGCATCGCCGTGGTGATCCTGGCGGTGGTGCTCGACCGCCTCACCGATTCGATCGGCGCGCGTACCGCGTCCGCGAAGGCGCAACGCGCCATGCAACGAGCCTGATCCCCCGTCCTGACCCACGCAGGGAAGTCTCGTCGCCGGTGCCCTGCCTCGCTACCGCGAGTTCCGCCGGTGCAGAGCAACGAGGAAGGAAACTCCACATGTGGAGCAGTAAACTGGTGCGCCGGGTCGCGCTGGCGGCCACCGCCGCCCTGGCGCTGACCGGTGCCGCGGCCTGCGGCGACTCCGACGATTCGGCCGGCGGCTCCGGCGGCGACAACAAGAAGATCACCATTGGCTACATGTCCTGGGACGAAGCCATCGCCGCCTCGTACCTCTGGAAGAACCTGCTGGAGGAGAAGGGCTACGAGGTCGAGCTCAAGAACGTCGAGGCGGGGATCGTCTACCAGGGTCTCGCGACGGGCGACATCGACCTCTTCCTCGACAGTTGGCTGCCGCAGACGCACGCCGACTACATGAAGGAGTACGGCGACAACCTGGAGAAGCTCGGCGTCTGGTACGACAACGCCAAACTGAGCATCGCCGTGCCCGAGTACGTCAGCGACGTCAACTCGCTGGAGGACCTGGCCGACAAGGCCGACACCTTCAACGGCGAGATCATCGGCATCGAGCCCGGCGCCGGCCTGACCGCCGCCACCCAGGACAAGGTCATCCCGGAGTACGGTCTGACCGGCAAGCTGAGCCTGAAGACCTCGTCGACCCCGGCCATGCTGGCCGCGCTGGACGGCGCGATCAAGGAGCAGAAGCCGATCGTGGTGACCCTGTGGCACCCGCACTGGGCCTACGCGAACTACCAGCTGAAGGACCTGGCGGACCCGAAGGGCACACTCGGCGGAACCGAAGAGGTCAACACCCTGGCCCGTCAGGGCTTCAGCGCGGACTTCCCCGAGGTCGCCGAGATGCTGAAGAAGTTCAAGATGGACAACCAGCAGCTCGGCTCGCTGGAAGATCTGATGTTCAACGTGCACCAGAACGACGAGGAGAAGGCCGTAGAGGAGTGGCTGAAGGCCAACCCGGACTACGCCGGCACGCTCGACGCTGCCACCTCCTGACCGGGCACTGAGCGACACCGTCGCCGGTGACGGGGCCAATGTGGCCCCGTCACCGGCGGCGGATCCGTCTCCCGGAAGCCACGCCGCACCCGTCGTTCCGCGCGTCCAGCCTCGGCCGGGCCAGGTCGCTTCCTCCCGCTCAGGAGCGGGCGTGCAGGACTTCGCCGCACCGGGCGAGAATCAGGGCGAGCGGCGGGTCGCCGTGCTCGGTCACCCGGATGTCGGAGTAGCCGGCATCGCCCAGCGCGGCTCGGTAGTCGTCCTCGCTGTGGGCGTCGCCGCCGGGGGTGGCGACGAGCATCTGCACACCGAAGGCGGCGCCGACCGGGCCACGGTCACGCACCCACGTGGCGATGGCGAGTTGACCGTCGGACGCCAGGATCCCTCGCAGCCGCCCGAGGAGGTCCCGCACCCGGGCCATATCGAAGATGTTCGTCAACGTCCCGCACAGGACGAGATCGAACGGACCAGCCGGGAGTTCAACGAATGCGTCTCCGGCGACCAGTTCGACGCCGGCGCTCGCCAACCGTCCATCGGTCCGGGCGAGGTCGATCACTCCTGGAAGGTCCTGCATCGTCGTGACACAACCGTGGCGGGCGAACTCCAGCGCGTAGGCGCCGTGTCCACCGCCGAGGTCAAGCACCCGCATGTTCGCCGGTGCCGCCACACCGTCCGCGTACGCCGACCGGCAGGCCTGCGTGACCGGACCGTGGTAGGGGCGACTGGCCGATTCCAGCAACGCCAGGCCCACCGCCGGATCGGGCCTCGGCGGTTCGTCCGGTGCAGCAGCCTGCCGGTCGTGCACGCGACGGGGCACCAACGTCGCCCAGCGACGTATCCAGGCGCCGTGCTGAGCCAACGCCGCCCGCTCCTGCTGACCGGTGCCACGCGGTCCCACGCTGAAGACGCCGTTGTCGTCGACGGTCGCGTACTCCCAGGCGACGAGCACGTACAGGATCGCCCGGACCGCGGCTTCGTCCAGACGCCTCGCGGCCGCGATCTGCGGGGCGGTGGCCGGCAGACCGTCGAGTACGCCGGCGTCGTGGGCGGTCTCGAAGCAGAGCGCCAGGCGCCAGTCAGCCAGGGCCCCGGGAGCGGCGAGCGCGCTCAGGTGCTGCGTGCCGTCGATGTCCGGCCCGCTGCCCCGCTCGGCCTCCTGGTGGGGTTGCTCGATGTCGCCGCTCATCCGATGGTGCTCCGCCCGGTCCACAGCAGGGCGGGCTGGACGACATAGCCGTCCGGGTCGTTACCGACCCAGGCGGAGCTGTCGGGATCGAGCAGTTCTCCGGCGCGAGCGATGTCGGTCTCGCTCATGCCTGCGGCACGTCCGTTGGAGGACACCGCGTGGCGCATCTCCGGCCACACGGTCTGCTCCAGGAACGCCCGTGCCGCAGGATCGGAGACCGGGGCGGCGATCGGGTGGACCCCGATGGTGACCTCGACCAGGCCAGCGGCTCGCATCCAGGCTCCCAACCGTTCGTAATGAGTCGGCCCGTCGCCGGGCAGCCTCCAGGTGAGCTCCGATGCCGTCCGGATCAGCCGCTCCAGCCGCGAGTGCCCGGGAAGGAACATCGACTGGTAGTAGTTCGAGGTGAACAACGCCAACGTTCCACCGGGAACGAGCGCCTCGGCGAGGGCCTGCACCACGGCGGCAGGATCATCGAACGTGGCTGGCCAGATCACGTCGGACGACCAGATCAGGTCGAACCGGTCACCGGCTGCCGTGGCCTCGGCCACCACGTCACGCAGGTCACCCACCCGCAGATCGGCCGTCACCCCGTCGAGGTCCAGATCGTCGAGTCGACGCCCGGCGGCCTCGACCGCCCGCGCGGCGGCGTCCACCGCCACCACCGTTCCGCCGTGCCCGCTTCGCCCCCGTACCGCAGCGATCAACTCCGGCAATGCACCGCCCGCTCCCGTACCGGCATCCAGCACCCGTAGCGGCCGATTGGGGACGTTCAGTTCTATTGCCGCAATCGCGGCGGCCACGGCGGGTGCCGAGAAGTTCCGGTTCGTGAGCAGATAGTCCAGATAACCCCGGGTGTCCGGACCCGCTCCCGTGTCAGTCACCGGCGTCTGCTGACCTCCAGCCATACTTACCCACCCCCTCCTTAGTGATAAGGGTTTTCATTATAGATATTGTCGCAGGTCAGATGGCGGTGAGGGTGACGGTGGCGGTGTAGGTACCCGAAGCGGTGTCGGTGGGCAGCTCCAGTTGCAGGTCCGCGGTCAGCTTGGCACTTCCACGGCCGGCGCCGGATGACGCCGACCCGAGGACGCTGCCAGCCGTCAGGCCCGCGCCACCGGACAGGGCACCCGACACCGCAGGACCGGGGGTCACCCCCTGTCCGGGAGCCTGCGTGAGGACGCGCGGCGTCCAACCGAGATAGGTGCCACTGACCGGGCCGCTCGCGGAGGTGAAGTCGCCGACCTGGCCGGAGGCGTTCCAACCGGGTGCCGTCGTACGCGTGTCGGTGACGGTGACCGGCCGCAGTTGCCCGGCGGCCTGCCATCGGTCGCCCGAAGGCGCCAGGACGGCCTCCGGCAACACCACCTGCCGGTCGTCGGGGTCGACGGAGATCAGCAGGCCACCGTGCGCCGGGTCCAGCGCGACGATGATCTGCTGGCTGGTGCCGGACCCCACCACGACCGGTGGGGACGGTGCAGACGATGTCGAGGTACCGATCATGTTGCTCGCGGCGACGGTGGCGGTGTAGGTGCCAGCGGGTACGCGGGTGAAGGTAGCCGTGGTCTGTGCGGTGGTCTCCTGGACGAGCGGGCTCTGCCCCCCGTGCAGCCGGACGGTGTAGCCGGTGATGGGGGATCCGCCGTCCGCCGGTGCGGTCCAGGTGACGGTGACGGCGTCGCCGCGTGCATCGGCGGCCGGCGCGTTCGGCGGCTCCGGTACGGTGCGCCCCGGACCGGCGTCGACGCACCGGGACGGGTCGACGAGTCGCGGGTCGGTTTCGCCGACGGCGACCGCGAGGGTGAACGAGTGAGCCTGCGACGGTTCGCCGACGGCACGCTCGAAGTCGAGGCAGTAGACGCCTTCGGCGGTGAACACCCAGTTGCCGTGGGCATGTGTGGCCGGCGGGATCGTGTAGTGGTCGGGCGACCCGTCCGCAGAGTTGAAGACCTGGGTGATCGGACTGACCCCACCGCCGGTGTAGAGGACGAAGTGTCCCGGGCCCCGAGCTGCGGTCAACGTCCACCGGATTCCCTCGGGATAGGCGCCCGGTTCGAGGTGCTCGGTCGACCAGCCCGGCCACAGCAGACCGGCCTGCTGGGTCTGGGGGAGCCTCCAGACGGAGCTTCCCGGCGTCCCGAGGAAGGTGTACCGCGGATCGTCCGGCACCGGCATCTTCGACTCCGGCAGCAGTTGCAGCACCACATCGGAGGGGTCGTGCCAGTAGGCCGGCTCGTCCGCCGGCTTGTTGGCCAGGCCCTCCACCGTGGTGTCCTTCACCCGGGTCGTGAGTTCGCCGTCGCGGTGGACCGAGGCGACATCGACGTGCCCGTCGTTGAGGATCACCGCACCACTGTCCGTTTGGGACCAGTTCGGCACGTCCCACGGGGTCTCGACCGGCGGGCCTCCGGGTAGGGGCACCTCCTCCGGCGTGGTCGCCGCACCGCCCTGGGCGCAGGTGGTGGCAAGGGTGTGCGCGCCATGCCGGAAGGCCGGGCCGGGATAGTTCCCGGAGCCGTCGCGGCGCGTCGTCGGGTCCAGCGGTCCGTCGACCACGAAGGTGAGGATCCTGGTGTCGGCGACGGTGCCGCCGCCGTCGGGCAGGTCGGCCTGCCACTTCATCGTGATGCAGTACTTGCCGGGACGCGAGAACGACCAGGACAAGGCGCTGTTCGCGGCACCGCCGGCAGAACCGGCCCACAGGGCGTACGGGTCGCGGTGTCCGGTGGCGGTGTTGAACACGTACGGCCCGCGCTGTGTCTCTCCCGCGGACAGCGCCACGTCACCGGGGCCGGCCAGGGCCGCGAGGGACCAGCGGATGTCACCGGAAACCTGGTGCGGCGGTATGCCCGTGAGGTCCCAGCGGGTCGCCGGCAGCGACCAGCCGTACACCGGGGTGGGGAAACCGGGGACGTGGTGCGCGGCGCCGGAGAGGGCTGCGGGACGGTGGAAGATCACCTCGTCGAGGTTGCGGGTGGCACCCCATCCGGCGGCGGCCGCATCGAAGACCTTGAGCCGGGTGTTCAGGCCGTCCGCGTCGAGGGTGCTCACCATCGAAGTGACACCGGCGTCGAGCACGACCGGACCGTGACCGGGCACCGGGGTCGGGCTGGCGGGAACCGCCTCGGGATAGGGCTGCGTCCGCCCGCAGGGGGTCACGGCGTTGGCGTCGGTCGCATCACCGACGGCGATGGTGAGCTGCTCGGAATCGGTCAGGCGCTGCCCGGCCGACGTCTCGGCTCGAAGGCTCATCGCCACGCAGTAGACACCGGGTGCGGTGAAGGACCAGTTGTAGTGCGCGTGCCGGTGCAACGGGACCCACTGCGCCGCCGGCAGGCCGAGCCGGGTGCTCGCCTCGGGCAGGTCCTGCCGGTCGACGGCCTGCTGCCCCCGTTGCGGCTCGCCCTGCCAGAGCGTGAACTCCCCGGGTGCGGCGGCGCCGCCGGGACCGGTGACGGCATCGACCCGCCACAACACACTGTTGTCCCCGAGGGCGGCAAGGGTCGGAGACTCGGTGCTGAGGCCGGCCCACGGCATGCCCGCCTGCTGGTCGAGCGGGAGGTTCCAGTACGTGCTGCCGGGCGGTGCGATGAAGCTCCAGTCGTCGCCCGGCGAGTAGGCCGTCGGGGTGGTGTGCCTGGCGGTGTCCGGCGTGGCGAGCACCAGGTCGTCGTACTCGATCCACGCCTGCCGGGCCTCCCGGGGAACGTCGTACTTCGCCCGCAGGGACAACCCGTCGTCGTCCAGCTGGGCGGCGATCGCGTCGATGTGCCCTTCCCGGACCACCCAGTCGGCGACCGTCGGGTCGGTGGGCTGGCTGGGGCTGGGGCTGGGAGAACCGGTCGGGCTCGGTTCGGCGGAACCGCTGGGAGTGGGCAGCGGGCCGGTCGGTGCGGCGGAACCGCATGCGGCGTCGGCCGGCGTCGTGTCGCCCACCGCGAACCGGATCGACAGCGACCTCGCCGCCGTGCCGCCGTCGAGCAGTGGCGTCTGCGCGGTCATCGTGAGGCAGTACATTCCGGCTGCGTCGAACCGGAACCGGGTCGGCTTGTAGCTGTAGGGATCCAGTTCCGTCGGAACGGTCGACTGTGGTGTGCCGTCCCGCTGGGCCCCGGTGCCGAAGCGGAATCCGATCGGAACGTCGGCGTCCGGATTCTCCCAGGGCATGGCCGTCTGGTAGTAGGCGAACGCACCCGGGCCGACGACGTCGGTCGCCGTGAAGGAGACCTGGGCTCCCGCCGGGATCAGGTGGTCGTAGTAGTAGTCGAGGGGACCGTTCGCGCTGAAGGACAACACCAGGCCGTCGGCGGCCGGGTCGGAGGCCCCCCGGGTGGTGAAGCCGGTCGCGCCCGCCTCCCCCAGCCAGGCGTACGACTCATCCGCCGGCACCTCGGTGACGGCGTCCGACGCGACCCGGAACGCCAGACCGTCGGGATTCACCGTGACGATCTCGGCGGTCTGATCGTCCAACAGCGCCATGTTCATCGCACCGCTCTCGTCCGGATACGCCGTGAGCTGATACCTGCCCGCTGGCGTCTGCGCCGGGAGCGGATCGGCGGCCGACGCGAGCAGCGGCACTGCGGCGAGCCCGGCCAGGCCGACCGCGACAACGGCGGAGAGTACGACAACGTGGGCGGAGAGCCGTGTCTGTCCGAGACGGAGGTGCGAGAACATGGCAACCCTAAGGACTCGTGGTGCAGGGGTGAGGACAGGGGATGGTGCCCGGAAACATGGATGATTCCGGGCACCGGGTGTCGCTGACGGACCTCAGGGGACGATGACGAACTCGGCTTCGAGCCAGTTCTGCGTGCTCAGCGGCGGTCCGTTGCTACCGAACCCGAAGTACAGCCGGTACGTGGCGGCCGTCGTCGGCTTGGACGAAGCGTAGAACCGCCACTCGAAGTGCGTATGCTGGCCGGAGACGAGGGCGTACGTCGCACTGGTAGCCGTGCTCAGCGCCACCGATCCGCCGGAGTTGCGCAGTTCCACCCGGCCCGGGTTGGCGGCGCTCGCCTGGCTGAGCCACACGTTGCCGCTGCCCGCGCAACTGCCGTTGAAGTTGAAGCCGACCCAGGGCGCCGACCCCATCGTGGCGGAGGAGATGCTGACCTGCCAGTAACCGGCCGTACCCGTGGTCGGCACCCAGGACACGTAGGGGCTGGCCGCGTCCTGGTGCACAAAGGCGTAGTTGTGCAGGTCGGTCGGGTTGATCGGGGTCCCCGAATCGAGCTTGGTGGTCAACGCGAGGGAGGGACTCGACGGGCACTCGATGTTGACGATGTCGATGTGACCGGCGGTGATGTCGTTGGTGGCGTAGACATCGGCGGCTGCCGGCCCGGCGGGCACGGCCAACGCAACCGAGAGGCCGACGAGGCCGGCGATCATGGTGCGCCGGGCGTGTCGGATCTTGAGCATGCAAACTCCTGTCTCGGGACGAACGACCGGCAGAGTGGTCTGCCGGCTACCAGCAGGACATGAAAACGATACTGATTTTCATTAAGCCCGTCAATGCCGGCTGCGGACACTATGGACAGCACTCTCGGGACACTATGGACGGCACCCTCGCCATCCGCTTCGCCCTCTGACCGCCTCTCCCTGAGCCCTCCTGGCCGGGGCCCGCACCCGTCAGCCGTCGGCCGTCGAGCCCGCCCGGGCGGGACAACACCTTCCGCAGTACGCCGTCGCGCCGCATGCCGAGCCGACGGGCCACCGCGATGCTGCGGACGTTGCCGGCGTCGGTGCGCCACTCGACCCGGCGCAGGCCGCGCTCCACCAGCGCCCAGTCGATGATCCGTTCGACCGCGCGAGTCACCAGGCCACGCCCCTCGGCCGCCGGTTCCAGCCAGCAGCCCGCCTCGCAGACCCCGGTCGCCGCGTCGAACGACACCAGCAGCACCCCGTGATCGGCCTTGACATGCCGCTGGGGATGGCCGAGACGGGGTGGCGGCAGGCCGACATCGTTGCGGCTGCCCCACTGGGAGCCAGCGGCCGTCAGGGCAGCCGAGAGCGCGGACGCCGAGTCATCGCAGTACGCGCCGGACGTCACGCTGGACGCCTTCGATGAGCTGCGCGAACACTACACCTTTGCCGCACCTGCCGATTCGAAGGCGGCTCAGCTGGAGCCCGGCTGTCTCAGGGCGGGGTCGGCGGAGGGCTGAGCTGACGAGGCCGTCCATTCGCTTCGCCGGTTCAGGTCACCGATGTTTGTGCGAAACTCGCTCAGCCATTCGCCGGTCTCCGCCTCCACCAGCTCGGCGGTCCGCGTCACCAGCACCCGGATCAGTTCCTCACGCTGCCGCGCCACCTCCGGCCCGACCGGGCCGTATCCACCGTTGGCCTCAGTACGCAGACCGGTGGTCGCCCAGTCCAGCCGGAACTCGGTGAGCGCTCGTTGCAGCGCCTGCGCGGTGGCGATGTCGCGCATCCAGGCCGATGACAACCCGAAGAAATGATCGAACGCCAGGCACCCACCCGCCATGGCGAGCAGCACGTAGCCCCAGCTCGCACCGATACCGGCGCTCGCCGCGCTGAGTAGCGGCACCACTCCCCCGGCGATGCCCAGCAGGATCGCGCACCCGCGAAGCAGGCGGGAGATCCTGCGGCGCGCCGCCTTGTCGCGCAGGTACCACGCGATCGTGTCCTCAGCCTGGCCCTCCGCCCATTCGCGCAGGCTGTTCAGGATGGCCGAGGGCTGTTGCCCGGTCAGGTCAGGGAACGGGCGGCTGGTCATGTCCCGCCGCGGTATTCGCCGGCCTGCTTCGTCGATGTTGCCGTAACCCGTCACCACGATTCTTCCGATCGCACCCGGTGGTGTGGCCCGTGGCCGGGTGGCGGGTCGAGGAGCGGCAAACGAGATCGTCCCATGAGGACAGCCTCGGCCATGGCGTCGTAGCGATCAAGGATCAGACGCTTCATCCGGTACTCACCGTATGTGCGTTCCTCGCGCTGTCTGAAGACGGCGAAGGTGTCGAGGACATGGTCGGCCTCGTCGCGGGTAAGGCCATAAAGGTGGAAGTAGGCAGCCTCCAGCTCCGCACGGATCAGCTCCCGCCGCCGGGGATCCCACCCGAACGGCGCCCCCTGGTCGCCGAGGTCCCGGGCGTACGGCGTGAGGTCGCGGGCCGTGTAGCTCGACAGCAGGCTGAGGATCTCCAGCGCGGCCTCGACGCCGCCACGCAGCCGGGTGAGAGCCGCTCCCCCTGCTTGGCCCCATACGCCCTCCACTGTTCCAGCAGGCAGGACGGCGGGCCGACCGCTTCGTCCTGGGGCTTGAGCCGAGTGGCGTGCGCCATCCGGAACAGCAGCACGAAGTCCGCGAACAGCTCCCCCTCGAAGATCGACTGAAGGTCGAACTCGACGTACGACGAGCCGACCAGACTTGTCGAGTCGCGCAGCAGCCGCAGGCGCTGGCCGTTGGAGAGCACCGCCCAGAGGTGCCGGTCGCTCTGGTTGAGCAACTGTTGGACCATGGCGTGCGGCGCGGCACCCGCCGGTCCGGCGGCCCGGCCCAGCCACTCGTCGCGGGCCAGCCGCGCGATGGAGCCGACGCCCCGGTTCCTCCGCTTGGTGAAATCCGCGTACGTCTCGCGCAGGTACAGGTACTTGGCGTTGGCCAGGCGGCGCACCGGCTCACTGGCGGCCCAAATCGTAGGAGACCGGATCGATGCCCGGGACATCCGGGTCGCCCTCGCCGATCCGCTGAAGCACACCGCCGGGCAGCAGCCCTCCGGAAACCTGCACCGCTGGGTACAACACCGCCATGTCCGGCCTCCCCAGGTCGACAGAACCCAGAGCTGACACCGAGTGACACGAAGATCACTCATGGTGCTGCCAGCGGCCTATAGATTGCGATCGACGCAGGACAACCCCACCCGATCCGGAACGTGTCAAGGGATTGGGGCCAACGGGAATTCGCAGCATGGCGATACGCCAGCTACGAGAGTGATCTGCCCTGGGCAGCCCAGCAGATCGATCAGCTTCTGCCCAAGCAGCCCGACAGCCAGGCAGCGATGCCTGAGTACGTGATGTCGATGTACCTCCTGCACGAGCCAGGGTGCCGCCGCGAGGACCTGGAGAACGCGGTTCGCCTCTTGAGCCTCCCATCCGTGCTGGTCAACCGCCACGCGTCGCCTCGGCCACAGCCAGTTGGCAACATGTCGAGGCCCAGTTGTTGGCCGAGGGATTCGATCAACCTAGCGTTGAATCATTCGGGATACCTGGCGTATCCGTCGGCTTCGCGACGTGGTCAGGGCTGGCCTACCATCCGCTCTCTCCCGAGCGAGCACTCACGGTTGACGAACTCGTCTCGCTTGAGGGCGATGTGCAGATGCTATGGGCCTACTGCCGACACATCCAACGGGCCGTAGAGGACGGTCGCGACCCGGTGATGTCGCCGAGGTTCGGCTGGCGCTTCCTGAGGGCTGCGCACTCGCGGCTCACCACGGCACGCGCTCAGGAGACGGCGCAGCACTGCTTGTTGCGTCAGGCCGCCGTCACGACGAGTGGCCTACCGGAGCGGCTGACGCAGGCGCAGACCGCGCTTCGCGAGGCCGAGATGATAGGTGGCAGAGTCACCGCATGAGCAGCACACGTGCCGCCCTGATCGTCATCGACATGCAGAACGGCTTCATCAACGACCGAAGCCGGCACGTCATCCCCAAGGTCGTGGAGTTGGTCGAACGCTGGGAGGCGACAGGCCAACCCGTCGTTTTCACCCGCTACCATAACTACCCGGGCAGCCCGTTCGAGCGTCTAATCCACTGGTCGGCGGTACAGCACGCGCCGGAGACGGAGATCGTGCCCGAGCTGAGCCAACACGCCGCTCGGGCACGGGCTGTGGTCGACAAGCGCATCTACTCATACTTCACGAGCGAGGGCGCTGACCTCGCCGCCCGGGAGGGCTGGACGCACCTCTTCTTCTGCGGTGTGGCCACCGAGAGTTGCGTGCTCAAGTCAGCCGTAGACGCATTCGAGCGAGATCTCACCCCATGGCTCGTGACAGATGCCTCAGCCAGCCACGGCGGCCAAGCCGCCCATGATGCTGGCTTGTTGGTGGCCCGACGCTTCATTGGGGCACGACAGCTCCTCCCCGCCGGCGAAGTGACCCTAAAGTTTACCGGTCAGCCGTCCTTGTAGATTTTCAGATCTTGGAGCGTCAACCAATTGCCACGAGAAGTAAGCCCTGGATATTCACGGGGTCGTGATCTTGTAAAGGTTTCGTGAGGCCCGGAACCACGGAAGCGCCTTGCTCGCCGACCTGCACCAGACCCGCACCGGCCTGACGGCGGGCATCTCCGCCATGCTGACCAGGCCGGGACTCGATCCGGTCCATGACCTCAGATGGTGGGCACCGATGACCTTGATCGGCTCGTCGGCTACCTGCGCGGAGGCGGATGCGAGGTCCGCACCTACCCAAGCTGCCGAGCCACTACCGGGTGGATTTGAACAGGCGACACCACAGCGGCCGTCGCCCGACCAGCCCGACGTCGCCTTCTGGCACGCGCTCTCACTGGTGTAGATGCGCGCGCTGTCCCTCTCGGTCGAAGATCATGATTAGCTCGGCCGGCCCGTGGAGCGCTGTCATCGAGTGCGGTGTCATCGTCGAGAACTCGGCTGCCTCGCCCTTTGCGACCTCGATCTGCCGCTCACCGAGCCACAACAGCACCCTGCCCTCAAGCACCAGGAACCAGTCGTACCCCGGATGGACCCGCTGGGCGGGCATGGTCGCCTCGGGCTCCAACCGGACCTTCATCGCCATGGTGCGCCCATCGACGCGGCTCAGCGGCCAGGTGACGCGTGATCCCGAACGGTGCTGCACGGGACGGATCACCACGTCCTCGTCGCTGGGCGCCTCGAAGAGGACGTCGAGGCTGATCTGTAGCGCGCCGGCCAGCGGCACCAGCACATCGAGGCTGAGCGTCCGTTTACCCGTCTCGACCCGGCTGATCGTCGACGGGCTGAGGTTGCTGCGCCGAGCGAGCTCGTCCAGGGAGTAGCCGAGCGTGGTGCGGATGCTCCGCAACCGGGCGCGGGCCAGACGCTCCACCTCACTGCGGTTGCTCATGTCCCCAGCATGCGGGAACCTTGCAGATTCCGCAATCTCCCTTTCACTTCCCGCTTGGCATCCTACGCTGGACACATGACAGACCATGCCCACGGAAGACACGAACACGCACCGCACCAGAGCATCGTGCGCAGGTGCGATGTCGCCGTCATCGGCGGATCGGCGGCCGGTCTGGCGGCCGCGCTGCAGCTTGCCCGTCAGCGACGCTCGGTCGTCGTCGTCGACGACGACACGCCGCGGAACGCTCCGGCAGCGCACATGCATGGCTACCTCGGACGCGAGGGCACCCCACCGGAGGCGATGCGCGCTATCGGGCGGGAAGAGGTCCGTAGCTATGGCGGCAACATCCTCACCGGCCGTGTCCTAGCGGCGCGGAAGGAAGACGACGGCTTCCACCTCGAACTCTCGGGCGGTCACGGCCTCGTCGCACGGCGGCTACTGGCCGCGACCGGCATCCTCGATGAGCTTCCCGACATTGACGGCCTCGCCGAGCGTTGGGGCCGTCAGGTGTTCAACTGCCCGTTCTGCCACGGCTGGGAGGTCCGCGACCTGCGGGTCGTGCAGATCGTCACGACGGGGATCGGTCTGCACCCGACCCCGCTGATGCGGCACCTGACCGACCAGTTGACCGTGGTTCTGCATGACGCGACGGGCATCGACCCGGCCACGGTGCAGTCCCTCGTCGCCTCTGGGGTCCCGGTGGTCGAGGGCGCGGTGCGTCGGGTGGCCGACGCCGACCCGGACGGGTCACTCATCGTGGAGCTCACCAACGGCCACCGCCTGCCGGCCGACGCGGTCTTCACCGGGGCCCGGTTCCGTCCTCGGGTCGAGATGCTCGCCGGGCTCGGTATCGACACCACCGCCCACCCCAATGGACTCGGTAACTTCGTCGCGGTCGACCCCACTGGACGGACCAATGTCGAGGGCCTCTTCGCCGCCGGGAACCTGACGGACCCGAGCGCCCAGGTCCTGCAGTCTGCGGCGAATGGTAGTTGGATCGGTGCCCAGATCGCCTTCAGCCTCGCCGCCGAAGACACCACAGCGGGTGTCCGCCCCTCCGGCGTCGCGATCGAATGGGACGGCCGATACGGGGATCAGGAACGCATGTGGAGCGCCAACCCGAACGGCACCCTCACGGCGGAGGCGACGGACCTGCCCCCCGGGCGGGCGCTCGACGTCGGCGCGGGGGAGGGAGCCGACGCGCTCTGGCTGGCCCAACGAGGCTGGCGGGTGACCGCCTCCGACGTCTCCAACAAGGCACTCGACCGCATCCGGGCCGAAGCGGAACGCCGCGGGCTCAAGGTCCGCACGCTGCACAGCGACGCCAACGACCCCGCCGCGTATGCGGACGAGACCTATGATCTCGTCTCCCTGCAGTACGGTTCGTTCCAGCGCACCCCTGAGCAGCGCGGGCTGCGCAACCTACTCGACGCCGTGGCCGTCGGTGGGACGCTGCTCGTCGTCGGCCACGACCTGACCTGGCTTCAGCACCCGTCGGACCCCGGCGAGCAGACTCGCATGTACGACCCGGAGGCGTACGTCGGCATCGACGAGATCGTCGCCGAGATCCTGGCTTCAGGCGACTGGCGCATCGACGTGAACGAGACCCGCCCCCGCCCCCCGGGAGCGATCAGCACCCACCACGTCAACGACGTCGTGCTACGCGCCGTGCGGCTGAACCACCGCACGGAGTAGGAGCGACCGGCTGATCGGGGTCCAAGATCCGGATATGCGGGTACCTTCGTACCCATCTGGGTCCGGGCCCATCCGCTGGGCTGTGGCCGGAACCGAGCGAGGGCACCTCAGCGAGAGCGCAATGGTGCGGTCGGCGGAACTGTGCGCCCCGAGTTGCCGTCCAGCTGGATCCACGCCCCTCACCCTTGAGTACAATGAAAACCGTTACCCTTAACTCGCTTTGGAGTGCACCGTGAAGCAACACCTCTGTCACCCCGATGACTCCGTCCCCAGCTGGGCAGATGGGCCTTCTGCCCCATGGGCGTCCGCGGGTCCGGGGCGGGGCTCCGGTCGGGGGGCGAACGCTGCCACATCACCGGCAACCGCTGCGGCGCATCCGCATGGCTGACAAGGTCCGCCCGCGTCTCTCCCGGCGCCGGATTCCGGTTGTCCTGGTCACTGGCGTGCAGGAAAGTGCGATGTTGGCGGCTTCCCTGTCGCTCCAGCTCGGACTGCCGCAAGCCGTCGCAGTGCGCCATACCATCGACGTCGGGCGGCAGGTTCTCACTCGCGTCGTCAGCGACGTGACAGGCATCGTCGAGCACGAGGAGATAAACCTCGCTCACGCCTGCGTTTCCTGCGCGATCCGCGAAGACATCGTGCCCACCCTTGAACGGGTCGCCGCGCAGGGCCGATGGAAGAGCATCGTCGCCTGCCTACCGATCGCTGCTGAAGCAGTCCAGGTCTGCCGGGTCGTATGCTGGGCCCCACGCAACGCTCCCCACGTCGCCATCGCCGCCGTCGTCACCGCGCTCGACGGTACTACGGTCGCGGGCGACCTGCTCGGCGACGACCTGCTCGATGAACGGGGTATCGCCACCGCCGAGGACGACCGACGTGGCGTTGCCGAGGTGTCCAGCGCCATGGTCGAGTACGCCGACCTGGTCAGCCTTACCTGCGAGCCCGATCCGGACGAGACAGCGCTCGTCCGGGCGTTGGCCCGACCTCGGGTACCGGTGGTAACCGACCTGTCGGCGCTCGACGCCGTTGCCCTGACCACTGGGATCCGCCACCACGAATCGGTCGAGCACTGGGTGTCGAACGTACGACGCGGTGCCCTCCCGCCGCTCGATTCAAGCGGTGTCTGGCGGCTCGACCTGCGTTCCGACCGGTCGTTCCACCCCCTCCGGCTTCAGGACGAGATAGTCAACCTCGGCGGCGGGCCACGCCGTTCCCGGGGCTGTTTCTGGGTGCCCACCCGACCCAACGCCGTCTGCGTGTGGGACGGTGCCGGCGGCCAGGCGAGCATCGGAGCCGGTCAGACATGGAAAGGGGGTCAGCCGATGACCCGCATCACCGTCGTCGGTCTCGACGACGGTGCTGCCGAGATCGTTCAGGCGTTCAACCGTTGCCTGCTCACCGATGAGGAGCTGGCGAGTCGGGGCCGGCTGTGGAACGAGCCGTGGGATGGGCTCGAACCCTGGCTCGGGCCGATCTCCCACGTAGCCTGATTTGGTAATTGTTCCACTTTCTGAAGGAGTCCTGATGGCCGTTCCCAAGCGTCGTATGTCCCGCAGCAACACCCGTCACCGCCGCGCCAACTGGAAAGCGGCTCCGGTCGACCTCGTGCCCGTCCAGGTCGGCGGCATGACCTATCACGTTCCCCGTCGCCTCGTCCGCGCCGTGCAGCGTGGGTACATCGACCCGAGCGGCTTGCGCTGAGCCGTCATCCCCTCGCTCGGACATCACGGATTCATCAGCACCAGCCGTCAGAGGACGTCCGATTCACGTATTTTGCGTGTTTTGTGTTTTTAGGGGTTCTCGCCAGGTTGGGGTAGTTTCGGTGGTGAGGCGTTTGGCGAGGTTGTCGATCATGGCGAGGGTGATCATGCTGGCGGAGTTGTGGGGTCGGGCTTCATAGCCGCGGACGAGGCGGCGGTGGTGCATGAGCCAGCCGATGGCGCGTTCGCCGACCCATCGGCGTTTGACCACGCTGAAGCCTTTGACCTGGGGGTCTTTGGTGACGATCTCGACGTCGACGCCGAGGGCGGCGCCGTGTTCGACGACGCGGTTCTTGAAGCCGGCGTCGACCCAGGTCTTGCCCTCACCGCAGCATTGCACAATAAAGGCCAGTACCTCCTAGACGGTAGATTGCATGCTGAACGATAGGGGGCCGAATCAGATCGGGCGGCGGCCAGCGAAGCCGCAGTCGGCACGGTGGTACCAGCGCACGTCGCTGTCGCCTTCCAGCCAGCACCAGAGCACCTGGCGGCCGTCCCGTTCGCCGGGGAAGTCGAGCAGCACCGGCGCGACGTTCTTGATCTCGATGCCGTGTTGCCGGATGTCGTCGAGGATGGCGTGCAGCCGGGCCTCCAGCCCCTTCACCTCGGGTCGGCCGCCGAGCGCGCTCAGCCCGTGGTGGGCCAGGTCGGTCTGCAACTCGGCCAGGTCGGCCCGGACCCGGATCAGCTCGTCGATGCGCGGGTGCAGGGTGGCCACCAGGTGTCGGGCCTGGGCGAGTGTGAACACCGCGACAGTATGCGGCACGGCGGTCGGCGGAACGAGTCCGCCGCGGACCGGTGTCGCCGGGTCGGCCAGCCCGTCCGGCCGGTGCCGTTCACTCAGCCTGGGCGGCCAGTTCGCGGGCCCGGTCGCGGGCCGCTTCCAGGGCGGCCAGCAGCGCTGCGCGTACGCCGTGGTTCTCCAGCTCGCGTACGGCGGAGATGGTGGTGCCGGCGGGTGAGGTGACCGCCTCGCGCAGCTTCACCGGGTGCTCGCCGGAGTCCCGCAGCATCACCGCGGAGCCGATCGCGGTCTGCACGATCAGGTCGTGCGCCACCTGCCGGGGCAGGCCGAGCAGGATGCCGGCGTCGGTCATCGCCTCGACCAGCAGATAGAAGTACGCCGGGCCGGAGCCGGAGAGCGCGGTGACGGCGTCCTGCTGGGTCTCGGGGACCCGGATCGTCGCGCCGAGCGGCTTGAACATCTCCTCGGCCAGCGCCAGGTGTGCACCGGTGGCATGTGCCCCTGCGGAGATGGCGGTCATCGCCTGGTCCACCAGGGCCGGGGTGTTGGTCATCACCCGGACCACCGGGGTGCCCTCGGGCAGCCGGCGGCTGAAGAAGCCGCTGGGCAGGCCCGCGCAGAGCGAGATGACCAGCTTGTCGGCGGGCACCTTGGGCCCGATCTCGTCCAGCAGGGCGGCGGCGTCCTGCGGCTTCACCGAGACGGCGAGCACGTCGGCCTCGTCGACGGCGGTGAGGTTGTCCACCACCCGGACGCCGTAGCGGGCGGCGAGTTCTTCGGCGCGTGCCGGCCGGCGGGCGGTGGCCAGCAGCCGGTCCACCGGCCAGCCGGACCGCAGCAGGCCGGAGAGCATCAGCTCGCCGATCTTGCCCGCGCCGATCACGGCGACGGTGTGCACCCCGGCTGACACCTGACGTACCCCCTTCGGGTGCCGGTGTCGCGGCGGACCGGGTGGCCCGCCGCGACACCGGGACGACGATCAGCTGCCGAAGAAGACCTCGGCCTCGGCGTACCGCTCCAGCGGCACGGTCTTCAGCTCGCGGGTGGCGTCGGCGAGCGGGACGCGGACGATGTCCGTGCTCTGCATCGCGACCATCTTGCCCCAGTCGCCCTCGTGCACGGCATCGATCGCCTGCAGGCCGAGCCGGGTGGCGAGCACCCGGTCGAACGCGGTCGGGGTGCCACCGCGCTGGATGTGCCCGAGCACGACGGTGCGAGCCTCCTTGCCGGTCTTGGCCTCCAGCTGCTCGGCCAGCCACTGGCCGATGCCACCGAGCCGGACGTGGCCGAACGAGTCCAGTTCCTGGTTCTGCAGGACCATCTGGCCCTCCAGCGGCTGGGCGCCCTCGGCGACCACGACGATCGGGGCGTACTGGTGCTGGAAGCGCTTCTCGACGTAGCCGGCGACCTGCTCGACGTCGAACTGCCGCTCCGGCAGCAGGATCACGTTGGCGCCACCGGCCAGGCCGGCGTGCAAAGCGATCCAGCCGGCGTGCCGGCCCATCACCTCGACGACCAGGGTGCGGTGGTGGCTCTCGGCGGTGGTGTGCAGCCGGTCGATCGCCTCCATCGCGATGTTGACCGCGGTGTCGAAGCCGAAGGTGTAGTCGGTGGCGCCGAGGTCGTTGTCGATGGTCTTCGGCACGCCGATGACCTTGACGTCCAGCTCGTGCAGCTTGGTGGCGACACCGAGGGTGTCCTCGCCGCCGATGGCGATCAGCGCGTCGACGCCCTGCGCGGCCAGGTTCTCCTTGATCCGCTCGACGCCGTTCTCGATCTTGAAGGGGTTGGTCCGCGAGGAGCCGAGGATGGTGCCGCCGCGCGGCAGGATCCCACGGACCTCCGCGATGCCCAGCGGACGGGACAGACCCTCCAGCGGGCCCTTCCAGCCGTCCCGGAACCCTACGAACTCATGGCCGTAGCTGGCGACGCCCTTACGGACCACCGCCCGGATGACCGCGTTGAGACCCGGGCAGTCGCCGCCGCCGGTGAGCACGCCGATACGCATGATCCGCTCATCCTCCTGGGGAGCAATTCGGTCAAGCCCGATCAAGCCCCAGGATACGTGTCAGGTCAGACCTCGGCACCGTTGCCGGCCCGGGGCGGGCCGTCCCGGCAAACTGTAGTCGCCGTGCCGGTCCACCTCACACCGCGCCCCGGTTACCAGTCAGTAGCCGCCGTCACCGGCACCCACCGGGCCGCCGCCCGCCGCCGGACCCGCCGACCCGAGCAGACCGGTGGTGCGACCGTCCCAGGCGATACCGGACACCGGCGCTACGAACCGGTGATCGCCCGCCACCGGGCCAGGTTGTGCCGGGCGTCGACCAGGGCGTCGTGGCGGGCCGCGTCGGCGTTCGGCAGCCGTGGCCGCCCCCGCTCCTCCCAGAGCTGCCGCAACTCCTTGGTGTAACGGGGGATCTCCCGGGGCAGGGCCGGCATGGCCCCCCAGAGCTGCGCCAGCGCCACGTGGTCGTACGCGGCGTACCAGGCCCACAGCTCCAGTTCCTCACCGGGCCGGTCGCGGATCGGCTCGACCAGGAAGTCGTACAGCTCGTCGCGGATGCGCTCCCGCGAGCGCCACGCCCGGTCCGCCGGAGAGGGCAGCTTGTCCAGCACGTGGCGACGTACCCAGGGCACGGCGCGGGTCGCGTCGAACTCGGTGGAGACCGCGTAGAACTCGCGGTCGTACTCGTCGACGACGCCGATCGAGACCAGCTCGACGGTCCGGCCGTCCTCGATGAATTCGCAGTCGTAGAAGTAGCGGTAGGCCATCCCGGCCATCCTCGCCGACGCCCGCCGGGGCGTCACGCCCGGGTCACCTACCCGGGAGCGCTTCCAAGAACCCTGTGGGAAGATCACCGCAGCTCGAAGCTGTCACGGAAGTGATTTGAGGGGTGTACAGCAAGCGACCGGACCGTCATGATCTGATGTGTACCGCTGCCGGACGCCGCACGGGTGTCAGACCACCTCGTCAGGGGCCGCCAGGCTCACCCGGTGAGCGAGTGGGGTCCTTTACCGGGGGAGGGGTGGGGCCGTGGAGATGCGCCTGCCGGAGCCGGGCGACGCGCTCACGGGTGTGGAGATGTTCGCCGGGCTGGAGCCGGAGGTGCGTCAGCGGGTCATCGCCGCTGCGGTGCCCCGGACGTACCGCAAGGGTCAGCTGCTGTTCGTGGAGAACGACCCCGGCGAGTCGCTGATCGTGCTGCGACGGGGAGCCGTGGCCGTGTTCCGCACCGCGCCGACCGGCGAACGGGCCGTGCTGTCGGTGATCCGACCGCCGGACGTCCTCGGTGAGGTCTCGTTGCTGGACGCCTCCACGAGGTCCGCCTCGGCGGAGGCGATCGAGGACTGCACCGCCCTCGCGCTGTCCCGGGGCGCCTTCATGGAGCTGGTGCACTCCAATCCGCGCATCCTGGACGCGGTGATGCGTTCCCTGGGCGCGCTCATCCGCCGGCTCACCGAGCAGAACGCCGACCACGTCTTCCTCGACCTGCCCGGTCGGGTCGCCAAGACACTGGTCCGGCTCGCCGGTGAGAGCCAGGCTCCGATGATCACCATCGAGCTGAACCAGAGCCAGCTCGCCGAGATGGCCGGCGGCTCGCGGCAGAGCGTCAACCAGGCGATCGGGTCGTTCGCCAACCGGGGCTGGCTGCGCACCGAGGGTCGCCGGATCGTGGTCACCGACGTGCCGGCGCTACGCCGCCGGGCGGGCATGAGCGACCGCTGACCCACCGCGCCGAGGCGGAAACGACGAACGGGCGGGGCCGGGGACGATCGTCCCCGGCCCCGCCCGCGCACCCTCCAGGTCAGGGCTTGGTGCTGCCCGGACCGGCCCAGTCCGTACCGCCCGGACCGGCCCAGTCGGTGCCGTCCTTGCCCGACCCCGGCACCTCACCGACGATGCCCTGCGCCTGCAGGAGCGCGAGGGTGGCGGCGTCCACGTCCACCGAGTCACCGGCGGGGTGGGTGGTTCCGTTACCGTCGGTCCAGTCACTCTTCAACATGACGTACACCATGAGGCTGTCCCCCTGATCAGCGTGTTCCATGAGATCGGCTGCCTGAATCTAGCCGTTCGACACACGTCGGACCGCCCGGAGGAGTGTCCACAAGCCAACAGCCCGGTACCCGACAGTCCGCCGGGCAGCGATACTCGGACCTGCGCCCCCGGGCGTCGGGGGCTCGCCAGTGGAGGGTGTCATCACCGCACAGTGTGATCGCTGTGGACGCACCGCCGCCGACGGCGACCGCTTCTGCGGTGGCTGCGGCAGGGAGCTCGGTGCCGTCTGCCCGCACTGCCTCCACCCACTCGCCGCCGACATCGCCTTCTGCACCTCCTGCGGCACCCCCCGGGCCGGCAGCGACCGTCCCGCGGCCATTCCGCAGGAGGACCGGCGTCGGGTCAGCGTCCTCTTCGTCGACCTGATCGACTTCACGCCGTACGTCGAGCGGGCCGACCCGGAGCTGGTCCGGGGCATGCAGACCGGCTTCTTCTCCGCCGCCCGCCGGGTGGTCGGGCAGTACGGCGGGGTGGTCGAGAAGTACATCGGCGACGCGGTGATGGCGTTGTTCGGCGCGCCGGTGGCCACCGAGACGGACGCGTTGCGCTGTGTCCGCGCCGGTCTGGAGCTGCAACGGGTGCTGACCCGGTTCACCCCCACCGGCACCGACGGGCTGCGCTTCCGGGTCGGCGTGGCGACCGGCGAGGCGCTCGTCGACGTGGCCGCCGCCCGCGACGGCGGGCAGGCGATCGTCGCCGGCGACGTGGTGAACACCGCCTCCCGGTTGCAGTCCGTGGCACCGCCCGGCGGGGTGCTGGTGGACGGGACCACGCACGCGCTCACCCGGGAGACCATCCGCTACGACGAGCAGCCCCCGGTCACCCTGCGCGGCCGGTCCGCGCCGACGGAGGTGTGGCTGGCCCTGTCCGCGGTACGCCAGCAGGCCACCGACCGGGAGCCGGACACCACTCCGCTGATCGACCGCGAGCACGAGCTGGGCATGCTGGTCAACGCGCTGCACCGCAGCCTGCGCGACCGCCGCCCGCAGGTGGTCACCGTCTTCGGCCGGGCCGGCATCGGCAAGAGCCGGCTGGTACGCGAACTGCACCGGCACACCGGCCGGCTGGTGGACGAGCCGCTGACCTGGCGGATCGGGCGCTGCCCGCCGTTCGGGGAGAACGTCACGTTCGCCGCGCTGGCCGACATCGTCAAGGCCGAGGCGGGCATCCTGGACACCGATCCGGCCACCAGTGCCGCGCAGCGGCTCGCCGGGGCGGTCGCCGAGTTGGTCGGGCCCGGCGAGCGCGACCGGGTCGCCGACGCGTTGCGTCCCCTGGTCGGTCTGGCCGGTACGCCGCTGCCCGCCGAGGAGGCCGAGTCGGCCTGGCGACGCTTCCTGCTGGCGCTGGCCGCACGCCGACCGACCGTGCTGGTCTTCGAGGACCTGCACTGGGCCGACGACGCCATGCTGCGGTTCGTGGAGCTGTTGGGGGCGGCGGCCCGGGACGTGCCGCTGTTGCTGCTCTGCACCGCCCGTCCCGAGCTGGTCGACCGCGACCCGAGCTGGGCGGGGACGATCACCGGCTCGGTGACCATCACCCTGCCGCCGCTGCGGGACACCGGCATCGCCGCGCTGTACGCGCACATGTTCGGCCAGGCCGCCTTCTCGGCCGACCTGTTGACCCCGCTGATCGAGGTGGCCGGCGGCAACCCGCTCTACGCGCACGAGTACGTCCGGATGCTAATCGAGCAGGGCGCGTTGCGGCAGTCGGGGCGGGGCTGGTCGCTGGAGAAGCACCTGGACCTGCCGATGCCGGAGAGCGTGCACGCGGTCATCGCCAACCGGGTCGACCTGCTCGACCCGAAGGACCGGGCGGTGCTGCTGGCCGCGGCGGTGGTCGGCGTGCAGTTCTGGCCCGGTGCGGTGGCCGCCGCCGTCGGGCAGCCGGTGGAGGCGGTCGAACGCGCGCTGCGCCGGCTGGAGCAGCGGGACTTCGTGCACGAGCAGGCCGCGTCCACGATGGCCGGCCAGCCGGAGTACCGCTTCCGGCACGTGCTGGTCCGCGACGTGTGCTACCAGCGGCTGCCGCGTACCGAGCGGGTGGCCCGGCACGACCGGACGGCCGACTGGCTGGACACCCTGTCGCAGAGCCGGGACACCGACCTGGCCGAGGTGCTGGCCCACCACCGCTGGGCGGCACACGAGATCGCCCGGTCACTGGACCTGGAGACCCGTCGCTACGCCGGTCCGGCCCGGGCCGCGCTGCACCGGGCCGCCCGCAGGGCGTACGCCCTGCACGGGTTGGACGCCGCCGCCAGCCACGCGGCCCGCGCGCTCGGCCTCGCCGACGACTCCGACCCGGTGGGCCGGCTGCAACTGGAGCTGCTCAGCACCGAGATCTCGTTCTACCGGGACGGCAACGCGTTCCTCGCCGGCGGCGGGCCGGAGCAGGTGCAGACGCTGGCCGACCGGCTGCTGGCCTGCGGTGACGAGGCGTGCGCGGCACGGGCCTGGACGCTGCTCGGCCAGGCGGCCTGGCTGCGGGCCGACCGGCAGGCGGCGCTGGTCTGCCTGGACCGGGCGGTCCGGCTGTTCGAGCCGCTGCCGGACAGCGCCCAGAAGGCCGACGCCTTCGCCGAGTTGGGTCGGCTGCACATGCTCAACTACGAGCGCGATCCGGCGGTGACGGCGGCGGCCGCCGCCGCCGAGATCGGCGAGCGGCTCGGGCTGACCGAGATCCGCACCAACGCGCGGATCACCGCGGCGACCGCCCGGTACCAGGCCGGTGACCGGGCCGGCCTGGACGAGTTGCACGCGCTCGTCGAGTTCAGCCGCGCGGGCCAGCTCCTGGCGCTGCCCCGAGCCACCCAGAACCTCGCGTACGCGGTCCGTGAGGAGGGCGACTGGCTACGTTCCGACGCGCTGCTCTCGGCGGCGCCGGCCCGCACCGCCAGCGGGCAGACGTTGACCACCAGCTACTCCGGTGAGGCGATGCGGGCCTGGTTCGAGGGGGACTTCCCGCGCCTGCTCGCCGCCGCCGAGGCGTTCGTCGACACCCCCACCGGCAGCTGGGACATGCAGGTACGCGGGCTGCGGTCGTGCCTGTTGGTGCTGCGGGGCCAGCCGGTGCCGACGGCCGCCGGGCCGCCCGGCCACCCGGGCGCCGCCGCCCAGGCGCCCGGTGACGACGTGGCGGCGGCGTTGGACACCGCCCGACGTAGCGGCTTCCACCGGCTGCACTGGACGATGGTGGCGATGGGCGCGCTGTGCCGGGCGTTGCAGGGGCGCACCGAGGAGGCCGCCGCGCTCGTCGACGAGTTGGCCGAGGCGTGGACGGCGGTGCCCGCCTTGGCCAGCGGCGAGTGGATCGCCGCCGCCGGCTGGGCGGCCACCCTGGCCGGGCGGAAGCCGGCCGCCCGGGTCCGCGCGATGCTGGACCAGGTGGGGCACCGTACCCCCTGGTCGGAGGCGGCGCTGCGGACCGTGGCCGGCGCGGTGGCCGGTGCCGACGGCGACCATCGGCGCGCCGCCGAGCTGCACCTGGCCGCCGCCGAGATCTACGCCGGGATCCCCGACGTCACCGACCGGATGCTGGCGTTGACCTTCGCGGTGCGGGAGTCGGCGGCGGCGGAGGACCCGGCGGCGAGCAGCGGGCCGCTGACCGAGGTACGCGCGTTCGCGCACCGCAACGGCGCGCCCGGCCTGCTCCGCCTGGCTAACCCGCCGGACGCCGGCGCCCGGACGCTGGCCTCCTGACCGGCGCCGGTGCGGATCAGGCCGCGACCGACGCCGCCGGGGTGGGTGGGGTCTTGAGCTTCTGCGCGTACACGTCGACGTACTCGCGGCCGGAGAGCTCCATCAGCTCGTACATGATCTCGTCGGTGACGGCGCGCTCGACGAACCGGCCACCGGACAGGCCTGCGTACCGGGAGAAGTCCAGCGGCGGGCCGAAGCGGATCCGCACCCGCGCGAGCTTCGGGATGATCGTGCCCGGCGGCTGGATCTCGTCCAGGTTGAGCATCACCACCGGCACCACCGGCGCGCCGCTCTCCAGCGCCAGCCGGGCCACACCGGTCTTGCCCCGATAGAGCCGCCCGTCGGGTGACCGGGTGCCCTCCGGGTAGATGCCCGCGATGCCACCGGCACGCAGCACCGTGAGCTGGGTGTCCAGCGCGGCGCGGGCGGCCTGGCCGCCGGAGCGGTCCACCGGGATGGTGCCGGTGCCGACGAAGAACATCTTCGTCAACCAGCCCTTGACGCCCTTGCCGGTGAAGTACTCCGCCTTGGCCACGAAGGTGACCTTCCGCGGCACGATCAGCGGGGTGAAGATCGAGTCCGAGAAGGAGAGATGGTTGCTGGCCAGGATCACCGGGCCGGTCGCCGGTACGTGGTGCAGGCCCTCCACCTGCGGCCGGAAGATGACTCTCAGCAGCGGGCCGAGGAACACGTACTTCAAGAGCCAGTACAGCACCGGCGTCCTTTCGGCGAGGCGGTCGTCGCGACGGCACGGCCTGGCCGGGCGGTCATGGCAGGAAGCCTACGAACCTCCACCGCCCGCCACAACGTCCGGGCGGGCCGACCCGCCTCCCGGCCGGGGCGTCGTGACCACCGTGTCCCCTGGCACGCACCGAGCAAGAACGGACATAGGGGCACGGCCGCGACCAGCGGCACGGACACCGACTTCATACCCCACGCCACAAGGCACTCCCCGAACCGACCCTGGACGTGTCACGATTCAGAGCACGGCGTGCGGGGGCGCGCCGAGGGGCTGGAGCGGGCGCGCGCCGGCGGGCGCGATGAGGAGGATGGTCCGGTGTCAGCGGGTGGGGCCCGCCGGGGACGGCGGGACAACGGGCTCGACGCCAGCGAGTACGCCATCGCCGGCGACGTCGACCCGCGCGTCGGCGAGCACCTGCTCGACGTGCTGGCCGCCGGCGGTATCGCCGCCTATCTGCAACCCTCGGCCGACCTGAACCCGGTCACCCGCACCACCACGGTCCCGGCCCGGCCGGTCGACCGGCTCTACGTGGACCGCTCTCATCTGAGCACCGCTCGGGACTACCTCAGCCAGCTCGCCGACGAGTCCGGCACCCCCGCCCGGGCCGACGAGGAACCGGACATCGACGCCGAGTGGGAACGGATCGTCGCCGGTTTCCACCGCTCGCCGGGCAGCGGGGACCACCCGTGGCCCGCCGCGGAGAACGTGGACGACCAGCCCGACGGCGGCGGCACGATGACCGCACCCCGGCCGACGCCCGAGGAGCCGTCCGGCCCGACCGCCACCGACGTGCGCCGGCTGCCCTACGCGGCCGACGTCTCCGGCATCTCGGTGGGGCGGGGCCCTCGTGACGGCGACGGCCCGTCGCTGCTGGAGGGCCTGGACACCTTCGGCGCCGACCTGCCCGACCACCCCGACGACGACGAACGCTACGTCCCGCCGCCGCCCCCGCCCCTGCCCCGGGTGTCGAAGTACGCCGTGGCGGGCGTCCTCGCCGTGATGCTCGGCTTCGTGCTGTTCCTCTTCCCGGACCTGCTCCCCGCCGACCCGAGCATCGTGACGCTGCTCGGCTTCACCAGCATCCTGGCCGGATTCGTCACGCTGGTCTGGCGGCTGCGCCCCGGTGACGCCGAGGACCGCGGTCCGGACGACGGCGCGGTCGTCTGAGCCGGTGCAGGTCGCCCCGGCGCCTTCCACCCACCGCGCACCGTAGCCGCCCGGATACCGGGACGCGCACCGCCCGCACCAGGGGGGCGTAACAGTGGTGTAACTTACTGTCAGTAGGAATACCGCAGTACGTCACGTCACCCGCCGACTGCCCGGTTGTTCCTTTCTCGTGGCGGTCACTCCCCTGCTGATCGGAATGCCCGAGATGCGACAGAGTTCTCTCGTGGTGGTGGCCAACCGCCTCCCCATCGACGACAACGTGGCGCTCGACGGCGCCTGTGAGTGGCGCCGCAGCCCAGGCGGGCTGGTGAGTGCGCTACACCCGCTACTGCGACACACCCCGGCCACGTGGGTCGGTTGGGCGGGCGGGACAGGTCCCGCGCCCAGCCTGCCGGATGTCGACGGGGTGCGGATGCACGCCGTGCCGCTGACCGGCGAGGACCTGCGCGACCACTACGAGGGGTTCGCCAACGCGACTCTCTGGCCGATCTACCACGACGCGGTCGAGCAGCCGCAGCACCACCGGCGCTGGTGGGACGCGTACCAGCGGGTCAACCAGCGGTTCGCGGAGGCCACCGCCGAGGTCGCCGAGACCGGCGCGGTGGTCTGGGTGCAGGACTACCACCTGCAACTGGTGCCGGGGCTGCTCCGCACGCTCCGGCCCGACCTGCGCATCGGCTTCTTCCTGCACGTGCCGTTCCCGCCGCCGGAGCTGTTCATGCAGCTGCCCCGCCGCGCCGAACTGCTACAGGGCATGCTCGGCGCGGACCTGGTCGGTTTCCAGCGGGCCCAGGCCGCGCACAACTTCGCCCAACTGGTCTCCAAGGTGCTGGACCTGCCGGCCACCGACCGGCGGATCGCGGTCGCGGACCGGGTGGTCCGGATCGGCGCGTTCCCGGTCTCCATCGACACCGCCGAGATGGCCGCGCTGGCCGGCCGACCGGCGGTTGCGGACCGGGCCCGGCGGCTGCGACACGACCTCGGCAGCCCGGACCACGTGATCCTCAGTGTCGACCGGATGGACTACACCAAGGGCATCGAGCAGCGGCTCAAGGCGTACAGCGAGCTGCTGGCCGGAGGGCACGTCAAGGTCCGCGACACCGTGCTGGTGCAGGTCGCGGTGCCCAGCCGGGAGCGGGTCGGCCAGTACCAGATCCTCCGTGACCGGGTCGAACGCGAGGTCGGACGGATCAACGGCGAGTTCGGTCGGGTCGGCGAGCCGGCGATCCACTACCTGACCCAGCCGTTCGACCGGGCCGAACTGGCCGCGCTCTACCGGGTCGCCGACGTGATGGCGGTGACGCCGCTGCGGGACGGGATGAACCTGGTCGCCAAGGAGTACGTCGCCGCCCGGGTGGACGACGCGGGCGCGCTGCTGCTCAGCGAGTTCGCCGGGGCGGCGGCCGAGCTGCCGCAGGCGTACCTGGTCAACCCGCACGACCTGGAGGGGCTCAAGCAGGGCCTGCTCGCGGCGCTGCGGGCCGACCCGGCGGACGTCCGGACGCGGATGCGGGCCATGCGCGAGCACCTGCACCGACACGACATCCGGGCCTGGGCCCGGTCCTACCTGTCCACCCTGGACCAGAACGGCGAGCTGGTCACCCACCTCACCACCGGCTGAGGTGGGTGGCCCCGGCCCGGACCACGCGGACCGGGCCGGGATCGCGCGCATCAGGGGCGGTCGTCGCGGGCCGGGCCCTTGTCCAGCCAGTCCAGGATCGCGTCGATCGGCTCCTGCCAGCGCGCGTCGAGCATCAGGTCGTGTCCCATGCCGGGAAAGAGCAGCGGGGCCGAGTCGTACCGGCGGGCCGCGCCGGTCAGCGCCGACGGCGGCACCACCAGGTCGTCCGGGCTGCCCAGCACCAGCACCGGCGGGCGCCCCACCGGCGGCTCCGGCTCGGCCCCGGTCAGCAGCCGCCACTGGGCCCGCCGGGCCGCCCGCCCCAGCCGGCCGGTGTAGCGCCGTGCGTCGGCCTCGGGCAGCTCGCGGCTGAACAACTGGCGGCGGTGCAGGCGTAGCCCGCCGCCGAACACCGCCGGCAGGGTGCCGAACGGGTTGCGTCGCATCGCGGCACCGAACGTCGCCCACCCACCGAGGACCGGCGCCACCAGCACCGCCGCCCGGGCCGGATACCGGGCCAGGGCGTGCGCGACCACCAGGGCCCCGGCCCCGTGCCCCACCAGCACCGCCTGGCGCGGCAGGCCCGCCGCCACCTGCACCACGTCGTGGGCGTACGCGCGCAGCGTCGCGTCCGGCGCCGGGCCGCTGCCGCCGTGCCCGCGCAGGCTCACCGCGTACGCGGGGAAACCGCGCGCGGCGGCGTGCCCGAGCCAGTGTTCGGCGTACACCCAGGCGCCGTGTCCATACCCGGGCACGAACAGCAGGGGTGGCCGCCCCTCCTCCAGCTCGGGCGTGGCGCTGAGCACCTCACGGCGGACCGGGCGCACCGGACGTGCCCATTCCCAGGCCCGCATCACACGTACGAGCTCGCTCACGCCGTCGCCTCGCTTCGCTCGCTCACGCCGCTGCCCCGCTCGCTCACTTGCCCTCCAGGTCGCGCAGCGCGCGTTCCAGCACACGCAGGTAGTCGGCGTGGCCCACCTCGAACCAGTGCCGGGTCGAGTCCTTGACCTGACCCGAATAGCGCTCACCGGCGCCGGCACGGACCCGTGCCGCGAACGCCGTCACCCGGTCCGGCCGGGTGGTCCGCAGCCGCAGCAGCCGGGCGAAGAGCACCGCCTGCCAGTGCGACAGGGTGAACACACCGGAGTCCGGTTGGACCAGGCCGGTCACCGCGAGGGTGGGGTGCTCCGGCACGAAGGCGTTGAGCCACAGCCGGGGACGGCCGACGCCCTCGTCGTCGCCGAGGATCTTCGCGTCCAGGAAATCGAAGCGCGGCAGGTAGCCGGTGGCGAAGACGACCACCTCCGGGTCGATCTGCCGGCCGTCGGTCAGCTCCACCGAGTGCGAGTGGAGCCGGGTCACGTCCGGCACCGGGGTGATCGCGCCGTGGCCGACGTAGTAGACCAGCTGGCTGTTGGCGATCGGGTGCGTCTCGTACACCCGGTGGTCGGGCCGGGGCAGGCCGAAACGGGTCAGGTCGCCGACGGTCAGCCGCAGCGTCCGGTGATAGAGCCACTGCCGTACCCGCAGCGGCACCCGCAACGCCAGCAGAGTGTCGTTGACCTGGTCGGCGGGACGGCCGAAGACGTACTTCGGGGCGTACCAGTAGCCCCGGCGGGTGGAGTGCCAGCAGCGTGCCGCCTGCTGCGCGGCCTCCACCGCGATGTCGCACCCGGTGTTGCCGGCGCCCACCACCAGCACCCGTTTGCCGCGCAACTGGGCCGGGTCCTTGTAGGACGAGGCGTGCATCACCTCGCCCCGGAACTGTTCCAGTCCCTCGTACCGGGGCAGCTTCGGCGACCAGTTGTGTCCGTTGGCGATCACCACGGCGGCGTACCGGGAGGTGCGCTCCGGGCCGTACCCGCCGGTGCTGCGGGTGGTGACGTCCCAGCGGTCGTCGTCGACCGGCTCGACCCGCACCACCTCCGTGCCGAACCAGATGTGCCGGCGCAGGTCGAAGTGGTCGGCGTACCGCTCGAAGTAGGACAGCAACTGGCTGTGGTGCGGGTAGTCGGGCCAGTCGTCGGGCATCGGGAAGTCGGGGAACTGGGTGAACGGCCGCGACGAGATCAGGTGTGTGCTGGCGTACACCGGGCTGCGGTCGTGCCGCCAGTTCCAGGCGCCGCCGATGCCGGTCTCGCGCTCGTAGCAGTCCACACCGAAGCCGTGCTCGGCGAGGTTCTTGACGGCGGTCAGGCCGCTGGCGCCCGCGCCGATGACGCAGACGGTGTCGCCCCGGTCGGAGACGGGGCGGCCGTCACGGCTGCGGGCGAGGGGGGTCGTCTCCGGTTCGGACCGACCGTGGTGCTCGGTGGGGGTGGGCACCGGGGTCTCCTTCGTCTCGGCACGGGTGCCGGGTCGGGCGAAATCCTCTCCACAACGGAGCGGGATGTCCAGCCCGTCGGAGCCGCCGCAGGTCAGCCTGCGGCGGGAATCAGCAGGTCGACCAGGAGCGGAAAATGATCGCTGGCCCTGCGGGTCAACGGGGTGTCGAGCACGTCGTAGTCGACCACGGAGATCCGGGGGTCGACGAAGAGGGCGTCGATGCGCCGCCGGGGGTTCGCGCAGGAGTAGGTCAGCCGGTCGGCCCGGTCCGCGGCCACCGCCGTGTCGGTCAGCCCCTCCGCCACCGTGCGCCAGGCCGGGTCGCCCGGCTCCTCGTTGAGGTCGGCGGCGGCGATCACCGGGTACGGCGCGGCGGCCAGGTCCCGCCGGAACAGCTCCGCCTGGCCGGGCCGCTCGGCCGGGTCGGTGGACAGGTGCGAGCCGGCCACGGTGAAGCGGGCGGACCGACCCACCACGCAGTCCGCGTACGCGGCGCCGCGCAGGTGCCGCCCCGGGGTGAGCGGGAACCGCCGGCAGCGGGCGCCGGTCACCCGGACCCGCAGGTCGGTCAGGACCAGGTTGCCCAGGGCGGGCAGCCCACCGGCGGCGACCACCAGGCCGAACGACTCGGCCAGCGCCGCCGACTTCTCCCGCCACCGGAAGCGACGCGGGCCCTCCTGGACCACCACCACGTCCGGTGCCGTCGCGCGGACCACCTCGGCCAGCGCGGCGGTGTCGTCGCGCTGGCCGTGCACGTTGTACGACACGACGCGTAGCGGCACGCCCGAACCGCTCATCCTCAGATCCGTCGGGCCAGGTCGGCCGCGCCGATGACACCGGCGGAGTTGCCCAGCTCGGCCGGGCGGATGTCGGCCACCGGCAGCCGGCTGCGCTGCGCGAGCGCCTCGGCGAACGAGCGACGGGTCGGGCCCATCAGCAGCTCACCGGCGTCGATGACGCCACCGCCGACGACCAGGACCTGCGGGTCGAGGATCTGCGCCATGTCCGCCAGGCTGGTGCCGAGCCAGCGTCCGACCTGGGCGAACGCCTCGGCCGACACCGGGTCACCGCCCTTGGCCGCAGCCGTCACCATCGGGCCGGTGATCGCCTCGGCCTCGCCGTCGGCCAGTTCCAGCAGCGCGGTGGCGCGCTGCGGTTCCTGCCGGGCGGCGGCGCGGGCGAAGCGGACCAGGGCGCTGCCGCTGGCATACTGCTCGATGCAGCCCAGCCGCCCGCAGCCGCACTGGTGGCCGTCCGGCACGGTGAGCATGTGACCCAGTTCGGCGGCGATGCCGTTGGCGCCCCGGACGAGTTCACCGCCGAGCACGATGCCGCCGCCGACGCCGGTGCCGATGGTGAACATGACCATCGAGTCGTCGGCCTGCCGGGCGGCGCCGTACCGGAACTCGGCCCAGGCGGCCACGTTCCCGTCGTTCTCCACGATCACCGGCAGCCCGACGGCCGCGCTGACGTACGCCCGCAGCGGCTCGTCGCGCCAGGCCAGGTTGGGGGCGAACAGGACAGTCGAGCGACCGGCGTCGATCCAGCCCGCCGCGCCGACGCCGACCGCCTGGATCTCGTATCCGGAGGCGAGTTCGGTGACCAGTTCGATGATGACGTCCCGGGTCTTGCCGACGTCGTCGGCGGGGGTGTCCCGTCGGGTCTGCACGAGAACCCTGCCGGTGTCGTCGACGACACCGCCGGCCACCTTCGTGCCACCGACGTCGACTCCGATGGTCAGCGTCACCGCTGCCACTCCCCTCTGCTGTGCCACCCCGCGCACCTGCCCTCGCCGGTGGCACGGGTCCTCCCTGGTCAGGCCCCGTCGCCTGGCTCGCCCTACTGCCCGCCGCCGGGCACGGCCTCCGCCTCCGGCGCGGCGTCGTCCTCCGCCCGCGTGGCGGCGGACCAGACGTCCCGCTCCGGTGCCGGCTGAGAATCATGCCCGGTACGGGTCGCCTCGCGCCACACGTGATCGCCGTCCGGCCTGTGTCCGGTCGGCTCGGACGGGCCGCCGGTGGGCGCGGAAGGGCTGGACGGGGACCCGGCGTGGCCGGGATCGGGCCGGGGCGGGGCGGAGGGAGGTGCGGCGGGGTCGGCGTGCGGGTCGGCCGTGTTGAAGGCCCGCAGGAAGCTGGCCAGACCGGCGGCCAGGTCACCGGCGCCGGTGGCCAGCCGTTCGGCGAACTCCGGACTCGGGTCACGCAAGGCGGCGATACCTCGACAGACCGGACAGACACAGCATTCCGCAGCACCGGTGGCGAAACCGGCGCCGACGGGTTCGGCGTGACCACCCCGGCCGGCGGGGGCGTCCTTGTGACCGAGGACACTGGTCACCATCCCACCGAGCGGGCCGAACGGCCCGGCGCCGGGATTCGCGGCGGCCAGCCGTACGCCGGCCAGCAGAGTGGCGACCAGCCGCTCCGCCTCTTCCCGGGCCGAACCCGGACCTGTCGCACCCATGCTGGGCTCCTCTACCGTGGCGACCGGGTCGCCGGATGCGTCACTGCGCCGAACCGAGGGTTTCTACCCGGCGCTTGAGCTCCTTCAACGCGGCGTCCATGATCATTTTCTCGGCCTTGCGACGGAACATGCCGAGCATCCCGACCGCGAGCTCCACCTCCAGCGTGTACGTCACGGTGGTGCCCCCGTCGGCATCGGCCACCAGGTCGTACGAGCCGCGCTGGGCCTTCTGCATCTTCGAGGGCGCCACCAGCTGCCACTCGATGTGGGACAGGTCCTCGGAGTAGCCGTAGGCGAGCACGTACTCGTCGGCTATCACCCCGGCGTCGAGGACGAACCGGACCTGGCTGGCGTAGCCGTCCTCGTACTCCTCGACGACCTCGGCCCGCCGCACCGCCTCGGCCCACTCGGGATAGCTCGGAAAGTCACAGATCACCGCCGCCACCCGGTCCGGTGGCGCGCCGATGGTGATCGACTGGGTGGAGGAGTCCGCCATGGGGGGAGGCTACCCGTCCAGTGGCGGGCGCCGCGCCGCGCCGCCCCACCTGAGATGTGCTCGTACGCCGGTCAGACGGTAGGTTTCACACCAGCCGCGAGGGCGGCCGATCCGGCCAGCGAGCACGAGGGAGTGCAGGTGCGCGAGTTCTCCGTCCCGCCGATCGTCACGGTCGGCGATTCCGCCAACCTCACCGACCCGGTCTGGGACAACGCCGAGGCCGCCCCCGACTCGGTCCAGTTCATCCGGCGCGACGACTCCGGCGGCTGGGTAGACGTGACCTGCCGGCAGTTCCGCGACGAGGTGGTGGCGGTGGCCCGGGGCCTGGTAGCGGCCGGGGTACGGCCCGGTGACCGGGTCGCGCTGATGAGCCGTACCCGCTACGAGTGGACCCTGGTCGACTACGCCGTCTGGGCGGCCGGCGCGGTCACCGTGCCGATCTACGAGACCTCCAGCACCGAGCAGGCCGCCTGGATCCTGGCCGACTCCGGTGCGGTGGGCGCCGTGGTGGAGACCACCGCGCACGCCACGCTGGTGGCCGGCGTCCGCGACGATCTGCCCGACCTGGCCCACCTCTGGCAGATCGACCTCGGCGGCGTGGACGAGCTGGTCGCCGCGGGCGCGGCGGCGGAACCGGCGGAGATCGACCGGCGACGCGCCGACCTGGGCTCCTCGGACGTCGCCACCATCATCTACACCAGCGGCACCACCGGCCGGCCCAAGGGCTGCGTGCTGACCCACCGCAACATGTACGCCGACATCGCCAACGCGGTGCCGGTGCTGCCGAACCTGTTCCGCCCGAACGCGTCGACCCTGCTGTTCCTGCCACTGGCGCACTCCTTCGCCCGGCTCATCCAGATCGGTGTGGTGCACGCCCGGGTGACCATGGCGCACTGCGCCGACCCCAAGCACCTGGTCGCCGAGTTGCAGGAGGTCAAGCCGACCTTCGTGCTCTCCGTGCCACGGGTCTTCGAGAAGGTCTACAACGGCGCGAAGCAGAAGGCCGAGGCCGCCGGCAAGGGCAAGATCTTCGCCCGGGCCGAGGCGGTCGCCATCGCGTACAGCGAGGCGTTGGAGACCTCGTCCGGTCCGGGCCTGGGCCTGCGCGCCCAGCACGCCCTCTTCGACAAGCTGGTCTACGCCAAGCTGCGGGCGGCGCTGGGCGGCCGGTGCCGGGACGCGATCTCCGGTGGCGCGCCGCTCGGCGCCCGGCTGGGGCACTTCTTCCGGGGCGTCGGGGTGACCGTCTGCGAGGGGTACGGCCTGACCGAGACCTCCCCCGCCGCCTCGGCGAACCTGCCGGACTACACCCGGATCGGCACCGTCGGTCGCCCGCTGCCCGGCGTGACCATCCGGATCGCCGACGACGGCGAGGTCCTCATCGCCGGCGACCTCGTCTTCCAGGGGTACTGGCACAACGAGGCGGCCACCACCGAGGCGATCACCGCCGACGGCTGGTTCCACACCGGCGACCTCGGCTCGCTCGACGGCGACGGCTACCTGACCATCACCGGCCGGAAGAAGGAGATCATCGTGACGGCCGGCGGCAAGAACGTCGCCCCGGCCGTGCTGGAGGACCAGGTCCGGGCGCACCGCCTGGTCAGCCAGTGTCTGGTGGTCGGCGACCGGCAGCCGTTCATCGCCGCCCTGGTCACCCTCGACGAGGAGGCCCTGCCGGCCTGGCTGGAGTCGGCCGGGCTGCCGGCCGACACCGACGTCGACTCGCTGCGCGGCAACGAGGCGTTGCGGGCGGAGATCCAGACCGCGGTGGACAAGGCCAACCAGTCGGTCTCCAAGGCCGAGGCGATCAAGGTGTTCCGGGTCCTGCCCCGCGACTTCACCGAGGCCACCGGCGAACTGACCCCGTCGATGAAGGTCAAGCGCCAGGTCGTCCACAAGACGTACGCGGCGGAGATCGCCGACATCTACGGCGCCTGACTACCATCCGTCACGTGCCCGCCTCGACATCGGCCCCGGCCCGCTCCCACCCGCTCGCTGCGGCGGCGCGGGTGGTCGTGCTCGCGCTGGTCGCCGTCCTCACCCTGCTCGCCACCCACGACGTGGCGCAACTGTGGTGGATCGCCCTGCTGGCGGCCGCCGGGCTGCCCGCGTTGCTGGCGCCGCAGCACCGCCTGGTCGGGCCGCTGAGCCGGGTGGCCGAGGTGATGGTGCTCGGCCTGGCCGCCAGCCAGGTCGCGGCGGTCGCCACCGTCGGTGGTCACATCGGTGGGCTGGGCGCCTCCGCTGTGCTGCCCTACCTCGCCGTGCCGGTCACCGTGACCGCGCTGCGGCGGCGTTTCCGCGAGGGCGCCACGCTGATCGCCGTCGTCGCCGGGACCCTGCTGGTCGCCGGGGCGCTCACCGAGGTCGGCGGGGTACGGCAACTGGCCCAGCCCGGTTACCTGGCGGTCTGCGCCCAGTGGCTGATCCTGGCCGCGCTCGGCCTGTACGCGGCCAGCACCCTGCACCGGGTGATGCAGATCCGGCAGGAGGGCAAGCCGCAGCCGTACGCCGAGGCGACCCGCCTGCTGACCCAGCTCCGTACGGTGGCCCGGCAGCTGCCCGGGGCGACCCTGGACCCCGGTGGCATCTCCGAGCACCTGCTGGAGGAGTTGCGCACGGTGGCCCGCACCGACCGGGGTGCGGTGCTCTCCGCCAGCGGTGGCGGGCGGCTGGTGGTGCTCGCCCAGATCGGCGCCGACCGCGTCGACTGGGAGACCACGCTCGACGCCGACTCGGCCATCGCCGACGCCTGGGCCAGCCAGCAGCCGCAGACCGCGGCCCGCTCTCAGTCGCGTTCGCACACCGGCGGGGACGTCTCCGCGCTGATCGTGCCGCTGGTCGCCGGGCTGCGTACGGTCGGGCTGGTGGTGTTGGAGGCCGACGCCGGGCAGGCGTACCCGCCGTCGGTGGTGGCCCGGGTGACCGCGCTGACCGGCCCGGCGGCGCTGCGCCTGGAGGCGGCGCTGCTCTTCGACGAGGTGCGCTCGCTGGCCACCAACGAGGAACGGCAGCGGCTGGCCCGCGAGATCCACGACGGGGTGGCCCAGGAACTCGTGATGGTCGGCTACGGCATCGACAACGCCCTCGCCACCGTGCACGACGACGCCGAGGAGACCGCCGACTCGCTGCAGACGCTGCGCCAGGAGGTCACCCGGGTGATCACCGAGCTGCGGCTGAGCCTGTTCGAGCTGCGCAGCGAGGTGGACCGGCACGGTGGCCTGGCCGCGGCCATCGCCGAGTACGCCCGGACCGTCGGCGCATCTGGCGGGCTGCGGGTGCACCTGTCGCTGGACGAGTCGACCGCGCGGCTGCCCGCCGCCACCGAGGCGGAGTTGCTGCGCATCGCCCAGGAGGCGGTCACCAACGCGCGCAAGCACGCGGGGGCGTCCAACCTCTGGGTCACCTGTGAGGTGGATCCCCCGTACGCACAGATCGAAGTGTCGGATGACGGTCACGGCATGGGTGACCAGCGCTCGGACGGGCACTATGGTCTTGCGATCATGGCCGAGAGAGCGGAACGTATCCGAGGCCGGTTGGAGATCAGGCCGCGACAGCCGAGCGGGACGACCGTAGCGGTTGTGGTCGGTTCGTCGCCCCGGCGCGATAACGTTCGCGGTAGCGCCGTAGCAGCAGAAGGGGAGTAACCCGAGGATGACCACAAGCCCGACACCGGCCACACGTACCAAGGTCCTCCTTGTCGACGATCACGACTTGATCCGTAAGGGACTGCGCCACGCCTTCGAGCGTGACCGGCAGTTCGAGGTCGTCGGCGAGGCGGCGACCGCGGCCGAGGGCGTGCGACAGGCCGGCGCGTTGCAGCCGGACGTTGTGATCATGGATCTGCGGCTACCCGACGGCAGCGGCCTGGAGGCCACCCGCGCGCTGCGCAAGTCCAGCGCCACCATGGGCATCGTGGTGCTCACCATGTATGCGGGCGACGACCAGCTCTTCGGCGCGCTGGAGGCCGGTGCCAGCGCGTTCGTGCCGAAGACCGCGCCCGCCGACGAGGTGGTCGCCGCCGCCCGGCACGCCGCCTCCTCCCCCAGCGCCTTCACCGCCGCCGACCTGGCCGAGGCGATGAAGCGGCGGCTCGCGCCGTCCGGTCCGCAGCTCTCCCCCCGCGAGGGTCAGGTGCTGCGCCTGCTCGCCGACGGGATGAGCGTCGCCGGCATCGCCAAGCAGCTCTTCGTCAGCGAGTCCACCGCCAAGACCCACATCTCCAAGCTGTACGAGAAGCTGGGTGCGGCCAACCGGGCCCAGGCGCTGATGACCGCGTTGCGGCTCGGTCTGCTCGAGGCCCCGGACGCCCCGAAGTTCTGACCGACCGTCGTAGCACCCGGCGTCGAGGCACGTCCTCACCGCCGGGTCTCCGCGTCCACCCTCGATCGAAATTACATTTCTGCACGTCAATGGCCGCATCGGTGATCGCGCTATGGCCTCCCGCGCCCAGGCGGGGCAGAATACCGGCCGGGGCGGTGTCGCCCCGGCTGGCGCGAAGGGGTGTGGCATGCAGCGGCCGGACTGGTCACCCGAGACGATCGACGTCGAACGACCGAGCGTCGCCCGCATGTACGACTACTATCTCGGCGGCTCGCACAACTTCGCCGCCGACCGGGCAGCGGCCCGGGCGATGATGGCGGCGGTGCCGGAGGCGCCGCTGATGGCCCAGGCCAACCGCGCCTTCCTGCGCCGGGCCGTGCAGTACCTCACCACCGCCGGGATCCGGCAGTTCCTGGACATCGGGTCGGGCATCCCGACCGTCGGCAACGTGCACGAGATCGCCCAGCGGCACGCTCCCGACTCCCGGGTGGTCTACGTCGACGTCGACCCGGTGGCGGTGGCGCACAGCCGGGAGATCCTGGCCGGCAACGAGCAGGCGACGGTCGTGCAGGAGGACTTCCGCAATCCCGAGCGGATCCTCGCGCATCCCGACGTCAACGCTCTGCTCGACTTCTCCCGGCCGGTCGCCGTGCTGGTGGTCGCGGTGCTGCACTTCGTGCCGGACGACGACCGCCCCGCCGACGTGCTGCGTACGCTGCGCGAGGCGCTGGCCCCCGGCAGTCACCTGATGATCTCGCAGGCCAGCGACGACGGCCGCGACGAGGCCCAGCGGGCCGAGGCCGAGGATGTCTACCAGCGCACCGACAATCCGCTGTGGGTGCGCAGCCGGGCCGAGCTGACCGCGTTCTTCGACGGCTTCGAGCTGGTCGAGCCCGGCGTGGTGTGGGTGCCGCAGTGGCGCCCGGAGACGCCGGAGAGCGCCGAGAACGCCGAGCAGGCGGTCTTCCTGGGTGGGGTCGGGCGGCTCGGTGGTTGAGCCGCCGGACGGCCGATCCTGCGCCGGCACGTTCGCCCGTGCCTGGGCCAAGGCGGTCTCCGGCACCAGCTACCTGCCGATGCCCCACGCCCAGCTGGAACTGGTGTTGCAGCGGCTCACCGACCAGCTCGCCGAGGCGCTGCGGGCGGAGCCGCTCGACCTGCGGGTGGGCCACCGGGTAGCCAACGAGCTGGTCGCCGCGCACATCGCCTCCGCCGAGGCGCTCGGCCGTACCGTGGAGGTGATCCAGCTCCGGCTGGTCCGCGACCTCGACCTGGCCGCCGACGACATCGAGGACCGGATGGCCCGGCTGCTGGCCGCCATCGCCACCGGCTACGCCCGGGCACTGCACGACCGGACGCTGGACGAGCAGGAGTCGATCCGCCGCGCCGCGCTGACCGCCCGGGTCGACGCGGAACGGGCGTTGCGGGCCAGCGAGGCCCGGTTCCGCCACCAGGCCACCCACGACCCGCTCACCGGCCTGCCCAACCGCACACTGTTCGCCGAACGGCTGGACGCCGCGCTCGACGGTACGTCCGGCGGTGGCCGGCGCGTCGGGCTGTGCTTCCTGGACCTGGACCGCTTCAAGCGGGTCAACGACTCGTACGGCCACTCGATCGGCGACCGGGCGCTGGTGGCGGCGGCCCGGCGGCTGTCCCGGGCGGTGGAGCCGCACCTGGTCGCCCGGCTCGGCGGAGACGCGTTCGTGGTGCTGGTGGAGCGCTCCACCGGCACCGGTGACGTGGTCGCGGTCGCCGAGGCGGCCCTCGGCGCGCTCTCCGAGCCGGTGGTGGTCGGCGGGCACGACGTTACGGTCACCGCCAGCGTCGGGGTCGTGGAGCGGCGGGCCGCCGACACCTCCCCCGACGACCTGCTGCGGGCCGCCGGCAGCACCCTGCACTGGGCCAAGACGGCCGGTGGCGGGGGCTGGGCGCTGTACGACGCCGAGCGCGACAGCCGCGAACAGGCCCGCCAGGCGTTGAGTGCGGCGATCCCCGCCGGCCTGGAGCGCGGCGAGTTCTACCTCGACTACCAGCCGTTGACGTCGCTGCACGACGGTTCGATGCTCGGCGTCGAGGCGCTGGTGCGCTGGCGCCACCCGGAGCTGGGGGTGCTGCGGCCGAACAGCTTCATCGGGCTGGCCGAGGAGACCGGGCTGATCGTGCCGCTGGGCACCTGGGTCCTCGCCGAGGCGTGTCGGGAGGCGGTCGGCTGGACGGCCGCCACCGGCGAACCGCCGTACGTCAGCGTCAACCTCGCGGTACGCCAGGTCCGCCGGCCCGGCCTGGTGGAGGAGGTACGCGCCCTGCTGCGGCGCACCGGGCTGCCGGCGCACCGGCTGCAACTGGAGATCACCGAGAGCACCATGATGAGCAGCGCCGAGGAGCCGGTACGCGCCCTACGGACCCTGGCCGACCTGGGCGTACGCATCGCCATCGACGACTTCGGCACCGGTTACAGCAACCTGGCGTACCTGCGCGACCTGCCGGTGACCGAGCTGAAGGTGGCCGGCGAGTTCGTCCGGGGCCTGCGCGACCCGGACGATCGGGCCAACGAGCGCATCCTCGCCTCGCTGGTCTCGCTGGCGCACGCGCTGGACCTGACGGTGACCGCCGAGGGCGTGGAGACCGTCGGGCAGGCCGAACGGCTGCGCGCGATCGGGTGCGACGCCGGCCAGGGCTGGCACTTCGGCCGTCCCGCCCCCGCCGAGAACGTCCTCGCCCGCATGCGCTGAGGTGTCTCTCCCGCATGCGCTGGGGTGTTAGGAGGGGTCCCCTGCTATACACCAGGCGTTAGTAGGGGGCCCTTCCTTACACCGAGCCGGTGAGCAGGTCGGACAGGCGGCGGGCCTGGGTCTGCCAGCGCCACTCCCGTTCCACCCAGGCCCGACCGGCCGCGCCGAACTGGCGGGCCAGATCCCGGTCGGTGAGCAGGGTGACCAACCGGTCGGTCAGGTCGACGAGGTCCCGACCGTCCACCACGTACCCGGTCTCCCCGGCACGGACCGCGTCGGGCGCGCCGCCGGAGTCGCCGGCCACCACCGGCAGGCCGGCCGCCGACGCCTCCAGGTAGACGATGCCGAGTCCCTCGACGTCCAGCCCACGGTTGCGGGTGCGGCAGGGCATCGCGTAGACGTCGCCGGCCGCGTAGTGCGCCGGCAGCTCGGCCGCCGGGACGGAACCGGTGAAGACCACGTCCCGCTCCACCCCGGACTGGCGGGCCAGCCGGGCCAGCGCCGCCCGGTACGGGCCACCGCCGACCACCAGCAGCGCGGCGTCGGGCACCCGGCGGCGGATCAGCGGCAGCGCCCGGATCAGCATGTCCTGCCCCTTGCGCGGCACGAGCCGGGACACGCAGACCACCGCCGGCCGGTCGGACAGCCCCAACCGGTGCCGTACCGCGCTGCCGTCGACCGCCGGGTGGTAGAGGTCGACGTCCACCCCGGGAGCGAGCCGGCGCAGGTCGGTCAGCCCGTCCAGAGCCCGCGCCAACCGGGTGCGGGTGTACTCGCCGAGGTAGGTCACCACGTCGGAGTCCCGGCCGATGCGTCGCAGTGCGGCCCGGGCCACCGGCAGTGCCGCCCAGCCCACCTCGTGCCCGTGGGTGAGGGCGACGACCCGCCGGACGTCGGCCCGGCGGCGCAGTCCGTGCGCGAGCAGGCCGAGCGGGGCCGCCGCGCCGAACCAGACCGTGTCGCAGTCGTACGTGCGGGCCAGCCGCGCCGCCCGCCGGGCGATCAGCGGGGTGGGCAGCAGCACCTTGGTACGTTCGCGCACCACCTCGAACGGCTGGTCGGCGTCGAACTTGTCGGCGTCGGGCCAGCTCGACGCGTAGACCACCACCGAGCCGGCCCGCTGGTGCACCGCGAGGTTGTGCACGAAGGACTGGATCCCGCCCGGCCGGGGCGGGAAGTCGTTCGTGATCAACAATGTGCGGCTCATCGGCCGGCCTCTCGGGCGTGGGCGCGGGCGGCGGCGATCCGCTCCACGGTGGACGGGTGCGTGGCGGAGTAGAGGTACTCCCAGCGGGGCGGGTCCGGGTCGCCGAGGTTGACCGAGGAGATGCGGCGTTGCATCGCCTCGAACGCGGCCGGGTCGCCGGTCAGCGCCAACGCGTGCGCGTCGGCGCGTGCCTCCAGTCGCCGCGACATCAGCGCCTGCACCGGTGTGAACACCAGTCCGGCCACCGTGGCCAGGGCGAGCAGCAGCGGGAACGCGCGGGGCTGGGCGACCGAGTCGACTCCGGCCATGCGCAGCAGCGGCGGCCAGGAGCCGATCAGGTGGAGCGCCACCACGGCGGCTGCCGCGCCCAGCGCACCGGTGCTCGTGAAGATCGGTACGTCCCGGTCGCGGGCGTGGCCCAGTTCGTGCGCCACGACGGCCTTCACCTCGGCCGGGGTCGCCTCGCGCAGCAGCGTGTCGTAGACCACCACCCGCCGGGTCGGGCCGAGCCCGGAGACGTACGCGTTCACCGCGCTGGTGCGGCGGGACGCGTCGGCCACCAGCACGTCGCGCACCGGCACGCCGTCGCGTTCGGCCAGTTCCATCAGCTCGGTACGCAACGGGCCCGGTTCCATCGGGCTGAACCGGTTGAACACCGGTTCGACGAGCACCGGCAGCACGAAGGAGAGCAGCACCACCAGGGTGGCCGCGCCGACCGCGCCGAACGCCCACCACCAGCGGGGTGCCAGCCGGATCACGGTGTAGAAGCCGAGCAGGGCCACTGCGCCGATCACCGCGCTGACCGCGTACGACTTGAGCAGGTCCACCGTCCAGCCGCCCCACCCGTTGGTGGCCAGCCCGTAGCGGGTGAACACGCTGTGCCGCCAGGCGGAGAACGGCAGCGTCAACAGGTCGGCGACGAGGACCACGGCCAGCCCGCCGAGGATCGCCTGGGCGATCCAGTGGTCACCGAAGGGGCGCCCGGCCAGCTCGACCAGGCGACTGCCCAGCGGGGTCAGCCCGAGCGCCAGCGCCACCAGCAGCCCGATGCCCAGCGCCGCCCAACGGCCGGGGCGCAACGCCGCGCGGAACTCGCGGGCCCGCTCGACCTGCTCGGCGGGCAGGTCACGCAGCGCCGCGAGCTGGTCGGCCCGGGGCGCTGGCGGGCGGTGCCACGGGATCAGCACCAGCGCGGCCAGCACCACGGCGACGCCGAGGAAGGCCAGAGTGAGCACCGCCCAGCCGCGTGGACTCACCGCGTCACCCCGCCGTGATCACGGCCGGCACCGGGTACGACGCCCGCCGTGCGCCTCATCTCGCCCCTCCTGTCGCCATGGGCGCTCATCCTATTGCCCGCCGCGACCGGGGCCCGCCCCAGCCGATCGCACCGCCCCGGCCGAGCACATCCGGCCCGGTCAGGAGCGGGACAGCCGCCGCAGCAGCGAATCCGCTCCCAGCGGGTACGCGCCGTGGCGGCGTACCCCGTCGGCGACCTCGCGGTCGGAGGACACCACCACCACCGCCCGGCCGGGCGGCTCGGCGCGTACCAGCCTGCGGATCAGTTCGTCGGCGGTCTCCCCCTTACGGGAGAACAGCACCCGCACCCCGCGTGGGGTGGGCGGCAGGCCGTGCATTCGTTCGGCGCCGTCGAAGACGACGGTGACCTCGTCACCGGTCTGTGCCGCGATGCCGCCGAGCCCGGTGATCAGGCGCTTGCGCTGCTGCTCCAGGGACATCTCGCCGAAGCCGCGCTTTGTCACGTTGTACCCGTCGACCACCAGGTGCGCCCGGGGCAGCGCGAGCAGTTGGTCCAACCGGCCCGGGTCGTCGGTGTCCTGGGCGCGGGCGGCGGCACCGGCGGCGGTGACCGTCGACGAGTCGGCGTAGGCGTCCGCGACGAAGTCGGCCGGCAGCTTGTCGACCGGGTCCAGGGCCAGCTCGCGGCGCAGCCCGAGGGCGGCCTGACCGATGGTCTCCAGCAGCAGCCACAGCCGCGCGTCGTCGACCGAGCGGGCCTCCTTGGCGCTGGCGCGGGCCACCCCGGCCGCCGCCTCGGCCTCGGCCAGCCGGGCCCGGGCCCGGCGCAGCTCGGCGTCGACGTCGGCCGTCGCGCGGGCGGCCCGGCCCCGCTCGGTGGCGAGCAGTTCGCCCGCCCGGCGCTCGCGGGCCTGGGTCTCCCGGAGCGTACGGGCCAGTTGGCGGGCCTCTTCCCGAAGCTGGCCCAGCTCCTCGCGGACCCGGGCCAGCTCGTCGCGCAGCTTGTCGGCCTCGACCCGGGCCACCGCCCGGTCGTGCTCGGCGCGGGTGGCCCGTTGCTCGGCCAGGCGGACCAGCTCGGCCACCACCGCGCTGTCCGCCTCGGCCCGGACCGCCGCGCCGCTGGCGTCGATCAACTCCCGCCAGCCACGGGGTCGGGCCAGGTAGGCGAGGGCCGCCACCTCGACCGGGTCGGCGGCGGCGGGTGCGGTCCCCTCCACCACGGCGGTGCCGAGGTCACCGGCGTCGGCCAGAACCCGGGCGGTGACCCGCTGCCGGAACAGCGGATCGGCCGTTAGCTGGGCGGCGATCACGGGCGCGCCGAGTCGGGCCCGGCGGTTGGGGGCGAATTTGGCGACCCGGCGCAGCGGCACGGGCACCTCGTCGGCGGGCAGGCTGGGCAGCACGGCGGCGGTGAGCGAGACGATCCGTTGCCGGACCGGCTCAGGCAGGCTCGGCTCCGGCTCCACCGGTTCGTCGGTGGTCGCCGCCCCGTCGGCCGAACCCGCCTCACCAGCCGCCGTCACCTCGACGACCTGCTCCTCCTGCGGGAGGTTGTCGTCGGACGGCTCGGTGAGGGGCATGTGGCAAGTCTCCCACCGCGACCGGGCCCACCGCCTGGTGAGTGAGCCGATCTCTCATCCTAGACCGGGGGTGGCGCGCGGAGCCGCTGGGACGCCCGGGACGGGAGTGTCGCACCGTCCGGTTAGCGTGCCCGCGATGGCACAGCAGGAGTACCTCCAGCCGGCGCTGGCCGGGCTCAACCCGACCGTCGACGGCATCGACCCGGCGCTGCCCCTGTACGCGACGACGTTCGTGGTGGTCGACCTGGAGACCACCGGCGGGGCCCCGGACGGCGGCGGGATCACCGAGATCGGCGCGGTCAAGGTCCGGGGTGGCGAGGAGTTGGGGGTGCTCGGGACCCTGGTCAATCCCGGGGTGCCGATTCCGCCGTTCATCACCGTGCTGACCGGCATCACGCAGGCGATGCTGCTGCCCGCGCCACCGATCGAGCAGGTGCTGCCGAGCTTCCTGGAGTTCGTCGCGGACGCCGTCCTGGTCGCCCACAACGCGCCGTACGACGTCGGTTTCCTCAAGGCCGCCTGTGCCGAGCACGGTCACCGCTGGCCGAACCCGCGGGTGTTGGACACCGCCGCGCTGGCCCGGCGGGTGCTACTGCGTGACGAGGTGCCCAACCGCAAGCTCGCCACCCTGGCCGCGTACTTCCGGGCCGGCACCCAGCCGACCCACCGGGCGCTGGACGACGCGCGGGCCACCGTGGACGTCCTGCACGGGCTCATCGGCCGGCTCGGCGGCCACCGGGTCGACACCATCGGCGACGCCATCGAGTTCTCCCGCGCGGTCACCCCGACCCAGCGTCGCAAGCGACACCTCGCCGAGGGGCTGCCCCGGTCCCCCGGCGTCTACATCTTCCGGGCCGCCGACGACCGGCCACTCTATGTGGGCACGTCCCGGGACATCGCCACCCGGGTACGCAGCTACTTCACCGCCGCCGAGAAACGCGCCCGGATGTCGGAGATGCTGGCCGCCGCCGAGCGCGTCGAGGCGGTCGAGTGCGCGCACTCGCTGGAGGCCGAGGTGCGCGAGCTGCGGCTGATCGGGGCGCACGCGCCGCCGTACAACCGGCGGTCGAAGTTCCCGGAGCGGGTGGTCTGGCTGAAGCTGACCGACGGGCCGTACCCCCGGCTGTCGGTGGTCCGGGAGATCTCCCCCGACGACCGCGCCTACCTCGGTCCGTTCACCTCTCGGCGCGTCGCCGAGCTGGCCGCCGCCGGTTTCCACGACGCGGTGCCGCTGCGCCAGTGCACCCACCGGCTGTCGCTGCGCACGGTCACCCCCGCCTGCGCCCTTGCCGAGCTCGGTCGCTGCCCGGCGCCCTGCGAGCACCGGATCACCCCGCAGGAGTACGACGCCCGCGCGGTGCAGCCGTTCGCCACCGCCACCACCGGTGACCCGCAGCCGGTAGTGGACGCCCTGCTCGCCCGGATCGAGGCGCTCGCCGCCGCCCAGCGCTACGAGGAGGCCGCGACGCTGCGGTCCCGGCTGGCCGCGGTGCTGCGGGCCACCGTCCGCATGCAGCGGCTCGCCGCGCTGAGCGGGATCGCCGAGCTGGCCGCCGCCCGACCGGCCGCCGGGGGCGGCTGGGAGCTGGCGCTGGTGCGGCACGGCCGGCTGGCCGGTGCCGGGGTCTCCCCGGCCGGCGTCCACCCTCGACCGACGCTCTCCGCGATCCGGGCGACCGCCGAGACGGTGCCGCCCGGTCACGGTCCGGTCCCGGCGGCCAGCCCGGAGGAGTCGGAACGGATCCTGTCCTGGTTGGAACGACCGGAGACCCGGCTGGTCGAGATGTCGGACGGTTGGGCCTCCCCGGTGGCCGGCGCGGGCCGGTTCCGCGACCTGCTGGAGAAGGCCGAGAGCGGCGCTTCCCACCAACTCCGGTCCGAACGCTCATGAGCAACTGACCGATCGGACTACGTCGGCTCACTTACTCTGTTAAGGGAGTGCAGTCCTGCCCGTTTCGAGGGTCTGTTCCCGGTTGCCGGTCTCCCGGCGCTCGCGGGGCGGGCGTGAGGGGGTGTCCCAGGTGGACGTCGACGCCGGACACGGCGCCGCCCTGGGCGGTGCGCTTCCGACACAGCCGGGTGAACTGCCCCTGACCCGCCGGCTCCGCTCGCTGCTGACCTGGCCCACCGCCGAGACCGAACCGGTCGGCCAACTGGTCCGCACGCACCGTGCCATCCACACCGGCACCGACCCGGCGGTGCTGCGCCGGGCGTACACCATCGCCGAGAACATGCACCGGGGGCAGTTCCGCAAGAGCGGGGAGCCGTTCATCACGCACCCGCTCGCGGTCGCCGAGATCTGCGCCGAGCTGGGCATGGACAGCACCACCCTGGTCGCGGCACTGCTGCACGACACGGTGGAGGACACCCGCTACACGCTGCAGGCGCTGGCCGAGGACTTCGGTCACGAGGTGGCGCACCTGGTCGACGGGGTGACCAAGTTCGACAAGGCGTTCTACGGCAAGGCCGCCGAGGCGGAGACCATCCGCAAGATGATCATCGCGGCCGGCAAGGACGTCCGGGTGCTGGTCATCAAGCTCGCCGACCGCCTGCACAACATGCGTACCCTGGGCGTGCGCTCGGCGGCGTCACGAGAGCGGATCGCCCGCAAGACGCAGGAGGTGCTGGTGCCCCTCTGCGACCGGCTCGGCATCCAGACCCTCAAACGGGAACTGGACGACGTGGTGCTGCTGCACCTGGAGCCGGACGAGCACGCCCGCATCGCCCGTCACGTGCACGACCGCCCCGGGTGGGACGGCTACCTCGCCGAGGTGGTGGCCCAGGCCCGAGTGGCGTTGCGCCGGGGCCGGGTGGACGCCACGGTGGCCCCCCGCCCCCGGCACCTCTACTCGATCTGGAAGGACACCGTCGCCGGCGCGCACACCGTGCCGTACGACCTGCCCCGGATCACCGTCGTGGTGGACGGCCCGCCCACCGACTGTTACGCCGCCCTCGGCGCGATCCACGGGCTGTGGCGGCCGGTGCCGGGCCGCTTCAAGGACTTCATCGCCTCGCCGAAGAACAACCTGTACCGCTCACTGCACACCACCGTCTGCGGCCCCAAGAACCGCACCGTCGAGGTGCTGATCCGCACCGTGGAGATGAACCGCTCCGCCGAGTACGGCGTGGTCGCCGACTTCCGCTTCCCGCGCTCCGGCGGTGCCACCGCCCGCGCCGAGCAACTCGACTGGCTGCGCCGGGTGCTCGACTGGGAGCAGGACGCCGCCGACCCGGCGCAGTTCCTCCAGTCGCTGCGCTGCGACCTGTCCGAGGCGCAGATCCAGGTGGTCGCCGACGGCCGGCAGATCGTCCTGCCCGCCGGGGCCACCCCGGTCGACCTGGCGTACGAGCTGGGCACCGACCGGGGTGACCGTTGTCTTGCCGCCCGGATCAACGGCCGGCTGGTGCCGCTCTCCTCCGAGTTGGAGGAGGGCGACGTGGTCGAGATCTTCACCGAGACCGACGCGGAAAGCGGCCTGGACGCCGAGGTCGCCCCGCGCGGCCCCCGCCGGGAGTGGCTCGGCTTCGTCAAGTCGCCGCACGCGCAGATGCAGATCAACAGGTGGTTCGCCGACCACAGCGAGCCGGGCATCTCGATCAGCGACAAGGTGCGCCTCGGCCGGGCCACCATCGGGCTGGCCCTGCGCCAGCACAACCGGGGTCTGGCCAGTGACCTGCCGCTGCTGCGGCTGTCGGAGGAGCTCGGCTACCCGGACCTGGAGACCCTGCTGGTCGCGGTCTTCGACCGGGTGATCGAGCCGGACGCCGTGGTACGCCAGCTCATCGACCTGGTCGACCACCGGCAGTGACCGGCCGGCCGTCCCGCGACGCGCGCCCGGCGTACGGCCACTAGCCTGGAACCATGATCCCCCGCTCGCGCCGCGCCGCACGCGCCGTCGCGTACCAGGTCTTCTATCGGCTGCCCCTGCCGCTACGTCGTCAACTGGTCCGGATGGCGGTACCCAAGTACATCGTCGGCGCCGTCACGCTGCTGCGCGACAGCGAGGCCGAGGGTGCCGGTCGGCTGCTGCTGCTGCGCCAGCCGCCGGGTCGGGGGTGGACGCTCCCCGCCGGGCTGCTGCAACGCGGCGAGAACCCGGCGGTCGGCGCGGCCCGTGAGCTGCACGAGGAGACCGGCGTCCGGCTCGCTCCGGCCCGGCTGACCCCGGCCACGCCGAACGCGATCGTGCACGCCAAGGGCTGGGTCGACATGGTCTTCACCGCCGAGGTGCCGGCCTCGACCACCAAGCTGAAGGTGGACGGGGCGGAGGTCTTCGAGGCCGTCTGGCACCCGCTGGACGACCTGCCCAAGCTGACCTGGCCCACCGCCCGACTGCTCGCCTACTACGGCATCGGCCCGCTGACCGGGCAGTTCCCGCCGCCACTGCCGGACACCGCGCCATGAGCGGCCCCGACTCCGGCCGCACCGACCCACCTGCCGGCGGGATCTGCGCGGTGGTGCTCGCCGCCGGGGAGGGCACCCGGCTGCGCCCGCTGACCGAGCGGGTACCCAAGGCGCTCTGCCCGGTGGGCAACGTGTCGCTGCTCGACCGGGCCCTGGCCCGGCTCGCCAATCTCGACCTGACCGGGCCGAAGGCGGTCGCCGTCAACGCCAGCTACCTCGGCGAGCAGGTCGTCGAGCGGGTCGGTACGCGCGCCCACCTCTCCGTCGAACCGGACGGCCCGCTCGGCACCGCCGGTGGGGTGGGGAAGCTGCGGGACTGGATCGCCGGGCGGGGCGTACTGGTCGGCAACGCCGACGCGTACCTGGCCGACCCGGCGGCACCGCCCGGGCCGGACATCGCCGCGCTGCTGCGGGGCTGGGACGGCGACTCGGTACGCCTGCTCGGCCAGCCCGCACCGGACCCCACCGCACCGGGCACCTTCGACGGTCACGTCTTCACCGGGTTCTCGCTGCTCCCCTGGCGGCTGGTCCGCGACCTGCCCGCGGTCTTCGGCGACCTGGTCCGGACGGTCTGGCGGCCGGCCGAGGCCGACGGCCGACTGACCGTGGTCCCCTACCGGGGAACCTTCGTCGACACCGGCACCCCGGCCGACTACCTCGCCGCCAACCTGCACGCGGCCGGCGACGGCAGCCTGGTCGACCCGACCGCCACCGTCACCGGCGGCTGCCACCGCAGCGTCGTCGGCGCGGGCGCCACCGTGGCCGGCAAGGTGACCCGCAGCGTCGTCTGGCCGGGGGCCACCGTCGAGACCGGCGAACGGCTGCACGAGGTGATCCGCACCGCCACCGGCCTCACCGTCCCGGCCGCCTGACACCCGGCGAGGCTCCAGCACTCCGGGGGCTGGTCCGGCACTCCGGGGGCTGGTCCGGCACTCGGGAGCGGGTCCGGCACTCCGGCGCGGGTCCGGTGGGCAGGCCATAGCATGGGCAGCGACGCCGACGAACGGAGAGACCTGCCGTGATCACCGCGATCGTCCTGATCGACTGCGCCACCGACTCGATCCCCGAGGTGGCCGAGGCGCTGGCCGACCTGCCCGGGGTCAGCGAGGTCTACTCGGTGGCCGGGCACGTCGACCTGATCGCCATGGTCCGGGTCCGCGAGTTCGAGGAGATCGCGCAGATCATCGCCGGCAGCATCTCCAAGGTGCCCGGAGTGCTCAACACCGAGTCGCACATCGCGTTCCGCGCGTACTCCCGGCACGACCTGGAGGAGGCGTTCGCGATCGGTCTGGGCGCCACCGACTGAGGCGTCACCACACCGCTCCCGGCCCCGACGCCGAGGTGAGGACGCGGTCCGCTTCCTGCCACGACGGGGCGAGCCGGTCCATCCATGGGACGGACCGACTCGCCGCGTTCACCGCCGGATCAGCTCTGCTGCGGCACCGGAACCTCGGTGCCACCCGGCACCGGCGACTCCGTGCCGCCCGGGGCCTGCTCGGTGACGCCCGGAGCCGGGGTGGTGCCACCTGGAGCCGGTGCCGTGCCACCCGGGCTCGGTGTGCCGCTGGCGCTGGCCTCCGGGACCGGGATGCCCAGTTCCTCCGCCAGCGTCACCAGGGCGTCGTAGTGCGCCTGCAACACCGGCAGCGCGGTCTGCGCGAGCTGGACCACCTGCGTCTCGGTGCCCTGCGAGATCTCCGTCTGGGTCGCCTGGATGGCCTGCAGGTGACCGGCCAGGCCCTGGGTCACCCAGAGCCGGTCGAACTCCTCACCACTGGCGTTGTTCAGCTGGTCGAGAGCCGTCCGCTGATCAGGGGTGGGCTCGTTCGGCAACTGGACGTTGAGCTGTCCGGCCACGTCCTGCACCGACTGGTCCAGCTCGGTGTGGTCCGTGACGAACTGCTGCGCCAGGTCCTTGACCTGCTGGTTCTGGCCCTTCTGCTGAGCCAGCTCACCAGCCGCGATCTCGTACAGATTGACCTGGTGAATCGCCTGCAGGTACTGCGTGTCCTGCTCCGAAGGCTGCGCCGCCGCCTGCGCTGCCGCGGCGGGCGCGACGCCCACCAGCACCAGTGCGGCCAGCAGGCCGAGGCGTTTGATACCCAACATGCTTCCTCCCCGTTGAGACGTTGGACCGCACGGATACCCGGCTGGCCGGGGTTATTCCTGCGATCCGACGACGGGCGGGAAGCCCTGCCGGGGGTGCGGAAGGCCCACAACGGGCGTGGCGCCCGCCGGAGGACTCCGGCGGGCGCCACGTCACGGTGACGGACCTCAGCGGCGGGACTCGCCGCTGCCGATCTCCTCGCGCTCGGCGCGCGGCTCGACGGGCGGGTGGCCCGGCGAGACCGGCGCCTCGGCCGGCTTCTCGATCGGGTAGAAGAAGCCCCGGATCGCCGGGCCGAGGGCTCCGAGCCGGTTCATCTTCTTCGGCACCACCCAGCCCGCGTACTCCAGCTCGGTGTGCCCGTGCTCGTCGGGCGTGGTCAGCGGCTGGTGCACCTCGACGAACCGACCGTCCGGCAGGCGCCGGATGATGCCGGTCTCCACGCCGTGGGCCAGCACCTCCCGATCGTGCTGCTGCAGACCGAGGCAGATCCGGTAGGTCACGTAGTACGCCAGCGGTGGGAGGAGCAGCAGACCGATCCGGCCCCCCCAGGTCATCGCGTTCAGGCTGATATGGAACTTGTCGGCGATGACGTCGTTCGCACCGGAGAGCGTCAGGATCACGTAGAAGGTGATGGCCATGGCGCCCAGGCCGGTCCGGAACGGCACGTCGCGGGGACGCTGGAGCAGGTTGTGGCTCCGGTAGTCCTTGAGGTAGCGGGCCTCCATGAACGGATAGAGCATGGAGAGCCCGACCAGGATGCCCGGTAGCACCACTGTCGGCCAGAACAGCGGCGGGATCACGTATCCGTCGCCGATGGGTAGGGTGATCTCCCAGTCCGGCATCAACCGGGTCGAACCGTCCAGGAACATGACATACCAGTCGGGCTGGCTGGCCGCCGAGACCACCCACGCCTCGTACGGTCCGAACAGCCAGAGCGGGTTGATCTGGATCAGGCCACCCATCAGCGCGATCACGCCGAAGACGACCATGAAGAAGCCGCCCTGCTTGATCGCGTACCGGGGGAACATCCGCTCGCCCACGACATTGTTGTTGGTCCGGCCCGGGCCGGGCCACTGGGTGTGCTTCTGCTTGAAGACCAGCCCCAGGTGGACGCTGATCAGCGCGACGAGCAGAGCCGGGATGAGCAGCACGTGGGCGATGAAGAACCGGCTGATGATGATCGTGCCGGGGAACTCGCCGTCGAAGACCGCCGCAGTCACCCAGGTGCCGATCACCGGGATGGACAGCATGATCGCCGAAGCGATCCGCAGACCGGTGCCGGAGAGGCCGTCGTCCGGCAGCGAGTAGCCGGTGAAGCCGGCGAGGAAGCCCACCCAGAACAGCAGCGAACCGATGATCCAGTTGGTCTCACGCGGCTTGCGGAACGCACCGGTGAAGAAGATCCGGAGCATGTGCACCACGATCGCCGCCATGAACAGCAGCGCGGCCCAGTGGTGCATCTGCCGCATGATCAGGCCGCCCCGGACGTCGAACGAGATGTCCAGCGTCGAGGCGTACGCGGCCGACATCGGCGTACCCCGCAGCGGGGCGTAGCTGCCGTTGTAGATGACCTCGGTCATCGTCGGCTCGAAGAAGAACGTCAGGAAGACACCGGTCAGCAGCAGGACGATGAACGAGAACAGCGCAATCTCGCCCAGCAGGAACGACCAGTGGTCGGGGAAGACCTTGTTGAGCAGCTTACGCAGGGGGGTGGCCGCCTGGAAGCGGTCGTCGACCGCCCGGGCGGTGTTGCCCGGCACCGCTGCTACGTCAAACTTGCGCCGCTTCACGGCCGCTCCCAGAAGTCGGGCCCGACGGGTTCGGTGTAGTCGGACGTCGCCACGAAGTAGCCCTCGGAGTCCACCTCGATCGGCAGCTGTGGCAGCCGCCGGCTGGCCGGACCGAAGATGGGCTTGGCGTTGTCGGTGATCAGGAACTGCGACTGGTGGCACGGGCAGAGCAGGCGGTTGGTCTGCTGCTCGTAGAGGCTCGCCGGGCAGCCGGCGTGCGTGCAGATCTTCGAGTAGGCGGCGTAGTTGCCCCACATGTAGTCGCCGTGGCCCTCGCGCTCGTTGTTGCGGCGCGAGATCTCGGCGTCGGCGTCCCGCAGGTGGATCAGCAGGGTCGGCGAGTCGGCGTACCGGTTGCTCACCCCGTGCTCGATGCCCGGGAAGACGGTGATCTGGCCGCCGACGCTGATGTCGGCGGGGCGGATCGGCCGGCCGTCCTCGCGGACCAGCCGGATCTTCTGGCCGTCCTGCGGGGCGAAGCCGGTGGTCATCATCTGGTCGTTCGCGTGCGGGTCGGAGATCAGGCCACCGACCAGCGGCGCCGCGGCGACCGCGCCGACCGGCACCAGACCGGCCAGCAGCGACATGCCGAGCAGTGGGCGGCGCTTCACGCCCAGCTCGTCGGCCATGTAGAGCATGGTCTGGCCGGTGATCTTCTGGTCCTCGGCGGAGACGCCCTCGTGCCGGTCCTGGATCGACACCTCCTTGGGCAGCAGCTTCTTGCCCCAGGTGAGGATGCCGAAGCCGATACCGAGCAGGGCGATGCCGAGGGTCGTGCCGAGCAGCGGGGTGAAGTACTTGTCCCCGCCGCGACCCGGCTGGTACTCCCAGGGCCACCAGATGTAGACCACCAGGAAGGCCGTCGCGGCCAGGCCGGTGATCAGGAACATCGCGGCCACCGTACGGACCAGCCGGCGCTCGGCCTTGCTGCCCGGGACCACCTGCTCCTCGTAGTGGACGATCTCGATGTCGTCCCGGCGGGCGCCCTCGCGGACGATGTCGAACCGGCTCAGCGCCGGGTCGTTCACGTCCACCGTGTCGTGGCCCGAGCGGGCCGGCTGCTCGGTGTGGGTGCTCGTTCGCTCGGTCACGACTTGCCCGCAATCCACAGGCTGGCGAAGACGAGCGCGACGATGCCGACCAGGAAGATCGCAATCCCCTCGGTGGAGGGTCCGTACCGGCCCAGGTTGAACCCTCCCGGGTCGCCGTCCGAATTCAGGGTCTGCTGGATGTAGGCGATGATGTCGGCCTTCTGCTCCGGCGTGATCTGGTTGTCACCGAAGACCGGCATGTTCTGCGGGCCGCTCAGCATCGCGGCGTAGATCTGCCGGTCGGTGGCCGGCGCGAGGCTCGGCGCGTACTTGCCGGAGGAGAGGGCGCCGCCACCGCCGCTGAAGGCGTGGCACTGCGAGCAGTTGATCCGGTACAGCTCGCCGCCGATCGCGACGTTCCCGTCCTCGTGGAGATTGTCGCCGGCGGGCACGACCGGGCCGCCACCGAGCTCCTGGACGTACGCGGCGAGCTGGTCGATCTCGTCCGGGCTGAACACCACGGGTTTGCGTGCCGCCTGGGCCTCCTGCCGGGCCATCGGCATCCGGCCCGAGCTGACCTGGAACTCGACCGAGGCCGCGCCGACGCCGATGAGGCTCGGCCCGCGCCCCTCGACCCCCTGCGCGTTGCGACCGTGACAGGTCACACAGCTCACGTCGAACAGCGCCTTGCCGTCGGCGGCGGCGCTGCTCAGCGGCGGGTTTTCCTGCGCCGACGCACTCGGGGCGAGGACGGTGTAGGCACCGCCGGCCAGCATCAGCGCGGCGACCAGCCGGACCGCGGCACCCAGCCGGCGGCGGCCCCTGCTGGGCGCCACGGGCCGCCCGCGCAGCCGCGCGAGCAGGCCGCGTCGGCGGTCGTTGTCAGAAGTCATGACCTGTGTCCTTAACCGGTTGGACCTTGTCTGCGGGGGTGAAGCAGCGGCACGGCGCGAGACGCGCCAAGATCACTGAAGCCAGTAGATCATGGCGTAGAGCCCGATCCAGACCACGTCGACGAAGTGCCAGTAGTACGACACGACGATCGCCGAGGTGGCCTGGGCCGGCGTGAACCGGCCCATGGTGCTGCGGATCATGAAGATCACGAAGGCGACCAGACCTCCGGCCACGTGCAGGCCGTGGAAACCGGTGGTCAGGTAGAACATCGACCCGTAGCCATCGGCATTGATCTTGACACCGTGGCTGACCAGTTCCCGGTACTCGTAGAGCTGGCCGAGCATGAAGATCAGGCCCATCACGAAGGTGATCGTGAACCAGCGCCGCAGCGCGTGCACGTCGCCCCGCTCGGCGGCGAACACGCCGATCTGGCAGGTCACCGAGGACAGCACCAGGATCGTCGTGAACGTCGTCGCGTACGGGACGTTCAGGACCTCGGTGTGCATCGCCCACTGCTCCGGCGCCGCCGCGCGGATGGAGAAGTACATGGCGAACAGCGCCGCGAAGAACATGAGCTCGCTGGAGAGCCAGACGATCGTCCCGACGCTGACCATGTTGGGCCGCGTCAGAGAGTGGATCCGGCTCTTGTCAATGGCTGGGGCCGCAGTCACGCGGTCATTATTGCCGTTGACCACGGCCGGCGATCAGCGGGGGGTGAAACCCGTGGTCGGAGTGGCCCGATCGGTACCGTCCGGTTCGCCTGGCCTAGGCTGATTGGCGTGCTGGAAACCGACCCGATCACGCTGGCCGCATCGGCCGCGCCGCAGCTGACGGCGGGCGCGATCAGCCCGGCGACGGTCCCGGTGACCGGCGGTGCCGGGTGGCTCGCGGCCGACGCCGGCCTGCCGCCCTTCCAGATCACCGCCGTGGTCACCGAGGCCAGGCTGGACAATTGGCTCGCCGTCGTCCTGGTCGTCGCCGCCGCCCTCTACCTCTACGGAGTGCACCGGCTGCGGCTGCGCGGGGACCGCTGGCCGATCGCCCGGACGGTCTTCTTCCTCGGGCCCGGCCTGGGCGGCATCGCCTCGGTCACGGTCAGCGGGCTGCACGCGTACGACACCACGCTGCTGTCGGTGCACATGGTGCAGCACATGGCGCTCTCCATGATCGCGCCGATCTTCCTGGCGCTGGGCGCGCCGGTGACGCTGGCCCTGCGTACGCTGCCGACCCGCCCCCGCAAGCGGCTGCTGGCGGTGCTGCACAGCCGGATCGTGCGGATCTGGACGTTCCCGCTGGTGGCGTTCGCCATCTTCGTGGTGAACCCGTTCGCGCTGTACTTCACCGACCTGTACCGCTACACCCTGGAACACGTCTGGGCGCACGAGGTGGTGCACGCGCACTTCATCATGACCGGCTGCCTGTTCTTCTGGCCCCTGGTCGGCCTGGACCCGCTGCCCGGGCGCTGGCCGTACCCGGGCCGCGCCCTGCTGATGCTGCTGTCGGTGCCGTTCCACACCGTGCTCGGGCTGACCGTCATGCAGAGCAGCACGCTCTTCGGCGGCGACTGGTACCCCTCGCTCGGGCTGACCTGGGCCGACCCGTGGGACGACCAGGTCCTCGCCGGTGGCATCCTCTGGGCCGGCGGCGAGTTCGTCAGCGTGACGATGCTCGGCGTCCTGGTGGTGCAGTGGATGCGCTCGGCCGAGCGGGAGGCCCGCCGGGTCGACCGCGAGCTGGACCGCCAGGAGGCCCGGCAACGCGCCGCGGAGTCCGCCGCCGGCTCCCCCACCTGAGCCGGTCGGCGGGGCGCGCGGGGCGGCGTGTCCCGGGCGTCGGCACGACCGGTACGATCGGCGGCGCAGCTACGAGGTGGGAGCAAGTCTGACCATGAGCGAGCGTGGCGAGCGAGTCATCGGACTCGGTGCGGTGGTGCCAGCGGACGGCACGGAGCGAAGCGGAGTGTCGGCATGAGTGAGCGTCTGTGCACCGTCCTGCTCTACAGCGACGACCCGCAGGTGCGGGACAGGATGCGGCTCGCCGTGGGCACCCGCCCCGCGTCCGACCTGCGCGTCGAGTTCGTCGAGGCGTCCACCTACGCCGAGTGCGTCCGCGTGGTCGACGACTACGAGATCGACCTGATGCTGCTCGACGGTGAGGCCAGCCCCGGTGGCGGTCTCGGCATCGCCCGGCAGGTCAAGGACGACTACGAGAACGCCCCGCCGACCTGCGTGGTGATCGCCCGCGCCGCCGACCGATGGCTGGCCGCGTACGCCGAGGTCGACGCCACCCTGGTCCACCCGCTCGACCCGGTGACCACCGCCGCCACGGTGGCCGAGGTCCTGCGGACGCACGCACCCGCCTGACGCTCGCCCGACTCCGGCACCGCCACGGCGCCGGGCGAGCCGGCGCCGGTCCCGTCCCACCCGCACTCGTCTGCTCGGGAGGCCCGTCATGGGCGATCGGACCTGGCCACACCTGCTCACCGCGCTGCTGCGCGGCGAGGAACTCTCCGCCGCCGACACCGCCTGGGCGATGGGCGAGATCATGTCCGGCTCGGCCGCGCCCGCCCAGATCGCCGGCTTCGCCGTGGCGCTGCGCGCCAAGGGCGAGACCCCGGCCGAGGTGACCGGGCTGGTGGAGGCGATGCTCGGCCAGGCCGTCCCGGTCGAGCTGCCCGAGGAGGTACGCGCCACCGCGCTGGACGTGGTCGGCACCGGTGGCGACCTGGCGCACACCGTGAACATCTCCACGATGACCGCGCTGGTGGTAGCCGGGGCGGGTGTACGCGTGGTCAAGCACGGCAACCGGGCCGCCTCGTCCTCCTGCGGCACGGCCGACCTGCTGGAATTCCTCGGCATCCCGCTGGACCTCGGTCCCGAGGGGGTGGCCCGGTGCGTCGAGGCGGCCGGCATCGGCTTCTGCTTCGCCGCCCGCTTCCACCCCGGCATGCGGCACGCCGGTCCGGTCCGCCGTGAGCTGGGCGTACCCACCGCCTTCAACTTCCTCGGCCCGCTCACCAACCCGGCCCGTCCCCCTGCCGGTGCCGTCGGCTGCTTCGACTCGACCATGGCACCGGTGATGGCCGCCGTCTTCGCCGCCCGGGGCGACTCGGTCGTCGTGATGCGCGGCGAGGACGGGCTCGACGAGTTCACCACCGCCGCGCCCACCCGCTTCTGGATCGCGCAGGGCGGCACCGTCAGGGAGACCGTGGTGGACGCCACTGACCTCGGGGTGCCCCGCTCCACCCTCAGCGACCTGCGTGGCGGAGACGCCGCCTACAACGCCGCCGTGGCCCGTCGGCTACTCGCCGGCGAACCCGGCCCGGTACGCGACGCCGTGCTGGTCAACGCCGCTGCGGCGCTGGCCACCCAGGGCCCGTTGGACGGTGACCTGCCCACCGCCCTGCGCGCCGGTTTGCACCGGGCCGCCGAGTCGATCGACTCCGGCAACGCCGCCCGCACGCTCGACCGCTGGATCGAGGTCGCCACCGCCTGACCCAGCCCATTCACCAGGTCGTGATGCGGGTCAGTGCTCGGCGGTGCGCCGGGTGCCGCTGTAGTACTCGAACAGCAGGCCGCAGGTGGCGGAGACCACTGCCACCATGCCGAGCACGAGCAGCCAGAGCTGCCAGAACACCAGGCCGAGGCCGGCGATCGCGGCGGCCAGGGCCAGCCCGAACGGCCAGTAGCTGCCGGGGCTGAAGAAGCCGATCTCGCCCGCGCCGTCGGCGATCTCACCGTCGGGCCGGTCCTCCGGACGCAGGTCGATCCGGCGGGAGACGAACCAGAAGAAGCCGCCGCACATCGAGCAGAGCAGGAACGACAGCAGCAGGGCCACGGTACCGATCCACTCGACCCGACCGCCCGATTCGGCATAGGTCCAGCCACCGTAGAGGGCGGTCGCGAAGAGCAGGAACGCGGCGATGATGAGGAAGATGCGCCACTCGGTCTTCATCCGGCGTTACCTCAGCTTCCCGCGCCGGCCGTGGTGCTGGCCTGGTTGAAGTTGTCCTGGGTACGGCGCGTCTCGAACGGCTTGGTGGTCACCGCGTACGGGTCCTCACCGATCGAGGTCAGCGCGTCCTGCGTCGACGCGCCGTCCTGCTTGGCGGCGAGGAAACGGGCGAAGTTCTCCGGCGAGACGACCCGCAGCTCGAAGTTCATAAAGGCGTGGTAGCTGCCGCACAGCTCGGCGCAACGGCCCACGTACGCGCCCTCGGACTCCAGCGAGGAAACTTCGAAGACGTTGCGGATGCTGCCCGGCATCACGTCCCGCTTGAACAGCATCTCCGGCACCCAGAACGAGTGGATGACGTCCTTGCTGGTCTCCTCGAACCGGATGGACCGGTTGCTCGGCAGCACCAGGATCGGGATGACCTCACTGGTGCCCAGCACCGAGGCGGTGGTGTTGGCGTCCACACCCTGGCCGTCGCGGTAGTTGAACTGCCAGTTCCACTTGAAGGCGACCACCTCGACGGTCACGTCGGGGTTGTTGGTGGTCTTCACCACGTCGGTCTGCACGACCGCGGTGTAGTAGAAGAGCACGGCCACCACCAGCACCGGCGCGATGGTGTAGAGAAACTCCATCGGCAGGTTGTAGCGGGTCTGCACGGGCAGCTCGTTGCCGCGCTTGCGGTAGCGCACCACGCACCAGAAGATCAGGCCCCAGACGAAGACGCCGACCACCAGCGCGGCGATGCACGAGGCGATCCACAGGTCGTACATCCGCCGGGACTCCGGCGTGATGCCGCCCTGGGGCCAGCCGAAGCCGCCGAACGCCGCGCCGACGTCACAACCCGTGAGCAGGACCAGCAGCGCCGCCCCACCGAAGCCGAGCCCGGTAAGACGCCCGGCGCGACGCCCCCGACGCCCGACGGCTCCTGGGGATGCGCTGCGCCGTACGGCCGTCGGCCGTACCTCCGAACTCCTTGCGACCACCTGGTCCTGCCTCCCTAGCGCGCCGCGGTGCTTCCTCGATCCGGCCGGCTCCGCCGGGCGGAGCCACCGCACCAGCGGCAAAGGCGTCACCGACGGTCGCAGATTACTCGACTATGACGGGCTCGACCCGGTTGGGGTCAGTCTCCGCCCTGGACGGGGGATCTTGCGCCGACCGAGGCGATAGCGTGGGCAGACGTGATTCCTTCCCCGGTCTACCTGGACGCGGCCACCGCCGCGCCGCTGCATCCGGTCGCCCGGCAGGCGCTGCTGGCCGCCCTCGACGACGGTTGGTCCGACCCCGGCCGGCTCTACACCCAGGCCCGCCGCGCCCGCCAGTTGCTCGACGCCGCCCGCGAGGCGGCGGCGGACACCCTCGGCGTACGCCCCGACGAACTCTCCTTCACCTCCAGCGGTACGACCGCCTCGCACGCCGCCGTGCTGGGTGGCCTGGCCGGTCGCCGACGTGCCGGGGCGAGGCTGGTGCACTCGGCGATCGAGCACTCGGCCGTGCTGCACGCCGCCGAGCAGCACGTGGCGCGGGGCGGTACCGCGACCGAGGTGCCGGTCGACCGGTCCGGCCGGCTGGATCTGGACGCCTGGTCGGCGGCGGTGGCGGAACCCGGGGTGGCGCTGGCCGCGCTGATCGCCGCCAGCCACGAGGTGGGCACCGTCCAGCCGGTCGAGGCCGCTGCGGCCGACTGTGCCGAGGCGGGGGTGCCGCTGCACGTCGACGCCGCCCAGGTCGTGGGCCGGGTACCGGTGCCGGCCGGCTGGTCGGTGTTGACCGCGAGCGCCCGCAAGTGGGGCGGGCCGCCCGGGGTCGGGCTGCTGGTGGTACGCAAGGGCACCCGCTGGGAGTCGCCATGGCCGGCGGACGAGCACGAGTCGGGGCGTACGCCCGGCACGGTCAACCTGCCGGCGGTGGTCGCGGCGGCGGCGAGCCTGCGCGCGGCGGCGGCCGACGCCGACGCCGAGGCGGTCCGGCTGACGCCGCTGGTGGACCGGATCCGGACCCGGGTGGCGGCCGACGTGCCGGACGTGGAGGTGGTGGGCGATCCCGAGCGGCGGCTGCCGCACCTGGTCACCTTCTCCTGCCTCTATGTCGACGGCGAGGCGTTGCTGCACGCGTTGGACCGGCGGGGTTTCGCGGTGTCGTCGGGCTCCTCCTGCACCTCGTCGACGTTGCGCCCGTCGCACGTGCTGGAGGCGATGGGGGCGCTGTCGCACGGCAACGTCCGCGTCTCGCTGCACCGGAACACCACCGAGGCGGACGTGGAGCGGTTCCTCGCCGAGTTGCCGCAGATCGTGGCCGATCTGCGGGCCGAGGCGGGGGTGGTGGGGCTGTGACGACCCCCGACGAGGTCCTCGACTGCCTCGGTCAGCGGTGCCCACTGCCGGTGATCGCACTGGCCCGCCGACTGCCCGAACTCCCGGTCGGCGCGGTGATCCGGGTGCTCGCCGACGACCCGGCGGCGGCGGTCGACATCCCGGCCTGGTGCCGGATGCGCCAGCAGGAGTTCCTGGGCGCCGCACCCGGCCCCGGCTACGACGTCCGCCGGTCGGCGTGAAAGGCGACGTCCGCCGGACGCGGTGAAAGGAAGGGCACCTTATTAACGCCTCGTGCATAGGAAGGGCCCCCTACTAACACCGCACCTAACACCGCGACGGCGCGTCGACCCAGAGCAGTCGCAGCCCGACGACCGGCACGGGAAGAGATGCGTACGGCGGTGTCCGGGCTCCGGACCGCACCGGCATCGGCAAGCCGAAGCTCGGCCACATGGAGACCGGGCGCTACCAGCAGTTCCCCGACGACATCGCGGCCGTGTTGAGCGCCTGCGGCGGGGACCAGCCCGCCATCGACCGGCTCACCGCGCTCGCCACCCGGTCGGACGCCAAGACCTGGTGGGCACCGTGGGCCAACGTGATGCCGGACTGGTTCAAGACGTACGTCGGCCTGGAAGGTCTCGCCGACGGCGCCTTCGTCTCCGAGTCGATGGTGATCCCCGGCCTGCTTCAGACCGAGAGCTACGCCCAGGCCCTGACTCTCGGCACCGGCTTCGTCCGTCCCGATCACGCCGAGCGTTTCGTGTCGTTCCGGCAGACGCGGGCGCAGCGGTTGACCGACGACGATCCGCTGACCCTGCACGCGGTGCTCGGCGAGGCCGCGCAACGCCTGCGGGTCAACGGGGACGAGACGCGGCAGGCCCAGCTCGCCCACCTGGCGGCCATGTCGGAGCTGCCGAACGTGACGGTGCAGGTGCTGCGCCCCGAGGACGGCCCGCATGCCGCGACTCCGTTGGGCAAGTTCGTCCTGCTGGACTTCGCCCACGTCCGGCCGATCGCCTACACCGAGGTCCTCGACGGGGCGATGTACGTGCAGGACCCGGACGGCGTACGGACTTATAGAATGGTGGCCGACAACCTGCGCCAGGTCGCCCTCTCGCCCGCCGAGTCGCGCGCATTGATCAGGGAGTTGGCCGGCGCGGCCTAGCCCCCGGAGGCCACCGTGTCCACCCGCGACCTCTCCGCCGCCCGTTGGTTCACCAGCAGCCGCAGCGCCAACAACGGCGACTGCGTCGAGTGCGCGATCCTGCCCGCCGCGATGGCGGTACGGGACAGCAAGGATCGCTCCGGCCCGGTGCTCGTCTTCTCGCACAGCCAATGGTCGGTCTTCGTCACCGACATCACCACGCATCGCCAGCCGGCTGATCTCGGGTAACCGCCACGACGATCGGCTCTCGATCCCGCCCGCCGCAGCGGAACCGCTCAGGACCGAGAGCCGGGACGCCATACCGACGGTGCAGTGGTCAGGGCAGCAGGTGCGGGCGGACCTCGTCGGCGGCCTCGTCGCCGTACGACTCGGCGAGGCGCTTGACGAACAGGTCGCGGCGTACCTGGTACTCCTGGGTGCCGACGGTCTCCAGCACCAGGGCGGCCAGCAGCGAGCCGACCTGCGCGGCACGCTCCAGCCCGACGCCCCAGGAGAGCGCGGTGAAGAAGCCGGCGCGGAAGCCGTCGCCGACGCCGGTGGGGTCGATCGCCTGAGCCTCCCGGGCGATCGGCACGTGGATCGGGGCGAAGTCCCGCCCGGCGATCTCCACCCCGTGCTTGCCCAGCGTGGTGACCCGGATCCGGACCCGGTCCAACAACTGCGCGTCACTCAGCCCGGCCTTGCTCTGCAGCAGCGACTTCTCGTAGTCGTTGGTCATCAGGTACTCGGCGCCGTCGATGAGCGCCACCACGTCCTCGCCCTCCATGCGGGCGAGCTGCTGAGACGGGTCGGCTGCGAACCGGTAACCGCGCTCGCGGCACTCGGCGGAGTGGCGCAGCATCGCCTCCGGGTCGTTGGCGCCGACCAGGACCAGGTCCAGCCCGCCGAGCCGCTGCGCGACGGGGTGCAGCTCGATGTTGCGTGCCTCGCTCATCGCGCCCGCGTAGAAAGAGGCGATCTGGCACATGTCCGTGTCGGTGGTGCAGACGAAGCGGGCGGTGTGCGCCACCTCGCTGACGTGCACCGAGTCGCAGTCCACCCCGTGCCGCTCCAGCCAGGAGCGGTAGTCGGCGAAGTCGGCGCCGACGGCGCCGAGCAGCACCGGGCGCAGACCGAGCTGCCCCATGCCGAACGCGATGTTCGCCGCCACTCCGCCCCGGCGCAGCACCAGATCGTCCACCAGGAAGGAGAGCGAGACCTTGTGCAGCTGGTCGGCGATGAGCTGGTCGGCGAACCGGCCCGGGAAGCTCATCAGATGGTCGGTGGCGATCGAGCCGGTCACGGCGATCTTCATGGCAACCCTCGGGGTCGGGAGCGGGGCGCGGTCAGCCTACCGGCACCACGCTCACCGAGCGACCAGCCCGCCCAACCTCCCCCACCGCCCAGTTACCCACCCATCACCCCAAACCATCCCGCCCCGGTCAACCCACCAACCACACCCCCGTACCCACCCCGGCCCGCAAGGTTGATCAAGGAGTTCTCGCCCTCCCGGCCGCCCTTAAGTAACCAAAACCTCTTGATCACCGCCGGCAGGCGGGGGTGGGCGGGAGCGCGGAGCGGGGGTGGGGGTGGGGGTGGGGGTTGGTGGGGGTGGAACGCGCGACGGCGGAACGGCTGGGGGGCCGTTCCGCCGTCGGAGGTTGGAGACTCAGCTGAAGGAGTCGCCGCAGGCGCAGGAGTTGCCTGCGTTGGGGTTGTCGATGGTGAAGCCGTTGGCGTCGATCCGGTCGGCGAAGTCGATGGTGGCGCCGGCCAGGTAGGGGGCGCTCATCCGGTCGACGACCACCTCGACACCGTCGTAGTCGGTGACGACGTCACCGTCGAGCGAACGCTCGTCGAAGAAGAGCTGATACCGCAGGCCGGAGCAGCCACCCGGCTGCACGGCGACGCGGAGCCGCAGGTCGTCGCGGCCTTCCTGCTCGATCAGGGCCTTGACCTTCTCCGCCGCGACGTCGGTGAGGACGACGGACGTGGGGGCCTTGGCCTCGGTCGACTCGGTCTGCGCTGGCGTGGTCACGTGGAATTCTCCCTGCGCGTTCGAAGTGGTCTTCCCCTGGCCAACGTCAGTCGCCGGTCAGCGATTCCCACAGCGGTCCAGCTTCTGATTGTAGGCCGCCGATCGCCGGGTGACCCGGCAGCGTGACCAGCCACTCCGGCGCACCCCGGACACCGGGGCGGTCCGGGGACGCCCCGGGGTCAGCGGCTCCACTGCCGGGCCAGCCGGGAGCCGAGCTCCCGCAGCCCCTGCGCCGGACGTTCCATCGCCACCGTCAGCCCGCCGTGCTCCTCGCCGCCGAAGTGCTCCACCAGGCTGTACGCGTCGGTCACGCCGACCGAGGCCGCCTCCCGCCGCCCGGTGCTGACCTGACCGGCGAGCACGACGCACGGTACGCCCCGGTCCCGGGCGGCGCCCGCCACCCCGGCCACCACCTTGCCACGCAGCGACTGGTGGTCGAACTTGCCCTCGCCGGTGACCACCAGGTCGACCTCGTCGAGCACCGCCTCCAACCCGATCGCCCGGCTGACCAGACCGATGCCGGACTCGCACCGCCCGCCGAGCGCCAGGAGCGCGGCACCGACGCCACCAGCCGCGCCCCCGCCCGGCAGCGCGCCGAGTCCGCTCGGGCAGCCCGGCAGGTCGCGTTCGAGCACCTCGGCCCAGCGTCCGAGCGCGGCGTCGAGCAGCAGCACGTCGGCGCGGTCGGCGCCCTTCTGCGGCCCGAAGACGTTGCTCGCCCCGTGCAGCCCGAGCAGCGGGTTGTCGACGTCGGTGGCGGCGATCAGGCGGGCCTCGCGCAGCCGGGGTGCCCCTTCGAGCGTGGCGACCGCTGCCAGCGCGGCACCGCCGTACGGCAGGGCGTTGCCGGTGTCGTCCAGCGGGACCGCGCCCAGCGCGGTGATCATCCCGGCGCCGCCGTCGTTGGTGCCCGAGCCGCCCAGTCCGACGACCACCGTCCGGGCGCCCGCCTCGACCGCGGCGGCGATCAACTGGCCCAGCCCGTACGACGTGGTGGCCCTGGGGTCGCGTTCGGCCGCGTCGAGCAGGTGCAGTCCGCACGCCTGGGCGCTCTCCAGCCAGGCGGTCGCGCCGTCGTCGGTGAGCAGGATCTCACCGGCCGCCGGGCGGCCCAGCGGGTCGGTCGTCGGCACCGGCACCCGCGTGCCGGGCAGTGCTCCGGCGAGCACGTCGAGGAAACCCGGCCCGCCGTCGGCCAGCGGCCTGACCAGCAGATCGTCGCCGGGCGCGATCTCCCGCCAGCCGTCGGCCACCGCAGCGGCGACCTCGGGTGCCGGCAGCGTGCCGGCGAACTTGTCCGGACAGAGCAGTACGCGCATGCCTGGCAGTGTGGCAGCCCACACCGGCACGGGCGGCGCGCCGGTCATGCTGTGGGACCATGGTGGGCGTGACGTCGACCTGGGTTGAGCCCTCCAACACCGCGACTGCGCTGCTGCTTCTCGGCCGTGGCAGCGACCCCGCCACCGAGCGTGGCGTGGAGTGTCCGGGTGACCTGCCGGCACCGAGCGACCCCGATCTGGTGTCCCGGGCGGCGGCGGCCAAGGCGGCGCTCGGTGACCGGGTCTTCGTGCTGGGCCACCACTACCAGCGCGACGAGGTGATCCAGTTCGCCGACGTGACCGGTGATTCGTTCAAGCTGGCCCGCGAGGCCGCCGCGCGGCCGGACGCGGAGTACATCGTCTTCTGCGGCGTGCACTTCATGGCCGAGAGCGCCGACATCCTCACCTCGAACAAGCAGCAGGTGATCCTGCCGGATCTGGCGGCCGGCTGCTCGATGGCGGACATGGCCGCGCTGCCGCAGGTCGAGAGCGCGTGGGACGTCCTGACCGAGCTGCGCATCGCCGCCCGGACCGTCCCGGTCACCTACATGAACTCGTCGGCCGACATCAAGGGCTTCGTCGGCCGCAACGGCGGGGTGGTCTGCACCTCGTCGAACGCCAAGCGGGCCCTGGAGTGGGCGTACCAGCAGGGCGAGAAGGTGCTCTTCCTGCCCGACCAGCACCTGGGCCGCAACACGGCGGTGCTGGAGATGGGCTTCTCGCTGGACGACTGCGTGCTCTACGACCCGCACAAGCCGGGCGGCGGGCTGACGCCCGAGCAGTTGCGCGACGCGCGGATGATCCTCTGGCGGGGGCACTGTTCGGTGCACGGCCGGTTCACCCTCGACAGCGTCAACGACGTCCGCGATCGGGTGCCCGGCGTGAACGTGCTGGTGCACCCGGAGTGCCGGCACGAGGTGGTCAACGCGGCCGACCAGGTCGGCTCGACGGAGTACATCATCCGTACGATCGAGGCGGCTCCGGCCGGTTCGGCGTGGGCGGTCGGCACCGAGCTGAACCTGGTCCGCCGGCTCGCGCTGGCGCACCCGGACAAGCAGATCATGTTCCTGGACAAGGCGGTCTGCTACTGCTCGACGATGAACCGCATCGATCTGCCGCACCTGGTGTGGGCCCTGGAGGAGCTGGTCGCCGGCCGGGTGGTCAACCGGATCACCGTCGACGCCGACACCGCGCACCACGCGCGGGTGGCGCTGGACCAGATGCTCGCACTGCCCGGTGCCTGATCACCCTCGGTAACCATTGCCGTACGCAAAAGTGCCGGATCACCGATAAATGCCCCCAGGGGTAGTGTGACCGAATCCATTCTCATCACAGAGGGCTATGCTGCCGGGCGGACGAGAACGCGGGCGCGTGCGTTTGGCCGCGACCGCGCCGTGGGTAGCGATCCACGGTGGCCCACATCGACACGGCAGCACGCACGCGCTGGAGGTTGCGTTGACCGACGACGTCCTGGTCGTACACGGAGGCACCCCGCTTCAAGGGCGGATCCGCGTGCGCGGTGCGAAGAACCTGGTTTCCAAGGCGATGGTCGCCGCCCTGCTCGGCGACAGCCCGAGCCGGCTGTTCGACGTACCCAGGATTCGCGACGTGGAGGTGGTCCGGGGCCTGCTCGGGCTGCACGGCGTCAAGGTGACCGATGGCGTCGAGGACGGTGAGCTGGTCTTCGACCCGGCCAACGTGGAGAGCGCCAGCACCGACCAGATCAACGTGCACGCCGGGTCCAGCCGGATCCCGATCCTGTTCTGCGGACCGCTGTTGCACCGCCTCGGGCACGCCTTCATCCCCGACCTGGGCGGCTGCCACATCGGGCCCCGGCCGATCGACTTCCACCTCCAGGCGCTGCGGGAGTTCGGCGCCACGGTCGAGAAGACCCCCGAGGGGCTGCACCTGTCCGCCCCGAACGGCCTGCACGGCACCAAGTTCTCGCTGCCCTACCCGAGTGTGGGCGCGACCGAGCAGGTGCTGCTCACCGCCGTGATGGCCGAGGGGGTCACCGAGCTACGCAACGCCGCCGTGGAGCCGGAGATCATCGACCTGATCTGCATCCTGCAGAAGATGGGCGCGATCATCAAGGTGCACACCGACCGGGTCATCGAGATCCAGGGTGTGCCCCGCCTGCACGGCTACACCCACCGGCCGATCCCGGACCGGATCGAGGCGGCGAGCTGGGCCGCGGCGGCCCTGGCCACCCGGGGCCACGTCGAGGTGCTCGGCGCCGAGCAGGCCGACATGATGACCTTCCTGAACGTCTTCCGCTCGGTCGGCGGCGAGTACGAGGTGACCGACGCCCGCCCACCGAAGCTGGGGCACCCGGGCCAGGAGGGCGGCATCCGGTTCTGGCACCCGGGCGGCGAACTTAACGCGGTGGCCCTGGAGACCGACGTGCACCCGGGCTTCATGACCGACTGGCAGCAGCCCCTGGTGGTGGCGCTGACCCAGGCGCGGGGCTTATCGATCGTCCACGAGACGGTCTACGAGCAGCGGCTGGGCTACACTGAGGCGCTCAACACGATGGGCGCGAACATCCAGGTCTACCGGGACTGCCTGGGCGGCACCCCGTGCCGCTTCGGCCGGCGCAACTTCAAGCACTCCGCGGTGATCGCCGGGCCGAGCAAACTGCACGCCGCCGACCTGGTCATCCCCGACCTGCGGGCCGGTTTCAGCCACCTGATCGCCGCGCTGGCCGCCGAGGGCACCTCCCGGGTGTACGGCGTCGACCTGATCAACCGGGGCTACGAGGACTTCGAGGCGAAGCTCGCCGACCTCGGCGCGCACGTCGAGCGACCCTGATCCCGGCCGGCGGCCCCGACCGCTCCCGCACGGGTCCGGTGCACCCGCGATGTGCACCGGGCTCTTGGCGTTGGCTACCCTTGCCGCGTGCCGTCGCTGTTTCGTCGTAAGTCCGCCGACCTCGCCGATCCCGTCACCGAGCCGGAAACCCCGGCCGAGGAGGAGGCGGAGTCGACCCGTGTGCGTGGCTACACGCCGAGCAAGGGACGGGAGACGCCCAAGCGGCCGGCCACCGGCCGTCGGCCGGCCGGCGCGACCAAGGCGCTGAGCAAGGAAGAGGCCAAGGCGCTGCGTCGCCAGCGGCGGGCCGAGGCGTCGGCGGAGTTCCGGCGCGAGGGCGGCCCCCGCGACCGGGGACCGGAGCGGCTGCTCGCCCGCAACGTGGTCGACTCCCGGCGTACCGTCGGCACCTGGTTCTTCGGCGGCGCGCTGGTCGTGCTGATCGGCTCCAACCAAGCGATGCCCCCGGTGGTCCGGCTCGCCTCCAACCTGCTCTGGGGCGCGCTGGCGCTGGGCGTGGTGATCGACTCCGTGCTCATCTCGCGCAAGATCAAGAAGCTGGTCCGGGAACGCTTCCCGCGGACCGACCAGCGGATGGGTTCGCTCTACTTCTACGCGATCATGCGGTCGATCACCTTCCGCAAGCTGCGTACCCCGGAGCCCCGGGTCGCCCTCGGCGACCCGGTCTGACCCGTCGGTCTTCGACCGGCACCGGTCACGGCACGCCGAGCAGGCGCAGCACCGCGGCGGTGCCGGCGGCGGCGAGGACCACCACCACGAACGGCGCGCGCCGCCACGCCAGCGCCACCCCGACCAGCACTCCCGTCGGGCGGGCCCAGCCCGCGAACCCGCCCGCCTCGGTCAGCGCCGCGGTGGCCGCCAGCGCCGCCAGCAGGGCCGCCGCGCCGACCGGCAGCAACTGCCGCGCCCCCGCCGGCATGTCGAGCCGGTCACGCAACAGCACCCCGGCCACCCGAAAGGCGTACGTCCCGACGGCCAGCGCCACGATCGCCGCGATCAGCACGGCTCCTTCTCCCCTCGCCCCGCCGGCACCGGCCCGGTCCCCGGCGCGTCGGCTCTCGGCACGTCGTGCACGTCGACGGGCACCGGCCCGCTCCCCGGCGCAACGATCTGCGGCAGACCGCCCGGCGCGGAGGTCTTCAGCGTGCCACCATGCGCAGCGGCCTCCGGCGTGCCGGCCGGCGCGGAGCGGGCCCGGATCCGCTGGACGGCCAGCAGCCCCGGTCCGGCCAGCGCGAGCAGGACCGGCAGACCGGCCGGGAGCAGCGGTGTGGTGAGTACCGCCACCACGGCACCGGCCAGCGCCACCCGCCGGGTCTCGGGGTCGCGCAGGCTGGGCAGCAGCAGGGCGATCAGACCGGCCGGGAAGGCCGCGTCCAACCCGAGTGCCGCCGGGTCACCGGCCACCCCGCCGACCAGCACGCCGAGCACGGTGCCGACGTTCCAGGCCAGGAAGAGCAGCACACCGGCGAGCCAGAACGCCCGGCGGCGGTCGGCGCCGGGCGGCCGGGCCAGGGTGAACGCCGTCGCCTCGTCGGTCATCAGGTGACTGCCGAGCAGGCGGTCCCGCAGCCGACGGCCGATCGTTTCACCGAGGGTCAGCCCGAACGGAAGGTGCCGGGCGTTGAGCAGCAGCCCGGCGAGGACGGCGGCGACCGGACTACCGGCGGCCAGCAACCCGACCGCCATGAACTGCGCGCCTCCGGCGTACACCACCACCGACATGGTCACGGCGGCCCAGCCGGGGATTCCGGCCGCGACGGCGACCGCACCGAACGAGACGCCCACGGCGACCATCGCCGCACCGATGGCGGCGACGTCACGGAGCACGCCCGCCTCCGGCGTTCGTTCTGGCGTACGCATTGTTCATCATGATGAACACGCCCCTGCCGTTCGTCAATTTGAACAGCATGACCGACGGAGCGAACCATGGCCCCCGAACCCACTCCCCCGTTGGCCACCATCGCCGCCGCCCTCCGCTACGAGCGGCGGGTGGACATCTCCCTCACCGAGCTAGCCCGGCGGGCCGGCATCGCCAGGTCGGCCCTGTCGCAGCTGGAGTCCGGTGTCGGTAACCCCAGCGTGGAGACACTGTGGGAGCTCGGGGTGGCGCTCGACGTGGGGTGGCGCTCGACGTGCCGTTCAGCCGGTCGGTCGAGCCACGGGCGACCACGGTCCGGGGGACTACGCGACCTTCCCGGGCGACGCCCCGCACCGCTACGAGGCCCTCGCGCCGGGTACCTTCGCGATGCTGGTGATGGAGCACCCCTGACCCGCTGCGGGTGCCGCGACGGCGAGTTGACCAAGGGTGGCGGATCGCCCGAAGTCCGACCCGACCAAAGACCTAAATGTCCTGATCAATAGGATAACGTTTAGGTTCGACGAGGGTGCCGCAGTGGCGGTGAACGAGCCCGCGCCGCTACCCTCCATGCGCAGCCATTCGGTGCCGGGATCGAGCGACTTAACCGGCCCGCAGGGGGCCCAGCGCGACCATTTCCGACGAGGTGACATCGGCGTGAGCGAGCGGACGCGAGCCGACCACCGTGCCGCGACCGGTGCCGCCACCCGGCGACGTCCCGGCCGCAGCGACGGGCCCGGCGGATGAGTCGCGGCTACGCCGACCGGTGGCCCGGCCCCGCCGATCCGTCCTGGGTCGTCGAACCGACGGCCGAGTGGCATCCCCAGTTCCCGGGCCAGCGATACCCGGGAGACATCGGCGTCGACCGTCAGCCGCCTCCCGGCCGTAGCCGGTCCAGCGCGGTCGGCCGCGCCGAGGTACCGCCGCTCGCGCCGACCCGCCCGGACGGCACGTACGTGGGCCGTTCCTGGGACGACGAGCCGGACGGCCGGCCTGGGCGGCAGGAGGTCCCGGATCCTCGACGCCATGACGGGGCCACCGGCGCCCAGTCGTACGACCGGTCGTTCGCCGATACGCGTCCCGAGCGATCCGGTGCCGAAGGCCGATGGTCCGAGCGCGGACGGGACGGGATCACCTGGTCCGAGATGGGTCCCCAGGGCGCCACCGGTGCACCGCCCCGACGCGACCAGCGCGACACCGACCGGTACCCGCCGAGGGACCCGGACCGTCGCGACCGGTACGCCCCACCCGACCTGGACCGGCGCGACCAGCGAGAGCCGGACCGATACGCCCGCCGCGACACCGACCGGCGGGAACCCGACCGCTACGACCGACGCGACAACGACCGACGCACCCGGCCGGAGGACGACCGACGCGACACCGCCCGCTACGCCCGGCGGGACCCGGACCGGCGGGACCCGGACCGCTACGGCTGGGACGCCCCCGATCGCCGCGACGCCGACTGGTACGACCGCGACACCGACGGCCGTGATCCGGACCGCTACGCCCGACGTGACCCGGACCGCCGCGACGACCGCGACCTCGACCGGCACGCCCGACGTGACCCGAACCGCCGCGACGAGCGCGACCCGGACCGCTACGCCCGACGTGGCCCGGACCGTCGGGACGAGCGCGACCCGGACCGCTATCCCGAGCGCCCACGCCGGCCCGAGCCGACCGGACGCGACGGTCGCTGGGACCGGAACGCGCCGTTCTCCCCCGCCGGGCGCCCGGAACCCGGCTGGGTGCCGGAGCCGGACGACGACCGGCGTCGGCTGCCCGCCGCGCGTCGACCGGCCGATGATGTCGACCGCCGGTCGACAGGTGACCCCTCCCCGCGACCCCGCTACCAATGGAGCAGCCACCCCGGCGAGCCGTCGGTCGACGACCGCCCGGCGGTGGAACGGTACGACTACCGCGACGACGTCAGCGTGGGCGACCCGGACAGCGCTCCGTACCCGGACGGCTACGTCGACGAGGAGCCGATCCGCGCCACGCGGGGCGAGTGGGAACGCCCCGAGCCACCGGCGCGGGCGCCGGCGCCCGCACGCGGAGACCTGCCGTGGCCCGCGCCCGGGCCGCTGCGCCCGAGCACCGGGCGGGACCACCGCGAGTACCAGCGACCGGCGGCACCCGGACCCGGTGCCGACCGGCACCGGCCCGACGAGCACCGCCGCCCCGGCGTCCCGGACCCGGCCCGGCCCGAACGGTTCGACACCGACCGACCGGCCGCCCAGCGTCCCGACCTCGACCGGCCCGTCTCCCCCGCACCCGACGACGACGTACTCCGGTCCGGCCGTCCACACCTGTCAGTGGTCCCCGACCGACCGGTCTCTCCCGCGCCGGACTCGGACCGCCCGGTGTCGCCCGCCGCCGGCCGCGCCCGTCCCGTCTCCCCCGCGCCGGAGCGCGGCCGACCCGACGTCACGCACCGGGACCGGCCGCTCGCCGCAGTCCCGGACCGGACCGACGACACCGACCGCGACCGGGCCACCGCTCGCCCCGACCGGGATCGTCTCGACCGCCCGGACCGGGACCGGCCCCCCGCAGCAGCCGGGAACCGGGCACCCGCCGGGGACACCGTTCGGCTGGCACCGCTGCACCAGCACGAGGTACGCCCCGCACCGCTGCACGAGCACCAGGTGCGGCCCGCTCCCCTGCACGACCAACCGGTCGTCGCCACGCCACCACCAGCCCCGGCGCCCTCGGTCGCAGCGGTACCACCCGCCGCCGGCCCGTCCCCGACCCGCCCGGTCTCCGCACCGCCCACGCCCCCACCGCCCACGCACCGCGCCGTTCCGACGTCACCGAACTCCGCGCCGCCACCGCCGGTCTCCGCACCACCGAGCCAGCGGCCGGTCGCGGCTCCACCGCCGGGCAGCGCGCCGCCGAGTCAGCGACCCGTCTCCGCGCCACCGAGCCACCGACCGGTCTCCGCGCCGCCCATGCACGCGCCTGCGGCCGCCGGGCCGACACACCCGCCTCTTGACCGCCCACCGTTTGACCGGCCAGCGGTCAAACGGCCAGCGGTCAAACGACCGGTCTCGGAGACGCCGGAGTCCCAGCCCGCCGCTCCGAAGCCGACCCGGTTTCTCCCACCGCCGGCCGAGCCGGCCGCACACTCGCCGTCCCCGGCACCGTCGGAGAGCGGGCCGGGATGGTTCGGGGCTGCCAGTTCCGCTCCGGCGGTCACCCCCGACCGACCCGCCCGCCACGGTCCCCCCGGGGCACCGGTGGAGCCTTCCTGGTTCAGCACCGGGTCGACCGAGGCCGACCGACCGGTTTCGGGACCGCCGGCGCCACCCCTTGCGACGCCGTCGCTCCGCGCCGATGCGGGTGCCCCGACACGCCCGGTCTCCACACCACCGGTTCCCGACGTGTCGGTGCCGGTCTCCGCACCGCCCGCCGTACCGGTCTCCGCCGTGCCCGCCACCTCGCCGGATCGGCGGACCGGGACGGACCCGGGCACCTTGCCGGAGTCCGGGCCCTTCCCGGAGGTGGACGCCTTGCCGACGACCGCCCCTCCGGTGTCCGCGCCACCGCACGCCGGGGCCGCACCGCCGTACATCGAGGCTGCGCCGTCGGACACCACCGCCGCACCCCCGGCCGACACCACACCATCCGACAGCACACCATCCGACACCAGCACCACACCACCGGACATCGACACCACGCCGCCGGTTACCGACACCGCACACTCCGACGCCGCACGCCCAGACAGCGACACCGACACCGCGCCCTCGGAAACCGACACCGACACCGCGTTCTCGGACGCCGACTCGGCGGCGACGGGGCCGCCGGACGACGAGTACGAGGCCGAGCCGGAGCAGGAGGACGAGCCCGAGGCACCGGCCGACCCCGAGCGGTTGCTGGCGCACTACCGCTGGCGGCTCGACCCGACGACGCTGCGCGAACTGGTCGACGATCCGGAGGACCTGCGCGAGCTCCGGCAGGGGCTCACCGACAAACTCGCCTCCGCCCTGGACAACCGTTCCCGGGCCCGGCTGCTGAGCCTGCGGGCGGTGGCCTCGCGCGTACTCGGCGATCTCGACGACGCGTTGGACGACGGCCGGATGGCCCTGACCTACGCGGAGGCGACCGGGGAACTGCGGCGGTCCGCGCTGGCACAGGCCCGGTTGGCGCACGTGTTGCGCTGGCGGGGCGAGTTCGCCGAGGCGGACCGGATGTTCGCGGAGGCCAACTCGGCGGAGCTGCCGGACCGGTTGCGCGCCGCCCTGCACGAGCACGCCGCCCGCTCCTGCTACGACCAGGGCCGGTTGATGGAGGCGTGCCACCACTTCGAGCGCGCTCTCGACCTGCGCGGCGAGGGGGACGCCGAGTTGCTGGCCCGGGTACGCGTCGGGCTGGACGCGATCGCGGCGCGCGCCGGGGCGAGCGGCTTCGGGCCGTACCCGCGTAGTTGGGACGAGGTGTTGGAGCGGGAGCGGGCCCCGGTGCCCGCCCGCGACGGCGACGAGGGCCTGTGGGGGTACGCCGACGCCGTTGGTGACCTGACCGTGCCGGCCCGGTACGCCGAGGCCCAGCCGTTCCGGGAGGGTCTGGCCTGGGTACGCGGCCCGCAGAGCGACCGGTGGTCGTTGATCGACCTGACCGGTGAGACGGTGGTCGAGCCGACCTACCTCGCGGTGCGCCCCTTCTCCGACGGGCTGGCCTGGGTGGTGCGGGACGACAGCGGCTGGCTGGCGGTGGACACCGCGGGTGCGGTGGCGGTGCCGCCCGGTTTCGCCGAGGTGCGGCCGTTCCGCCGGGGTGTGGCGGCGGTCCGCCGGGAGGGGTGGGGTGCCGTGGACCGCAGCGGGCAGATCGTGGTGCCGACCCGCTACCACGGTTTCCACACCACGCTCGCCGACGGCCGGTACGTTGACGGCTTCACCGACGAGGGGCTGGCCGTGGTCGACCTGGCCGGGCGCAAGGGTGTGGTGGACCGGACCGGTCAGGTGCTCGTGGCTCCGGCCCACCCGGTGCTGCTGATCCATCCGGTGGCCTTCCTGGCCACCAACGGCGTCGGGCAGTGGGGCGCACTGGACCGGCGCGGCGGGTCGCTGATCGACCCGGTGTTCCGCAACCCGGACGAGGTCGTCGCGGAGATCGAGGGACTGCTCAGCGACGCCACCCCGATGCTCTGACCTGGACGGTCCGGTCGTCGCGGCCGAGGTGCGGGCGGTCCCGCTCGCGGCCTGTGGCGACAACCACATCTGGCGGCCACGCAAGCCGATGCGTCGAGAATCGCCCTGGCCGTTCGTACCTCCGGTGGGGCTAGGGTCAGGGCATGGAATTCCGACACCTGGGCCGTTCCGGCCTGATGGTCAGCGAGATCTCGTACGGCAACTGGATCACCCATGGCTCGCAGGTCGACCAGGACGCCGCGTTCGCCTGCGTCCGAGCCGCCCTGGACGCCGGCATCACCACCTTCGACACCGCCGACGTGTACGCCGGCACCCGCGCCGAGGACGTCCTCGGCCGAGCGCTGGAGCAGGAGCGGCGCGAGGGCCTGGAGATCTTCACCAAGGTGTACTGGCCCACCGGTCCGGGTCGCAACGACCGGGGCCTGTCCCGCAAGCACATCATGGAGTCGATCAACGGGTCGCTGCGCCGGCTGCGGACCGACTACGTCGACCTGTACCAGGCCCACCGGTACGACTACAGCACGCCGCTGGAGGAGACGATGGAGGCTTTCGCCGACGTCGTGCACTCCGGCAAGGCGCACTACATCGGAGTCTCCGAGTGGAAGGCGTCGCAGATCCGCGAGGCCCACGCCCTCGCCCGGGAGTTGCGCATCCCGCTGGTCTCCAGCCAGCCGCAGTACTCGATGCTCTGGCGGGTCATCGAGAGCGAGGTCGTACCCACCAGTGAGGAACTGGGAATCGGTCAGATCGTCTGGTCACCGATGGCGCAGGGCGTCCTCACCGGCAAGTACCAGCCCGGCCAGCCGCCGCCGGCCGGTTCCCGGGCCACCGACGAGAAGTCCGGTGCCGGCTTCATCGCCAAGTGGCTCACCGACGACGTGCTGACCCGGGTGCAGCAGCTCCGGCCGCTGGCCGACCAGGCCGGGCTGACCATGGCCCAGCTCGCCGTCGCGTGGGTGCTGCAGAACCCGAACGTCTCGTCGGCGATCATCGGCGCGTCCCGCCCCGAGCAGGTGCACGACAACGTGAAGGCGGCCGGGGTCAAGCTCGACGCCGGTCTACTCAAGGCGATCGACGAGGTCGTCGAGCCGGTGACCGAGCGGGATCCGGCGCGTACCGAGTCGCCGGCCGAGCGTCGCTGACCCGGCCCGTCCCCGGCCGGGCACGTTCAGGCCGGCCGGGGACGTGGTACGCGACCAGGGCGAGGAACACCGGACTGGGCCGGAACGCGGCCCGGGGTACCCCAGCACCAGCGGCTCGGAGTCCCGGGGCGGCATCACTCCGCCGGGGGTTGCAGGCTCATCCGGTAGTCCACCCGGTCGTCCTCCAGCAGCGTGACCGAGGTGACGCCGGACGCCGCGAGCTCCCGCCAGGTCTGGCCGATCCAGGACTCGGCGTCGGCCTGGCTACCGAACGACTCCCCCGGCCCGTCGACCGACTCGCCGTTCGCGCCCTCGTACCGCCAGCTCCACGCCATGTGCGCGTCTCCCCTCGCCGCTGATGTCCCGCTGGGACGGACCTGGCGCCAGCGTAGTCGTACCGCACCGCCGACCGCCCGGCCACGGTCGTCGATCGAGGGCGTACCCCCGGCGGTTGACCGTGCCCGGGCCGGGTATGTCCGGGGGAACGGATCTTCACAGGAGGCGACGATGACGAAACCCATTCCGGAGATGGACACGGCGGAAATTCGCGACATCGCGGTCAACGGCGGTATCCAGGGGGCACGGGAGATGGACCGGGAGGAACTGATCGACGCCCTGGTCGCCCGACCCGGCGAGGGCGCCTGGCAGGAGGACCCGAAGCCGGCGGACGTCAACCCCAACGACTACATGTACCAGTCCCCCGAGCCTCGGTGAGCTGGCGCGGGAGCGTGGCCCTGCGATGCCGCTCCCGCCCGGCCGGCCGTTAAGGTACGAGCCATGTCCCTAGACGGGTGGAACACGCTCCTGGTGCTCGGCGGCATCCGCTCCGGCAAGTCGGAGTTCGCCGAGTCCCTGGTGGCCGACGCGGCCACGGTCCGGTACGTGGCCACCGCCGCCGGCGGAGGCGACGACGACGCGGAGTGGGCGGCGCGGATCGCCGCGCACCGGGAGCGCCGGCCGGCGACCTGGAACACCGAGGAGACGGCGGACGATCCGCGTCGGCTGGCCGACGTGATCGCCGCCGCCCGGCCCGAGGAGACGTTGCTCGTCGACGACCTCGGCGGCTGGGTCACCGTGCTGCTCGACCCCGCCCACCAGCCGGCCGACGACACCGTCACCGTCGCCGAACTCGCCGCCGCCGTCCGGGACTGCCCGGCACGGCTGGTGCTGGTCAGTCCCGAGGTCGGGCTCTCCCTGGTGCCGACCACACCGCTGGGCCGGGCCTTCACCGACGCGCTCGGCGCGGTCAACCGGGCCGTCGCCGACGCCTGCGACGCGGTGGTCCTGGTGGTCGCCGGCCAGCCGGTCCGGCTGAAGCCGGCCACGCCCGAACCGGCACCGGCCGCCGAGCCCTCGCCGGGCCGGTCCCCCGTCAACGGCACGGCGGTGCCCGCACAGGCCGGCCCGAGCGACGCGCGACCGGCCGACGACGCCGCGGCGCTGCCGGCGTCGCCCCCGGTGACCACCCCGGAGGTACCGGCCGCAGCCGCACCGGTCCCGGCCGCGGACGGGACCGGGCGGACGCCACCCGCGATGACGCTGCCGGTCGCCGACACCGGCCTGGTCATCCAACCGGGCATGGAACTGCCCATGCCCGACGACCACACCGGTCCGCAGGCGGTGGAGCGGCTCGCCACGCTGGACGTGCCGGGCACCGGGCTCGGCGTCCTGGAGCAGGTGGTGTCGTTCGCCGCCGCCACCCAGGGCACCCCGACCCCGATACCCTGGCAGTCGGTCCGGGTGCTGCTGCTGCACGGCGACCACGACGGCGGGAGTGCCGCCGGCACTCCGGACGGGGAGTCGGCACGGCGCGCCGAGTCGGCCCGCGCCGGCCAGGGCGTGCTCGCCCGGCTGGCCGCCGAGAGCGGGGCGAGCCTGCAGGTGGTGACGGCGCCCACCGCCGCCGCCATCGAGGACGGGCCGGCGCTCACCGCCGAGCAGGTCGACGCCGCGCTGCGGTACGGCTGGCGGCTGGCCGCGGAGGCCGTGGACTCCGGCGTACACCTGCTGGTGGTGGCGGCGTGCGGTGCCGGCACCGAGGCGGCTGCGGCAGCGGTGCTGGCCGCGACGGCCGGTGCCGAGGCGCCCGCCGTGCTCGGACGGGTGGTCACCCCCGACGGCGAGATCGACGACGTGGCCTGGATGGCCCGCTGCGCGGCCGTCCGGGACGCCCTGCACCGCACCCGCCGGGCCTCCCGGGACGCCAAGGACGTGCTGGCCCAGCTCGGTGGTGGGGATATCGCCGTGGCCACCGGAATCCTGCTGGGCGCGACCGCGCGCCGCACGCCGGTGCTGCTGGACGGGCCGGTCGGCGTGGCCGCCGGCCTGGTCAGCCGGGACCTCGCCGGGCAGGCGCGGCACTGGTGCATGCTGGCCGACCACGGTGGGCACCCGGCCGTCAAGCTGGCCGCCGACGTGCTCGGCCTGAGCCCGCTCACGGAACTGCGGCTGGACCTCGGCGAGGGCGCCAACGCGCTGACCGTGCTGCCGCTGTTGCGCTCGGTGCTGGCGCTGGCCGCCGCGCTGCCGCCGCGCCCGTCGGGCGAGGCGGCCGACGACGCCGACGAGCCGGAGCCGGTCGAACAGGACGAGCCGGACTTCCGTGAGCCCGAGCCGGCGGGCCCGGGACCGACCAGCACCGAAACCGAACCGCCCGGACCGACCAGCACCGAACCGGCGGAGCCGGGCGCGCGTGCCGGCTGAGCCCCGGCTCGGCGACGGGGCGCGGCTGGCCCTGACCACCTTCACCATCCTGCCGGTACGCACCGGCCGGATCGACCGGACCACGGCCGGTACGGCGATGGCGCTCGCCCCGGTGGTCGGCGCCCTGCTGGCCGTCCCGCTCGGCGGTCTCCTGCTGCTGCTCGACGCAGTCACCGCACCGCTGGTCGCCGCCGGGGTGACCGTCGCGGCGGGTGCTCTGCTCACCCGGGGGCTGCACCTGGACGGGCTGGCCGACACGGTGGACGCGCTCGGGTCGTACCGGCGGGGACCGGCCGCGCTGGAGATCATGAAAAAGCCGGACGTCGGGCCGTTCGGCGTAGTCGCGCTGGTGCTCGTCCTTCTGGTGCAGGCCGCGGCGCTGGCGGAGCTGGCCGGCCGGTCCCGGTCGGCGGCGTTCACGGCGGTGCTGGTGGCAGTCGCGGCCGGTCGGCTCGGGGTCTCGCTGGCCTGCCGGCGGGGTGTCCCGGCGGCCCGCCCGGACGGGCTCGGCGCGTTGGTCGCCGGCACCGTCGGGCCGGTCGCGCTGGCCGTGGCGACGGTCGCCGTGACGCTGACGGCGATCCCCGCCGTGCCGGATCGCCCCTGGCAGGGGCCGCTTGTCGTGCTCGCCGCGCTGGCCGTCGCGGCCGGGCTGCTGCGGCACGTGGTACGCCGTCTCGGCGGCATCACCGGCGACGTGCTCGGTGCCACCGTCGAGCTGGTCACCACGCTGGTCTACCTGGGTCTGGTGCTGTCCGGCTGAGCCATGCGGCCGGTGGCGGGTAGCGTTCCTTGTCGACAGCACCAGCGCGGCCACCCTGGGGACGACATGCTCATCACCGACGACTTCCTGCCCGTACCGGTCCCGGAGTCGCTCACCGCGACGTACCTGGCGCCGACGGTGGGGCTGCCGTCGGTGACCGCCCGCACGGCGGTTCGCGGGCTGGCCGGTCGGTTGGCCGAGCCGGTGCACGGGCTGGCCGTGCAGATGCTGGACAGCCCGCTGATGAGCGTCGACATCCGCCCGATCGGCGAGTTCCCCGAGCTGCCGCCGGACCTGCTCACCGCGTTCGGGGCCACCGAGGCGCAGCTCGACCGGCTGGCCGCCGCGAGTCACCTGGTGGTGGTGCAGGCCGAGTACCGGCCGGGCTGGCCGCCGGCCCACGAGTGGGCGGCCCGGGCGGTGGCCGCCGCGGTGGCCGAGGAGGTCGGCGGCGACGTGGTCGACGTGTTCGGGTTGCAGTTCCTGGACCCGGCGGCGGCCCTGCGGTCGCTGCCGGACGCCGAGGGCCGGGTCCGGCTGGTCGACTGGGTGCTGGTGCCGTACTCCTCGGACGCCGAGGGGCTCTGGTTCACCACCAAGGGGTTGCGCCGCTTCGGCCTGCTGGAGTTGCAGACCCAGGGCGTGCCGGACCACCTCACCCGGGCCTGGGGCGCGGTGATGACCGGCGCCGCGCGCCGGCTGCTGCGGAACTGGACCGACGGGCTGGCCGGCGAGGAGGTGCCGGCGTTCGTGCCGCTGCCGGTGCTGGCCACGGTCACCGGGCACGACATCGCAGTCGCCTACGGCAATCCGGAGCAGCACGGGGCGACCGCGCCGGTGCTCCTACGGCTGGAGTTGGACCCGGCCACCGACCCGGACGCCGACTCGTTCCTCAGCCTGCGCCCACCGGCCGGGCACCCCGGCCCGGACGGGCGCTACTTCGCCGCTGCCTGCGGCACCCTGTTCGCCGGCATCCAGCCCGACGTGCGGTACGCGCGATCGGGTGACGCGATGAGCCGGGCGGTCGCCACCGCCCGCGCCGGGCTGGGCGACATCCGGGCCCGTTTCCGCGCCGGCCAGCTCCCGCCGCAGACTCAGCTCGTGGTCAAGTACGGGCTGCCCGGTGACGACGGTCCGGAGTACGTGTGGGCCGGGGTGACCTCGTGGGACACACCGGAACGGATCGTCGGCGCCAGCGCCAGCGACGCCAACACCGACCCGTCGGTCCGCATCGGCTCGCCGGTGGTGGTCGAGGCCGCCGACGTCGTCGACTGGGCCGTGCTGGACACCTCCGGCGTCGTCGAGGGCGGCTGGACCCAGGCCGTCCTGGACGCCGGCGAACCGCCCCGCTCCTGAGTCACCTCACCGACAGAGTCACTTCACCGACGGGTCGACGAAGGGCGGTCGGGTCAGCCGGACCGGCAGGCGGCGACCACGGACGTCGACGTGCAGTTCGGTGCCGTCCGGCAGGGCCGGGGCGGTGTCGACCAGCGCGAGGGCGATGCCCTGCTTGCGGGTCGGGCTGAACGTGCCGCTGGTGACCGTGCCGACCCGGGTGTCGCCGTGGAACACCGCCATGCCGGGGCGCGGGATGGCCCGGTCGACGGCCTCCAGGCCGCGCAGCGTACGCGCCGGACCGGCGATCTTCTCCGCGAGCAGCGCGTCGCGGCCCCAGAAGGCCGGCTTGTCCCAGCCCACCGCCCAGCCGGACCGGGCCTGCACCGGGCTGATCTGAAGCGACAGGTCCTGCCCGTGCAGCGGGTACCCCATCTCGGTGCGCAGGGTGTCCCGGGCGGCCAGCCCACAGGCGCGCGGCGCGGGCTCGGCGGCGAACAGCGCGTCCCAGACGGTCACCGCGTCGGCCGCCGGGACGACCAGTTCGAAGCCCAGCTCACCGGTGTAGCCGGTGCGGCACACGGTCAGCGCGACGCCGTCGAGGGTGGCCGGCGAGAAGCTCATGTAGCCGTGGTCGGTGGGCAGGCCCAGCCCGGCCAGCAGCGCCGCCGAACGCGGTCCCTGCACCGCCAGCACCGTGTACGCCTCGTGCTCGTCGGTGACCGTGACCTGCTCCGGCGCGGCGGCGCGCAGCCGGCGCACCACCTCGGCGGTGTTCGCGGCGTTCGGGATCAGGAAGACGTGGTCGTCGGCGTACAGGTAGGCGATGATGTCGTCCACCACGCCGCCGGTGGCCTCGTCGCAGCAGAGCGTGTACTGCGCCCGGCCGGGACCGATCCGCCCCAGGTCGTTGCTGAGGCAGGCGTTGACGAACGCCGCCGCGCCCGGCCCGGTCACCCGCACCTTGCCCAGGTGCGAGACGTCGAACACGCCGACCTCGGTACGCACCGCGGTGTGTTCCCGCAGCACCCCGCCGCCGGCGTACTCCAGCGGCATCTCCCAGCCACCGAACGGGGCGAACTTGGCGCCGAGTACGGAGTGTCGCTCGGCCAGCGGAGAGCGGCGCAGCCGGGTTTCGGCGGCGTCGGTGGTCACGTCGGTCATGGGAGGGAACTTACCGGGGCGGACCGGTCTGGTTAGCATCGGCGGGACCCGCCGGAGTAACCGGCGGGGCAGCACCGACGTCCGACGGGTACCTCATCCGCCGGCACCAACCGAACCGCCGGTACGCCACACGCGGCCGGCCCGGCCCGCCCGGGAGCAGCTTCCGTGACATCGCCCAGCACCACCCTGAGCCTGGTCGACACCGACCCCGCCGAACTCGCCGTCGACGCGATCGTGATCGGCGTGCACAGTACGACCGGTGAGCAGGACGCCACCAGCGGCCTCGCCGGCACCCTGCTGCTCGCCAGCGGCGCCGAGAGCATCGCCGCCGCCTTCGACGGCAAGCTGACCGAGACGCTGGCGTTGCTCGGCGCGACCGGCGGCCCGGGCGAGGTGATCAAACTGGCCACCCTGGGCACCGTCACCGCCCCGGTGGTCGCCGCCGTCGGGCTCGGACCGGAGCCCACCGGTGCGGCACCCGCCCCGGAGACCCTGCGGCGGGCGGCGGGGGCCGCCGTACGGGCGCTGGCCGGCGCGTCCCGGGTGGCGCTCGCGCTGCCGCTGCCGGACGACGCCGACGGCCCCGCCGCGCTGCGCGCGGTCGCCGAGGGAGCGCTGCTCGGCGGGTACCGGTTCGCCGGCTACAAGACCCGTCCGCAGCCGAGCCGGCGCGAGCCGGTGGCCGAGGTGCTGGTCGCGGTGCCGGACGCCGCGGACGCCGGTACGCAGGCCGAGGTGACCCGGGCCCGGACGGTGGCCGCCGCAGTCCGGCGGGCTCGCGACTGGGTCAACGTCGCGCCGAACGAGCTGCGTCCGCCGGTCTTCGCCGACGCGGTCGCCGAGGCCGGCCGGGCGGCGGGCCTCGAGGTCGAGGTGCTCGACGAGGTCGCTCTGCGTGCGGGCGGCTACGGCGGCATCATCGCGGTCGGTCAGGGTTCGGAGGCCCCGCCGCGGCTGGTCAAGCTGACCTGGACCCCGGACGGCGGCGGCAGCGGCAAGCGGATCGCTCTGGTCGGCAAGGGCATCACCTTCGACACCGGTGGCGTCTCGATCAAGCCGGCGCAGGGCATGTGGGAGATGAAGTCCGACATGGCCGGGGCGGCGGCCGTGGCCGCCACCATGCTGGCCGTCGCGGAGCTGAAGCCGCCGGTGACGGTGACCGCGTACGTGCCGATGGCGGAGAACATGCCGTCCGGGACGTCGTACCGGCCGGGCGACGTGATCACCATGTTCAACGGTAAGAAGGTCGAGGTGCTCAACACCGACGCCGAGGGCCGGCTGATCCTCGGTGACGCGATGGCCCGGGCCTGCGCGGACGGCTGCGACTACCTCTTCGAGACCTCCACCCTCACCGGCGGGCAGGTGGTCGCGCTGGGCAAGCGGATCTCCGGCGTGATGGGCACCGCCGAGCTGTGCGAGCGGGTCCGCGACGCCGGTGACGCGGTCGGCGAGCCGGCCTGGCCGATGCCGCTGCCGGACGACGTGCGCAAGGGCATGGACTCGGACGTGGCCGACATCTCGCAGGTCAACGCCGGCATGGACCGGGCCGGTCACATGTTGCAGGGCGGTGTGTTCCTGCGCGAGTTCGTCACCGACGACGTCCCCTGGGCGCACATCGACATCGCAGGACCGTCGTACCACTCGGGCGAACCGACCGGCTACTGGACCAAGGGCGGCACCGGCGTACCGGTCCGTACCCTCCTGCACCTGATCGACGACGTCACCGCGAACGGCTGACGTGTGCGTGTAAGGAAGGGTCCCCTGCTAACGCCTGGCGCATAGCAGGGGACCCTTCCTAACATCCAGGCCGAGCCGCGCCACTGCGGCAGGGTGCGGCGCACGGTGCGATGCGGCGGGGGTGCGGCCGGGACGGGTCAGTACTGCTCGGGGCGGCGCTTGCGGCGCTCGTTGTAGTCACGCATCCGCTGCGGGTAGCCCATCAGGGCGATGTCGTAGACCGGGATGCTGACCCGGTACGCGAAGCGTCGCGCCCCGTCCGGCCCGTCGATGCGGCGCCGGGTCCACTCGCCGTCGTCGGCGATCAGGATGACGGTGGTCTCGGTGACGGTGGTGCGGGGTTCGATGAACGCCTCGACACCCTTGCGGGTCCGGACAAAGTTTTCCAAGTGCTCCAGATCGGCGCGATTAGCCGTACGGTCGGAGTCAACCGCGCGTGCCTGCTTGCGTCGCCGGAACAGTCCCACCGAGCCGTCTCCCCACGCGTTCGTCGTCGAAGGCAGTGCCAAGGGTACGTGGCGACCACGTGTCGTTGGGCACCTCGGTACGCAGCTTCCGCACGGTGGTGACAAGATGGCCGAGGTGGGGTGTGTCCCTGTTACCCCGCCGTGACCCCCGATGCAGCGACGCGACCTGGGAGTTGGACGTGAGCGAGCCGAACGACGCAACCTTCGACATCGTCATCCTCGGAGGTGGCAGTGGCGGCTACGCGACCGCCCTGCGCGCCGCCCAGCTGGGCCTGAACGTCGCGCTGATCGAGAAGGGCAAGCTCGGCGGCACCTGCCTGCACAACGGCTGCATCCCGACCAAGGCGCTGCTGCACGCCGCCGAGATCGCCGACCAGACCCGCGAGTCGGAGCAGTTCGGCATCAAGGCCGAGCTGGTCGGCATCGACATGGCCGGGGTGAACGCGTACAAGGACGGCGTCATCTCCCGCCTCTACAAGGGCCTCCAGGGCCTGGTCGGCGGCACCAAGAACATCACCTTCGTGGCAGGGGCCGGCAAGCTGGTCGCCCCGAACGCGGTCGAGGTGGACGGCAAGCGGTACACCGGCCGCAACGTGGTACTGGCCTCCGGCTCGTACGCCAAGAGCCTGCCGGGCCTGGAGGTCGACGGCGAGCGGGTCATCACCAGCGACCACGCCCTGACCCTGGACCGGGTCCCGAGTTCGGCGATCGTGCTCGGCGGCGGCGTGATCGGCGTCGAGTTCGCCAGCGTGTGGAAGTCCTTCGGGGTGGACGTGACCATCATCGAGGCGCTGCCCCGCCTGGTCGCCGCCGAGGACGAGGAGTCGTCGAAGGCGCTGGAGCGGGCGTTCCGCAAACGGAAGATCAACTTCAAGGTCGGCAAGCCGTTCGAGAAGGTCGAGAAGACCGACAACGGCGTCAAGGTGACCATCGCCGGCGGCGACACGGTCGAGGCCGAGCTGCTGCTGGTCGCCGTCGGTCGCGGCCCGAACACCGCCGACCTCGGCTACGAGGAGCAGGGCGTCAAGACCGACCGTGGGTACGTGTTGACCGACGAGCGGCTGCGCACCAGCGTGCCGAACGTGTACGCGGTCGGCGACATCGTGCCCGGCCTCCAGCTCGCCCACCGCGGCTTCCAGCAGGGCATCTTCGTCGCCGAGGAGATCGCCGGCCAGAACCCGGCCGTGATCGACGAGGCGGGCATCCCCCGGGTCACCTACTCCGAGCCGGAGCTGGCCTCGGTCGGCCTCACCGAGGCCAAGGCCAAGGAGCAGTACGGCGCCGACAAGATCAAGACCTACAACTACAACCTCGGCGGCAACGGCAAGAGCCAGATCCTCAAGACGGCCGGCTTCGTGAAGCTCGTCCGGGTCGACGACGGCCCGGTGGTCGGCGTGCACATGGTCGGCGCTCGGGTCGGTGAGCTGGTCGGCGAGGCGCAGCTGATCTACAACTGGGAGGCGTACCCGGGCGAGGTGGCGCAGCTCGTGCACGCCCACCCGACGCAGAACGAAGCCCTGGGCGAGGCGCACCTGGCCCTCGCCGGCAAGCCGCTGCACGCGCACGCCTGACCACGACAACCCGCGGCGTCCGGCGACGGGCGATGATCCCCCCACCAGGGAAATGAAGGAGTCTGGAGAACATGCCGGTATCGGTCACCATGCCCCGGCTCGGCGAGAGCGTCACCGAGGGCACCGTCACGCGCTGGCTCAAGCAGGAGGGTGAGACCGTCGAGGTCGACGAGCCCCTGCTCGAGGTTTCCACCGACAAGGTCGACACCGAGATCCCGTCCCCCGCGGCCGGCGTGCTGACCCGGATCGTGGTGGGCGAGGACGAGACGGCCGAGGTCGGCAGCGAGCTGGCGGTGATCTCCGGCGAGGGCGAGTCGACCGGCGGAGCGGCCGCCCCGCAGCAGCAGGAGGCCCCCGCCGAGCAGGCCGCCGAGGCGGCCGAGGAGCCGCAGGCCGAGGCGGAGCAGTCGGCCGTCGAGGAGCCGGCCGAGCAGCCGGCCCAGGCATCCGCGCCGTCGGGCGAGGGCACCCCGGTGCAGATGCCGGCCCTGGGCGAGAGCGTCACCGAGGGTACGGTCACCCGCTGGCTCAAGCAGGTCGGCGAGACCGTCGAGGTGGACGAGCCGCTGCTGGAGGTCTCCACCGACAAGGTCGACACCGAGATCCCCTCCCCGGTCGCCGGCACCGTCCTGGAGATCAAGGTCCCCGAGGACGAGACCGCCGAGGTCGGTGCCACGCTGGCCGTCGTCGGTGCGGCCGGTGCCGCCCCGGCCGAGTCCAAGCCGGAGCCGAAGCCCGAGCCCAAGCCGGAGCCGAAGCCCGAGCCCAAGGCGGAGCCGAAGGCCGAGGCCAAGCCGGAGCCGAAGCCCGAGGCCAAGCCGGAGCCGCAGGTCGCCGAGCCGACGCCGGGTGCGTCGTACAACGAGCCGGTGCCGGAGGCCGAGCAGGCCCCGGAGCCGGCCAAGGCCGAGCAGGCCGCTCAGCCGGCGGCCCCCGCCCCGCAGCGCGCGGCGGCGCCGTCCAACGGCGGCGAGCAGGCTGCCGGGTACGTGACGCCGCTGGTCCGCAAGCTGGCCGGCGAGCACGGCGTGGACCTCGCCTCGGTCAACGGCACCGGTGTCGGCGGGCGGATCCGCAAGCAGGACGTGCTGGACGCGGCCGAGAAGGCCAAGGCTGCCAAGGCCGCGCCCGCCCCGGCGCAGCCGACCGCCGCCGCGCCTGGCGCCAAGCCGGCCGCCAAGCCGCAGCCGAGCGCCAAGCGCGGCACCACCGAGAAGCTGCCCCGCATCCGTTCCGCGATCGCCAAGCGGATGCAGCAGTCGCTGCACGAGATGGCGCAGCTCACCACCGTGATCGAGGTGGACGTCACCAAGATCGCCAAGCTGCGGTCGCAGGCCAAGGACTCGTTCCTGGCACGGCACGGCGTCAAGCTGTCGTTCCTGCCGTTCTTCGCCCTCGCCGCGATCGAGGCGCTCCAGACGTACCCGATCGTCAACGCCCGGATGGACCTCGACGGCGGGACGATCACCTACCCGGACGCCGAGAACCTCGGCATCGCCGTGGACACCGAGCGTGGCCTGCTGGTGCCGGTCATCCACAACGCCGGTGACCTCAACCTGGGCGGCATCGCCAAGCGGGTCGCCGACCTGGCCGAGCGCACCCGGACCAACAAGATCAGCCCGGACGAGATCGCCGGTGCGACCTTCACGCTGACCAACACCGGCAGCCGGGGCGCGCTGTTCGACACCCCGATCGTGCCGTCGCCGCAGTCGGCGATGCTCGGCACGGGTGCCGTGGTCAAGCGTCCGGTCGTGGTCAACGACGCGGAGCTGGGCGAGGTCGTCGCGGTCCGGTCGATGATCTACCTGGCCCTGTCCTACGACCACCGGCTGATCGACGGTGCCGACGCGGCCCGCTTCCTGGTCGCGGTCAAGGAGCGGCTGGAGGCCGGCAACTTCGAGGCCGAGCTGGGCCTGTAACCCCTGGCAGCACGCGCGAGGGTGCCCCGGGCACGACGACGGGGCGCCCTCGCGCGTCACGCGTCCGGAGTCAGCCCGCCGGGGCCCGCTCGCTGACCTGCCGAATCGCGCCCGGGCTCCGTGCGGCGCTGCGAAACTCAGGCGGTGAGTGACAGGGGCTGGCGCGGGCGGCTGGGACCGGCCGTCGGAATCGCGCCGGGCGCCCGGGTCGACAAGTTCGAGATCTTCTTCGACCTGGTCTTCGTCTTCTCGTTCTTCAACATCGCCCGGGCCACCGCCGCCAACATCGGCGACCGGCAGCTGCTGCACGCCCTGCTGGTCCTCGCCGTGCTGTGGTGGTGCTGGGTGGCGCACACCGTGGTGGCCACCCGGGTACGCATCGGCGAGGGCTTCGTACCCGTCCTGATGATCGCCGGGATGGCCGCGCTGTTCTGTTTCGCGCTCGCCCTGCCCCAGGCGTTCATGAACTCGGGCGGCACCGAGGCCGGGCCGGTCGTGGTGGCGATCAGCTATGTGGTAATCCGGGCCGTGCACCTGGCGTTGTTCCTGCACGCCGTCCGCGACGACCCGGTGGAACGCCGCCAGTTGCTGCGGTACGCCCCCGAGATGTCCCTGAGCACCGCCCTGCTGCTCGTCGCCGCCCTGTTACCCGGCTACCTACCCGACCACATGGCGGCGATGGTCCGGGACGGGCTCTGGATCAGCGTCGTCCTGCTCCAGTACGGCACCGGGCTGCTGGCCCGCACCTGGGGCTGGGGGGTTACCTCCGCCGAACACTGGACCGAACGGTACGACCTGATCCTGATCATCGCGCTCGGTGAGTCGGTGATCTCCATCGGCCTGGGCAGCAACCTGCTCGGCCAGCCGCCCACCCTGCCGGGGGTGACCGCCGCGGTGCTCGGGATCGTCTTCAGCGCCGCCATGTGGTGGATCCACTACGACGTGATCGGCCCGGCCGCGCGGATCGCGCTGCACGCCAGCCAGGGCCGCCCCCGGGTCCTGATGGCCCGAGACGCGTACGCCTACCTCTATCTTCCGATGATCGCCGGCATCCTGCTGTTCGCGCTCGGCGCCGAGGGCATCGTGCACGACATCGCCCAGCCCGGCGTCCCGATCAGCAAGCCGGCGTACGGGCCGGACGTGCCGCTGCTGTTCTCCGGGGTGCTCTGCTACCTGGCCGGGAACATGCTGTTCCAGTGGCGCACCCTGCGCACGCTGTCCTGGCTACGCCTGGGCACCGTGGTCCTGCTCGGGCTCGGCATCCCGATCGCCATGCCGCTGCCCGGACTGCTCGCGCTCGGCGTGCTCGCCGTGATCCTGGTCGGGATGATCGTCATCGAGGTGGTGGTGATGTCCGAGGGCCGGCACGCGTTGCGCGCGGCGGTCTTCGAGGAACGCACCGCCCACGAGGCGGCCGAGGCCGCCTACCGCGCCCGCTGGCACGAGAACCCACCCGACTCGCATCCGTGACGAGTTGTCGCACTTCGCGGCTAGAGTCGGCGCGTGGCCTGCTACCGCTCTACACGACCAACCCGAACGACTTCGCCGACCTGACGGAACTGGTCGACGTCCGGCGCGTGCGCTGCCCCTGACACCACGCCCGGCGATCTGCACCGAGACATCGGCGTGACCGACTCGACCCAGCCGGGCAGCCGCGCGTACCCGAAGATGTATGTATGCGCATCCTGATGGCCGGCGTGTCCGGCTTCCTCGGCACCCGACTGGTCGACCTGCTCGTGGCCGACGGGCACCAGGTCACCCGGCTGGTCCGGCGGCCACCGCGCGGGCCCCACGAGCGGCAGTGGACCCCGTCGGCGGCGCAGCTCGACCCGGCGCTGGTCGCGGAGGCGGACGCGGTGGTCAACCTGGCCGGCGCCGGGGTGGGTGACCGCCGCTGGACCGACCAGTACAAGCAGCTCATCCGCTCCAGCCGGGTGGACGCCACCAGCACCCTGGCCATCACCATCGCCGGTCTGTCCGAGGCCGACCGGCCCGAGGTGCTGCTGAACGCCTCGGCAATCGGTTGGTACGGCAACACCGGAGACCGCGTGGTCGAGGAGGATGCGCCGCCCGGCGAGGGCTTCCTGGCCGACGTGGCCCGCGTCTGGGAGGCGGCCACCCGCCCGGCCGAGGACGCCGGGGTACGGGTGGTGCGGCTGCGTACCGGGCTGCCGCTGCACCGCGACGGCGGGTTGCTCAAGCCGCAACTGCTGCCGTTCAAGCTGGGTATCGCCGGTCGACTCGGCAGCGGCCGCCAGTGGATCCCGTGGATCTCGATGAGCGACTGGCTCAGAGCGGTCATGTTCCTGCTCGCCCGCGCCGACCTGAGCGGCCCGGTGAACCTGGTCGGCCCGGCACCGGTCACCAACGCCGAGTTCACCCGGGAGCTGGCCCGCCAGTTGCGCCGTCCGGCGATCATTCCGATCCCGGGGCTGGCCCTGAAGGCGGTCCTCGGCGGCTTCGCCCAGGAGGCGCTGACCAGCACGCGGGTCCTGCCCGGCGTACTCAACCGGGCCGCCTTCTCCTTCCGCCTCCCTGACCTGCCCACGGCTCTGCACGCCGCCCTGCACGACTGACCGTCGGCCCGGTCCGCGCAGATGTTAGGAAGGGTCCCTTTATCTACACCAGGCGTTAGCAGGGGTCCCTTGCTTACAAACGACGGGTCTGACCTGAGGTGTCCGGTGCGGTTGGTAACGTCCGCTAGGTGCCCAGCTCCCCGTCCTCGGCGTCCGTGACCACCGCACCGCCGCGCGTCACGCGTGACCGCCACGCCGACCTGATCGTGGCGCTGATCGCGCTGGCGCTCGCCGTCTGGGTGACCAGCGGGCTGTGGCGGGACCCGAACGGCCGGGCGATCACGGTCAACTCCAGCGACCAGGCGCTGTTCGAGTGGCTGCTGGCCTTCGGCGGCCACACGGTCAGCCACGGGGAGAACCCGCTCTTCACGTACCTGATCAACGTTCCGGACGGCGTCAACCTCGCGGTCAACACCTCGATCACCGTGTACGCGGTGGTCTTCGCCCCGCTGACGTACCTGATCGGGCCGCCGGCCACCTTCCTGGTGATCCTCACGCTGAACCTGGCCGCGACCGCCGTCGCCTGGTACTGGCTGCTCTCCCGGCACCTGGTCCGCACTTCGCTCGCCGCCGCCGTCGGCGGGCTGTTCATCGGCTTCTCCCCCGGCATGGTCTCGCACGCCAACGCCCACCTGAACTGGACGGCCGGCTGGCTGGTACCGCTGCTGGTCTGGCGGGTCTTCGTGCTGCGCCGGTCGGCGCACCCGCTGCGCGACGGGGCGATCCTCGGCGTGCTCGTCGCGATCGCCTTCTCCATCGCCGCCGAGGGGTTGTTCTTCACCGCGCTGGCGCTCGGCCTGTTCGTCGCCGTCTGGGCGCTGCACCCGGCCAACCGGGTCGAGGCACGGGCCGTTCTGCCGTCGTTCCTGCGCGGCCTCGCGGTGACCACCGTGGTCGCCGGGGTGCTGCTGGCGTACCCGCTCTGGCTGCACTTCGCCGGGCCGCAGCGGTTCCACGGCACCGGATTCGACTCGGTGATCCACTCCGAGGACATCGCCGCGTACGCCGCCTACCCGCGTCGCTCGCTGGCCGGCGAGGCCGGACTGGGTACCTCGCTGGCGCCGAACCCGACCGAGGAGAACTCCTTCTTCGGGCTGCCCCTGCTGCTGCTCACGGTCGCCTGCTTCGTGCTGCTGTGGCGGTCGGCCACACCACGGCGCCGGGCGACCCTGTGGGGGCTGGGTGTGCTCGCGGTCGCCTTCACCACGCTCTCCTTCGGGCCGGTGGCGAAGATCAACGGGCACCGCACCGACCTGCCCATGCCGTTCGACCTGCTCGGGCATCTGCCGGTGGTGAACGCCGCGCTGCCAGCCCGGCTCGCGCTGGTGGTGACGCCGGTGATCGGGCTGCTGCTGGCGTTCGCCGTGGACCATCTCCGCCACCACCGGCCGCGCCGGGCGGCAGCGGTGGCCTGGACGGCCGCCTTCACGGTGGCGTTGGTGCCGCTGTTCCCGACGCCGCTGCTCACCACCGTGCGGGAGCCGATCCCCCGCTTCATCACCTCGGGCGCGTGGCGCGACTACGTCTCCCCGGGCGGGGTGCTCACCCCGGCGCCGCTGGCCCTCGACGTCTATCCGGACGGCCAGCGCTGGCAGGCGTACGCGTTGGCGAACCGGCAGGGCGAGTTCGCCATCCCGTCCGGTTTCTTCCTCGGCCCCGGCGGGCCCGACGGCCGGGGCCGGATCGGGCCGGTGCCGCGCCCGTTCAGCGCGCTGCTCGACCAGGCCGCGCGCAGCGGCCTGCCGCCGATCGTCACCGAGGGCACCCGCGAGGAGGTACGCGCCGACCTGGAGCACTGGCGGATCGAGACGGTGGTGCTCCCCGACGAGGTGCACGGCGCCAAGTGGCCGGTCGACGAGGAGGCGGTACGCCGGACGTTGACCATGCTGTTCGGCGAGCCGGAACGGGTCGAGGACGTCTGGCTGTGGCGGGTCGGGCAGCGGTGAGCCTCCCGTGAGCCGGCTCACCCAAGGTGACCAGCGGGTACGGGTCTAGGCTGGTACGCGTGACCGCGACGACCTCCGGCCTGACGGCCGTACGTGCCGGCGTCCTCGACTACACCGCCGCCTGGGACGAGCAGCGCCGGCTGCACGAGACCGTGGTCTCCGGGGAACAGGGCGACACGGTGCTGCTGCTGGAGCACCCGAGTGTCTACACCGCCGGCAAGCGCACCGAGCCGTGGGACCGTCCGCTGGACGGCACCCCCGTGGTGGACGTGGATCGCGGCGGCAAGATCACCTGGCACGGTCCGGGGCAACTGGTGGGCTACCCGATCCTGCGCCTGCCCGACCCGGTCGACGTGGTCGCGTACGTCCGGCGGGTCGAGCAGTTCCTCATCGACGTGTGCGCCGAGTTCGGCCTGACCGCAGGCCGGGTCGACGGACGCAGCGGCGTCTGGGTACCGGCCGACGAGCGGGGACCGGACCGCAAGGTGGCCGCCATCGGCATCCGGGTCGCCCGGGGCGTCACCCTGCACGGTTTCTCGATCAACTGCGACTGCGACCTGACGTACTTCGACCGGATCGTGCCGTGCGGCATCCGGGACGCCGCGGTCACCTCGCTCTCCGCCGAACTGGGGCGCCCGGTCACCGTGGCCGAGGTGCTCCCCGTCGTCGAGCGTCACCTGCCGACCATCGTCGCGGCCTGACCGCCCGGCGGTCCCGCCGCCCGCCCACTCTTCGCGCATCCGGACGGTCGCCACACCGCCGGATCTCCCTCGCCGCCCGCCCGGACGGCCATCCACCGCCACCGGGATCCCGCTGACCGGCCCAGCCACCTCTTGAGCGATTCGCCCCGGACTCGTCGTGCGCGGTTGGGGCGTACACGCCGGTGAACGTCGGCGGCCCGACGGCACCCGCACCTCGGCGCTGCGGTTCGGCTCGGACGATCGGCGTTCACTGGTCGCCGCAGGCTCCGGCCACTGGCGCTACCTGCCCGGGCCGCACGGCGTCCGGTTCCTCACCGGCTACTCGTACACCCCGCGCTGGGGTCTCCTGGGCCGGCTCGCCGACCTCGCCTTCCGGCCGCTGTTCGGCTGGGCCACCGCGTGGTCGTTCGATCGGCTGCGGCTCTGGCTGAGCACGGGCGTACCACCGGAACGCGCCCGCGCCAACGCGGTCCGCGACGTCGCCCTCCGGCTGCTCGCGGTGGTCACGGTCACCGCGGCGGCCGGTGCCGCGGGCCGGATCCCGGCCGTGATGGCGGTTCGGCCCGGAACACCGGCCCGACCTCGTAGACCCGTTCGAAGACACCGACCATGAGCTGCTTGTAGAACTGCGGTGACTGGGCCAGGTACGCCGGCCGACCGAACCAGTCCAGCGCGAAGACGTTCGCCCCGCTCTCGGTGGACGAGCCGACGACCTTCGGGGTGTGGATCTCGACGAACCGCCGGGCGTCCAGCGTGGCCCGGAAGCCGGCGACCGCCGCCGCCGAGATGCGCAGCGCTGCCGAGCGGCTCGGGTGGCGCAGTGCGACGGGCGCGTGGTCCAGTTGGGTAGGCAGGGTGGCGGTGAGTGTGGGCCGGTACAGGTCGAACGGCGGCGGTACGGCGGGCGGCGCGAGCGGGCGTACCACCGGGTCGGTCAGCTCGACCCCGGCGGGCGCGGTGGTGTTGGCGACCACCGTGCCGTCGACGGAGACGACGCTCTCCTCGGCAGCGCCTCGATCTCGGCGCGGACCGCCGGGTCGGTGACCACCACCTGGGTGAGACCGGCGGCGTCCCGGACGATCAGGAAGGCCACCGACTTGAGCAGTCGGCGGCGGTGGACCCAGCCGGCGATCCGGACGGTACGGCCGGTGTGCGGGGTGAGTCGGTCGGTCAGGATGCGTTGCACGGCTACCTCCTCGATCAATCGCAACGCGATCCCCGGGAGGTGTGGGCGAGCGGGAGCCTCGCGGTGCCACCACACCTTCGCCCCCGTCGGGACGGGAGCCTCATTCGTCACACATCACACGCTGTTCTTCCCGCAGCTCGGGAGGGTCTTCACGGCCCGGTGCCAGACCGCCTCACAGCAACCGGCGGCTCTCTTCAACTGGCGGATCGGGGCACTACTCGGCTCCGTCGTCGCTCTCGAACGGCAACGCTAGCACTCGATGTGGCCGTCCTGTGACGCGTAATTTCCGCCCCCGGTGTCCGGCGTCACAGGATTTCCCAGGTGACGGCGGTCGCCCGCAGTTCATCGACGGCCACCATCCGGCGTAGGCTCGTTTTGTGACGATCGAGCACTCCGCGCCGACGACCGGCCAGGCCGCGCGTACCGCGACGCCCGCCCCCGAGGGGCGGCGACTGCTGCGGATCGAGGCACGTAACGCCGAGACGCCGATCGAGCGCAAACCACCGTGGATCAAGGTCAAGGCCAAGATGGGCCCGGAGTACACCCAGTTGCGCGGGCTGGTCTCGCGCGAGGGGCTGCACACCGTGTGCCAGGAGGCCGGCTGCCCCAACATCTACGAATGCTGGGAGGACCGCGAGGCCACCTTCCTCATCGGCGGTGACCAGTGCACCCGCCGTTGCGACTTCTGCCAGATCGACACCGGCAAGCCGGCCGAGTTCGACGCCGACGAGCCGCGCCGGGTCGCCGAGTCGGTGGTCTCGATGGGCCTGCGGTACGCGACCATCACCGGCGTCGCCCGCGACGACCTGCCCGACGGCGGCGCCTGGCTGTACGCGGAGACCGTCCGGCAGATCCACACCCTGCAACAGGGCTGCGGCGTCGAGCTGCTGATCCCCGACTTCAACGCGGTCCCCGAACAGCTCGCCGAGGTGTTCGGCGCTCGGCCCGAGGTGCTGGCGCACAACGTCGAGACGGTGCCACGGATCTTCAAGCGGATCCGGCCGGCGTTCCGCTACGAGCGCTCGCTGGACGTCATCAGCCAGGCCCGCGCCGCCGGCCTGGTCACCAAGAGCAACCTGATCCTGGGCCTGGGCGAGGAGCGCGCCGAGATCTCCCAGGCGCTGCGCGACCTGCACTCCGCCGGCTGCGAGCTGATCACCATCACGCAGTACCTTCGCCCCTCCCCCCGGCACCACCCGGTGGAGCGCTGGGTCAAGCCGGAGGAGTTCGTCGAGCTGAGCCAGGAGGCCGAGGAGATCGGCTTCGCCGGCGTGATGAGCGGCCCGCTGGTGCGCTCGTCCTACCGCGCCGGCCGCCTCTACCAACAGGCCCTGGCCGCCCGGGAAAGCGTCGCCGTCGCGAGCTGAGCCGGCGGCCGACCGCACGAACCGAGGTCAGGACGGCTCGGCGGGCAGCGCTCGACGGGCAGGACCGGACGGGGATCAACCGCACGGCGGGCGACCACTAGACTCGATCCCATGGCAAAGCCCCAGGAGAAGGTCTCGTTCGGCCAGCGGCTGAAGCAGATCGGGTTGGTGTTCCGGTTCACCGCCAAGCAGGACAAGTGGTTCGCGCCACTGGCGGCCGGCGCGGTGCTGATTCCGCTCGCGCTGACCGTGGTCGCGGTCATGATCTGGGGTTGGTTGTGGTTGCCGCTGGGCATCCTCTTCGCCCTGCTCGCCCTGCTGATCGTGCTCAACCTGCGGTCGAACCGGGCGATGATGAACGCCGCCGAGGGGCAGCCGGGTGCCGCTGCGCAGATCATGGAGAGCATGCGTGGTGACTGGCGGGTCTCCCCCGCGGTCAGCTCGACCACCCAGATGGACATGGTCCACCTGGTGATCGGCAAGCCGGGCGTGATCCTGTTGGCGGAGGGCAACCCGCAGCGGGTACGCGGGCTGCTCGGCCAGGAGAAGCGTCGACTGGCGAAGGTGATCGGCAACGCCCCACTGTACGACTACGTGATCGGCAAGGACGAGGGCGAGCTGCCGATCCGCAAGCTGCGGATGACGCTGATGCGGCTGCCGCGCAACCTCAGCGGCAAGGACGTCAACTCGCTGGACAAGCGCCTCAAGGCGCTCACCGCCCGGCCGCAGATGCCCAAGGGCGCCATCCCCAAGAACCTGCGCCCGCCGCGCGGTGCGTTCCGGCAGAGCCGGGGCCGCTGAGGCCGGGGCGGGCGGTCAGCGCGCGGCGCGTACGGCCGGGACGACGACCGCGCCGCTGGCGCGGTCGTGCAGGCCCCGACGGTGCTGGTCCATCACCAGCGCCGGGACGACCAGCGCCAGCAGCACGCCGCGCAGCAGGGCCCGGACCAGGCCGATCCGTCCGCCGTCGGCCCAGGCGACGCAGCGGATCCGGGTCAGGTACATGCCGGGGGTCTGCGCGAACAGGCCGAGGAAGAAGCCGTACATCACGATCAGCACGACGACCGGCGCCCAGGGGTCGCCGGTGGGGCTGGCGAACAGGCCCGACGCGAGCAGGCAGAGCACCCAGTCGATGACCAGTGCCCCGAACCGGCGTCCCAGGTCGGCTGGGACGAAGGTGGGGTCGGTGGCGGGCGGCGGCGGGCGGTGTGGCTCGGTGGTCACAGCGGACAAGACTAGCCAGCGCGGCGGTGCGGGCCCTACGCAGGTCCGGCAGGTAGCCGCAAAAAGGGTCGATAGCAGCAATCTTCACTACACTGGCACAGCCGGGCCAGTCCGTCGCGTATCGCGTCCGTTCCCACCTGGGAACATGACACAACGCGAGGGACGTAACACGGCAGAAACACTGGAGACATGGCCGGGCAACCGCACGGCCATAGCGTCGCCAGGAGCCTAGCTACCCCGTGGACGTGCCAGGAGGACGAGTGTTCGCCAATCCCGAGGAACTCCTGCGTTACCTCAAGAACGAGGACGTGAAGTTCGTCGACGTACGCTTTTGTGACCTGCCCGGCGTGATGCAGCACTTCAATCTGCCGGTGGAGTCCGTCGACGACAACTTCTTCACTGATGGTCTCGCGTTCGACGGGTCGTCGATCCGGGGCTTCCAGGCGATCCACGAGTCGGACATGCTCCTGCTCCCGGACGTCGCCACCGCCTTCATCGACCCGTTCCGGGCACAGAAGACCCTTGCGTTGAACTTCTTCATCCACGACCCGTTCACCCGCGAGGCCTACTCCCGCGACCCCCGCAACGTCGCCAAGAAGGCCGAGGCCTACCTGGCTGCGTCGGGGATCGCCGACACCGCCTACTTCGGCCCCGAAGCCGAGTTCTACATCTTCGACTCGATCCGCCACGAAACCTCCGCCCACCAGGCGTACTACTACATCGACTCGATCGAGGGCGCCTGGAACACCGGCCGTGAGGAGCCCGGCGGCAACCGTGGCTACAAGACCCCCTACAAGGGCGGCTACTTCCCGGTGCCGCCGGTCGACCACTACGCCGACCTGCGGGACCAGATCGTCCGCCAGCTGATCGACACCGGCTTCACGGTGGAGCGGTCGCACCACGAGGTCGGCACCGCCGGCCAGGCGGAGATCAACTACAAGTTCTCCACCCTCCTGCACGCCGGTGACCAGCTGCAGCTGTTCAAGTACATCGTGAAGAACACCGCCTGGGCCGCCGGCAAGACCGCCACGTTCATGCCCAAGCCCCTCTTCGGCGACAACGGCTCCGGTATGCACACCCACCAGAGCCTCTGGCGCGGCGGCGAACCGCTGTTCTACGACGAGACCGGCTACGCCGGCCTGTCCGACACCGCCCGCTGGTACATCGGCGGCCTCCTGCACCACGCTCCGTCCCTACTGGCGTTCACCAACCCCACGGTGAACTCCTACCGCCGGCTGGTGCCCGGCTACGAGGCACCGGTGAACCTGGTCTACTCCCAGCGCAACCGCTCCGCCTGCACCCGCATCCCGGTCACCGGCAGCAACCCGAAGGCCAAGCGCGTCGAGTTCCGGGTGCCGGACCCGTCGGCGAACGTGTACCTCGCCTTCTCCGCCATGCTCATGGCCGGTCTGGACGGCATCAAGAACAAGACCGAGCCGCCGGCGCCGATCGACAAGGACCTCTACGACCTCCCGCCGGAGGAGTGGGGTGACGTCAAGCAGGTCCCCGGCTCCCTACCCGCCGTTCTCGACTCGCTCGAGGCCGACCACGACTACCTGCTCGACGGCGGCGTCTTCACCCCCGACCTGATCTCGACCTGGATCGACTGGAAGCGGAGCAACGAGGTCGACCCGGTCCGCCTGCGTCCGACCCCGCACGAATTCGCCATGTACTTCGACTGCTGATCACGATCAGCGCCGTTCGGGCCGGCTCCGCATCCGCGGAGCCGGCCCGCGCGCGTCAGGGGCCACCGTATACCTTCGCGTCCGATATACAGCGGGCATGGACACACCGCTACGTGAACCGACCTTCCCGATCGGGCAGTCGTACTGGGGCTGGTACGGCTGGACCGCCGAGCAACTCCTGCCGTTCACCTGCGCCGCCGTCGTGCCCCCGAGCCTGCCGCACCCTGCCCGACCTGCGGCGGACACCGCCGTCTCGTAGTTGGCGGCTGCGGCCTCGCGTGGATCACGAGACCGCAGCCGCCTGCTGGTTCTTCTAGATTGCGGTGAAGGTCAGGATCGCCTGGTAGAGACCTGGCGGCGTGTCCGTCGGGACGCGCAGCTCAAGGTCGGCACCGAGGCGTGCGGTTCCCTTCCCCTTACCGGTGTCGGCAGATGCGAGCGTGCGTGCGGCCGACAGTCCATCGCCGTCCGGGAAGCCCGGCGCCACGACATCTCCGACGTTCACACCCTGACCAGCGGCCTGGTTCAGCACCTTCGGGCCCCAACCCAGGTAAGCGCCATCGAAGCTCGCGTTGGCTGACGTGAAATCACCGACCTGGCCCGATGCGCTCCAGCCCGGAGTCCCCGGACGGGTGTCGGTGACCGTGACCGGACGCAGTTCACCGGTGGTCCCCCACGACTTGCCGTCGGCAGAGAGTTCGAGTGTCGGCAGGTTGAGGACGCGGTCGTCAGGATCGACCGAGATCACCAACGCGCCATCTCGGGCGTCGAGCTCGGCGGTGATCGTCTGGGCGGCTCCCCCGTCACCGGGAACGGCCTCGTCATCGACGTGGACGGTGACCGGTTGCGACGGTCCGTACAGGACCCTGCCGTCGCCGCGGACCACCGCCGCAGTGATCTGCGCGCCGTCCCAATCCTGCGAGGCGACGAAGGTGTACGTACCGTCCGTCGCGCCCTCGATCGGTTCGGCCGTGGCCTGACCTGGCAGCTTCACGAACCACTGCCGGCCTTCGAAGTGCGTGGCGGGCCCCTGATATCCCTGTGGCGCTGCGTCCAGCGTCACCTCTGCGGTCAGCGTGACTTCGTCACCGACGCTGACGGCAGGCGCAGCCCCCTTCACGGAGACTCGCTGCGGGGGAGGCGATCCGTGATCGTAGACGATGAAACTCGTGGTCGTACTCCGGGCGATCTCCTCGCCGTTCTCCTTGCGGTGCACGACGTAGACTTGGGTGTTGCTGAGTCCCTGTTCACCGTAGTAGCCGTCGACGTTCGCCTGGTTCCCACGGGGCATCTCGGCGAACTCGTCCTCACCGGGCAGCTTCCAGTACCACTGGAACCGGTCGTTGCTCGCCGGCTCCGGCACAGCCGATGCCCGGAACCTCAGGGGGTCGGTCGAGTGGAGGTGATCGCCGTGGGTGTTGAGGGTTCCGATCACCACGAGCGGGTTCGCGGGGTTGTCCTCCACGACGAGCAACTCCTGCTGGCCCTGGGCGATCTGCGCCCCGTTGAGCGGGTCGAACGCCCGGACCTTGAGGGTGCCACGGTTCCACGACAGACGCGCGTCCAGGCCGAACGTCACGTCGGTCGCACCTGCGATGGCACCGAAGTTGTTCGGGTTGGGGTTGGTGTTGACTCCCCACTGGTAGGTGACGCCTTCGAGTGCTGGGTAGACGTTCGCTCTGGCGTTGATCGGCTGGCCGTCGCGGTAGACGCCGGCCAGATCGACGATGGTCACGTCGCGCGCGAGCACCCGCGGCTGGATGGCGGCGGACTGACCGATGACGTTCTGGTCGGCACCGAGGATCTGGTAGGCGTACTCACGGTCGAGGAACCCGCCGGAGGTGGTCGGGATGCTGTAGACGCCGTCGTTCTGGACCACCTCGACCGGGCTCCAGTCCGTGGCTCGCACGGCACGCCGCACCCAGCGAGCGGACTCCCCGTCTTCGAGATCGCGATGATCGACCGTCACGTTGGCGGGATCGCCGCTGTAGTACTCATCCTCAAGGCCATCGAAGGTGATCTGCTCGCCCGTCCAGGTGCCGTCCGACACCTGAAGCACGATGTCGGTCCTGACCCTCGCGTCCAGGAACGAGAAGCCGGCCATCGCGAGTACCTGTACACGGGCGCCGTCGAGGGTGGCACTGGCCGGGCCGAGACTGACCGTGGTCCCTCGGCACGGGTTGTTGTAACCGCAGATCAGAATGTACGAGCCATCCGGCTGGTTGCCGGTCCACATGCGCCACCAGATCGTTTCACGCCCCTGTAGCGGCATGCCGCGTACCTCGAGGACGATCTCGTCACCGGGCTCGTAGACCTGCTTGTTCGGGTAGATGCCGAGTTCGTCGCCGCCCGCTTCGGCAGTGACGGTGACGCGCAGCGGCGCCGAAGCCGTAGACGGGGTGAAGTAGTTGACGACCTCGGGCACGAAGCGGGCGATCACGTCACGGGTGCCGAGTTCGAGACTCGACACCGTCATCGACGCGTCCCCGTTGTCGATCTCGGCGTGGCCGAGTACGGTCTCCTCGCCGCCGGTCGTGTCCACGAACTCGACCCACCCCTGGGCCGTTCTCGGAAGCACCGACGCGCTGAACTGCACCGGCTCGCCGAGCACGGCCGCAGTCGTGTCGGACCGGGCCGTCGACGTCTGCGTCTCCTGCGCGGCCGGCAGAGAGTCGTCACCCACGAAGAAGGTGTACACCGCCGTGTCGGTCACCTTCTGCCCGTCGATGGCGACCTCGGCCTCGACGGTCAGGTCATAGCGTCCGGCCTTGGTGAACGCCCAGCTGGCGTGCTTGTGTACCCGACCCAGCGTCCAGGACTTGAAGTCCTCGTCGCTGGCGGACCAGAGCCGGTCGATCGGCGCACCGAGGTTGCTCGACGACGCCCACAGCTCGAAGTTAGCGCCCTCCGGCCCGTCGACGTCCACGAGCGTGAGCTTTGTGGTGTTGCCGTCGATGGCGTTGTTGGGCACCGACTCGGTCGAGAAGCCGGGCCACAGCGATTCTCCCGAGCGGACCTCGGGAGCGAGCCAGATACTGGTGCCCACCTCGCCGATGAACTCGTAGCCCGCAGGAACGTTCTGCTTCAGACCGTCGTCCACCACGAACCACGCGTTCTCTGCCGTGATCGGGATGCCGGTCTGCTCGGAAGTGTCGTACTTCGACTCCAGCGCGAACGCGCCGTCGTTGAAGTCCGGATTGCCGAGGAAGGTCGCGATCGCGTCGGCGTGCGTCCCCCTCACCACGACGTATTCGCGAGGCTCAGGGGCCGGTCCCTCGGCAGCCTGCGCCCCGGTGGTCCCCACCGACGGTCCAACCGCCAGCGCCACCATGCTCAACGCCAGCGTCGTCGCTGCGAGACGAGTCAAGCGACGGCGGCGGCCAGAACCCCGTCTACCCTCGCCACCCCCCACCACAAGTGGGCGCCTAACTCTGTGCCAGGTACGTGACATCAAAGCACCTTTCTGGACATATCAAGCCAATGCAGAGGAGCATCAGAGCGCCACCGATCGTAATAGAAATGGTTTTCATTAAGCAATAGGGTGTGACCATTCCACTCACCAACTCCGGCCAGGCGACTCGCCCGGGGCGTGCGGCCAGCTTCGCGGCGACGAGGGCTCAGCGCGACTGGCGGGCCCGGCGCAACCGGGGCAGGAACCGGACCGCCAGGACGACCACCAGCAGGGTCATCGCCACCGCGCCAGGCGCCTTCACCAACCGGGCCAGGTTGGTACCGTCCGGCAGGGCGAGGAAGGACGCCAGCGCGCTCGGCACCACGAACCAGGTGGTCCGGGTCGCTGCCACCGCGAGCACCGCCAGCGGCCAGGTCGCGTACCAGGGGTGGAACACCGGCGCGAGGACGACGGTGAAGGCCAGCGCCAGCCCCGCACCGAGCAACACCACCCGGTGTCGGCCCTCCCCCACACCGATCGCACCGGCACCGGCCTCAGCGGGCAGGCCGACACTGGACGAGCCGACACCGAGCGCGCCGGCGCCAGGCAGGCCGGACAGTGCGGTGTCACCGGAGCGGCGCAGGGCCGACCAGGTGTGCCACCAGAGCAGCACCAACAGGACGGCCAGCAGCACCAGCGCCACCACCCGCGCCACCGGCACACCGACGGGCGGCAGACCCACCGGTCCACCGAGATAGTCGACGATCATGCCGACGGCGGTCGGCGGTGAGGTCCACTGCACGGAGTCGCCGCTGCTGCCCAGCCCACCGATCCAGCCCAGCCCGAGACCGGACACCAGCGAGGACACCAGCAACGCGCCCAGCACACCGGCGGCGAGCGTGCCGCCGTCGCGCAGCAACGCCGACACCGTGTACCGGCCACGGACCGCCGCCAGCGCCGCGAACGGCAGCACCACCACCGCGGTCGCCTTCACCGAGACCGCCAGACCGAGCAACACCCCGGCGACCAGCAGTACTCCGACCACCGGCAACCCAGCAGCACCCGGCCCCGCCCCGACCACCGACGACCCTGCGGCGCCTGGCAGCGGTCCGACGGACCGGTCGGGGCGTCGGACGAGTAGGAGCAGACCGAGCAGGAGCAGACCGAGCATCACCGCGTCGTTGTGCGCACCGGACACCAGGTGCACCCCGACCAGCGGGCAGGCGAGCAGCAGCCCGGTCGCCCGCGCGGGCGGCACCCCTGCCGCCCGCGCCAGGCCGGGCAGGCAGAGCGCGGCCAGCAGCAGCCCCGCCAACGCCAGTATCCGCAGCAACACCAGTGTGCCGGCCAGGCCGCCGCCGAGGACCACGGCGAGCGCGGCGAGGAGCACGAAGAACGGGCCGTACGGTGCGGCGGTGTCCCGCCACACCGGGGCGACCGCGTCCAGCCACGGACAGCCGGCCTCGGCCACACCGGTGGCGTACGGGTCGCCGCCGTCGGCGTACACCCAGCCCTGGCAGGCGTACGAGTAGACGTCCCGGCTGCCCAGCGGTGCGCTGAACAGCAGCGGCACCGTCCACAGGGCGGCGGTGCGCGCCGCCCACCCGGTCGACGGGGCGCCACCGCGCAACGCCCACCAGGCACCCACCATGGCGGTGGTGCCGAGCAGCCACAGCAGCACGGTCAGCGGCCCGCCCTCGGAGTGCCAGACCCGGTTGGTGGTGGCGTCGGGCAGGGCACCACCGGTGTAGGCGGAGATGGTGAGGGCCACCGCCCCCAGCAGGCCGACGTACCGTACGCGGCGGTCCCGGGTGGAAGTGGGTCGGACGCCGGTCTCGGTCACCGGCGTGCCTCTCCTCAGTCGACGGGAACCGGGCGGCGGGCCGCCCGAGCCGACCGTATCAAGCGGACCGCCACCCAGATCACGAACAGCGTCATCAGCGGCGCCCCGACCGTCTTGGTGTATCGGGGCAGGCCGGTGCCGTCGGCCATCACCTGGAACGCGGCGAACACCGTCACCGCGCTGAACCACCAGGTGCGGTGGGCGGTGGCGGCGAGCAGCGCCAGCGGCCAGAACCAGTACCAGGGGTGGAACAGCGGGGCCAGCGCGACCGTGGCGGTCAGCGCCAGCGCGGCGTGCCAGAGCGGCTCCCGGTGACGTGCCCGGAACCACAGCCACACCAGCAGCGCCGCCAGCACGACCATGCCGATCCCCCGGGTCACCGGCAGCGCGTCGACGTGCAGGCCGAACGGCAGCAGCAGGTATCCGACGGTCTGCCCGACGGCGGTCGGCGGCGAGGTCCAGGCGACCACCTCGTTGCCGTGCGACAGGCCGGTGATCCAGCCGAGGTTCAGCCCGGCGCCGAGGGTCACCCCGACCAGGGTCGCCACCGCGCCGCCCACCACCGGGGTGCCGTGGCGCAGCAGCCCCCGCAGCGAGAACCCACCGCCGATCGCGAGCAGCGCCGCGAACGGGACCACCACCAGCGCGGTCACCTTGATCCCGGCGGCCATGCCGAGCACGACCCCGCCGGCCAGCAGCGGCCACGGCCGGGTGGGCCGGCTGACCACGATCGCCAGACCGGCCACCATCAACCCGATCATCAACGCGTCGTTGTGCACCCCGGAGATCAGGTGTACGCCCACCAGCGGCCCGGCCAGCGCCAGCCAGAGCGCCCGGCCGACCGGCACCCCGCAGTGGCGGGCCAGCACCGGCAGGCTGACCGCCGTCAACAGCACACCGGCCACCGCGAGTACCCGGAACAGCGCGATGCTGGCGATCAGCGAGCCGGTCGCGGCGACGATCGCGCCGGAGAGCACCACGAACAGCGGCCCGTAGGGTGCCGGGGTGTCCCGCCAGATGAAGGACATGGTGTCCAGCCACGGACACGGCAACGTGGAGACGCCGTACTCGTACGGGCTGATGCCGTTGGCGAAGCTCGCCCCCTGACAGGCGTACGCGTAGGCGTCCCGGCTGCCCAGCGGCGGCGTGAACAGGAACGGCACGATCCACAGCCCGGCGGTGACCAGCGCCCAGCGGACCGACGGCACCCGGTCCCGCAGCGTCCACCAGGCGGCCGCCATGGCGGCCGTACCGAACAGCCACAACGCGATGATCAGCGGCCCGTCCGGCCCCTGCCAGATCCGCACCGGAGTGGGCCGGAGATCGCCGCCGGGCAGGGCGCCCCCGAGGAAGGCCGCCACGGCAAGCATGATCGATCCGGCCAGTCCGGTCCAGCGCACGAGGTGATGGGGCACGTCCGACATGCTGCCAGTACCGTGAGCGCGGTACGGAGGTGGGCATGCGGGGCAGTCGAGTGGTGGCGGTGGCCGCCGCGTGCGCCGGGGCGCTCGGTGTGGCGTACCTCATTCTTCCGGCGATGGGTTCGGACCTGGCCGCGCAGGTGGCCCGGGCCGACTTCTTCGCCGCCCACGGCGCGACCCCGGTCGATCTGCGCTGGTACGCCGGGGTCCAGCAGTTCGGCTACAGCCTGCTCGCGCAGCCGGTGATGGCCCTGCTCGGGGTACGCCTCACCGGCGTGATCGCGGTGGTCGCGGCGGCGGCCCACTTCGCCGCGCTGCTGGTACGGACCGGGGTGCCCCGGCCGCTGCTCGGCAGCCTGGTCGGGGTGGTCACCATCGCCGGGAACCTGGTCTCCGGCCGGGTGACGTACGGCCTCGGGGTGGCCTTCGGCCTCGCCGCCATACTCGCCCTCACCTGGCGCCGCAGCTCGTGGCGACCGCTCGTGGTGGCCGGGGCGGCGGCGCTGCTGGCGTCGGCGGCCAGTCCGGTGGCCGGGCTCTTCGTCGGCCTCGCCGGGGTGGCCGTGCTGCTGTCCGGCCGGTACGCCGACGGGTTGACCGTCGCGGTCGCGGCGGCGGTGCCGCTGGGCGTGACCGCGTTGCTGTTCGGCGACGGCGGCTGGATGAACATCAGCCGGACCGACACCATCCGGGCGACGGTGACCGCCCTGCTGGTGGCCGTGCTGGTCGGCTACCGCCCGGTCCGGTCGGGTGCGTTGCTGGCCGCGGGCGGGGTGGTAGCGGCGGCGCTGGTGCACACCCCGGTCGGGCTGAACGCCACCCGCCTGGCGACCATGTTCGCCCTGCCCGTCCTGGCCGCCGCCGCCCGTCCCCCCGCCTGGCTGGTCCGATCGGCACGACACCTCACCGTCACGCCGCGACCCGACACCGCCGTCCGACCCGACGTCAGCAGGCGACCCGACGTCACCGACGGGCCCGAGGTCACCGGGCGGCCCGAGGCGGCGGCGCGGCCGAAGCGGCGGGGCATGGCGGCGGCGGCGCTCGCCGTGCTGCTGGCGGCGGTGTGGTGGTGGCAGCCACCGGTGGTCTCCGCCGACCTACGCAGCATCGGTGACCCGACCAGCCAGCCGAGCTACTACGCGCCACTGCGCGCCGAACTCGACCGGCGCGGGCTGACCGGGCGGGTGGAGGTGCCGCCGACCCGCAACTACTGGGAGGCGGCCCGGATGGGTGACGTGCCGCTGGCCCGGGGCTGGCTGCGGCAGGCGGACATCGACCGCAACCCGATCTTCTTCACCACCGTGCCCGGGGCCGCCGGCACCGGCGTACCGCTGACCGCCGACAGCTACCGGGCCTGGCTCGACGAGTACGCCGTGCAGTACGTCGCGGTACCCGACGCACCACTGTCCTGGGTCGGCCGGGCCGAAGCCGAACTGATCACGGACGGCCTGCCGTACCTGAACGAGGTCTGGTCCGACCCCGACTGGCGGCTGTACGCGGTGACCGACCCGACTCCCCTGGTCGGTGCCCCGGCCGAACTGGTCCGGGCGGGCGGCGCCTCGGTCACCTTCCGCACCTCGGACGCGGGCACGGTGCCGGTCCGGGTGCGGCACAGCCGCTGGCTGACCGCGTCCGGCGGCGCCACCGTCTCCACCAACGGAGACTGGACGGCGGTCACGGTGCCGCGCGCCGGCACGTACACCCTCGGGAGCTGATCGGGCACTGCGGTCGTCGGGTGTTAACAGGGGGCCCTTGCTCTACCGCAGGCGTTAATAAGGTGCCCTTCCTTACATCTCCAGGACGCGTTCCATGGCGGTTCGGGAGCGGCGGCCGGTGCGCAGGTACTCGTCGAGGAACTCGCCCGGGTCGTCGCGGCCGAGCAGTCGGACCACGCCGGCGAGTTCCACGCCGTGTCGGGGCAGTTGGTCGCCGGCCCGGCCACGGACCAGCATGAGCGCGTTGCGGACCTGTGCGGCCAGGGTCCAGCCGGCCGCCATCGCCTCAGCATCCGCCGGGTCGATCAGGCCGGCTTTGCGGGCGGCGGTGAGCGCGTCGAGGGTACGCGTGCCCCGCAGGTACGGGTGTGCACCGGCGTGCCGCAACTGGAGCAACTGCACCGCCCACTCGACGTCGGCGAGGCCGCCCCGGCCGAGTTTGGTGTGGGTGGCCGGGTCGGCGCCCCGGGGCAGCCGTTCGGTCTCCACCCGCGCCTTGATCCGGCGGATCTCGATGATCTGTTCCCGGGTGAGGCCGTCGGCCGGGTACCGGACCGGGTCGACCAGCTTCTCGAACCGGGTGCCCAGGTCGGCATCGCCGCAGACGCAGCGGGCCCGGAGCAGGGCCTGCGCCTCCCACACCCGCGACCAACGGGCGTAGTACTGCTGGTACGCGGCGAAGCTGCGGACCAATGGTCCCTGCCGTCCCTCGGGGCGCAGGTCGGCGTCGACGCCGAGCGGCGGGTCGGGCGCCGGCATGCCGAGCAACCGGCGTAGTTCCTCGGCGACGGCGTGGGCGGCGGCGCTCGCCGCGCTCTCGGCGACGCCCTCGGGGGCCTCGTAGACGAAGAGGACGTCGGCGTCGGAGAGGTAGTTCGACTCGTACCCGCCGAGGCGGCCCATGCCGATCACCGCGAACGTCAGGTCGGGCATGGCGGGCTGGGCGGCGCGGGCGGTCCGCAGCGCGGCGGCCAGGGTGGCGTCGGTGACGGCGGCCAGTGCGGTGCCAACGGTGGTGATGTCGCCGAGCGTCGACCGCTCCGTGTCGGGGCGGGTGGGGGTCAGCGAACCGGCGCGGCTGAGCACGTCGGCGCAGGCGAGCCGGAGCAGTTCCCGGCGGCGCAGCGCGCGGACCGCCCGGATCGCCTCGACCGGGTCGGTGTGGCGGGCGGCCGCGGCGGCGAACCCGTCGCCGAGCACCTCGCGGGGCCGGGGGGTCAGCTCGCTCTCCTCGGCCAGCAGACGCAGCGACTCGGGTTCCCGGCTCAGCAGGTCGGCGACGTACCGGGAGGAGGAGAGCACCCGGGCCAGCCGGCGGGCCACCGGACCGGAGTCGCGCAGCAGCCGCAGATACCAGGGGGTGCTGCCGAGGGAGTCGGAGACCTGGCGGTAGTTGAGCAGGCCCCGGTCAGGTTCCGGGGCGTCGGCGAACTCGCTGAGCAGCACCGGCAGCAGGGTGCGTTGGATGGCGGCGGTGCGGCTCACCCCGCCGGTGAGGGCCTGGAGGTGACGCAGGGCCCCGGCCGGGTCGGCGAAACCGAGGATCTCCAGCCGGTTGCGGGCCGCCTCCGGGGTCAGCCGCAGGCCGTCGGCGGGTACCCGGGCCACCGACTCCAGCAGCGGCCGGTAGAGCAGTTTGGCGTGCAGTCGGCGTACCTCGGTGGCGTGGGTGACCCACTCGGCGCGGAACTCCTCGACGGCGCTGCGTCCCGGCGTGGCGGTGTAGCCGAGCGCGGTGGCGAGCCAACGCAGCGCACCCGGTTCGGTCGGCACGGTGTGGGTGCGCCGTAGGCCCTGGAGTTGCAGGCGGTGCTCGACGCCGCGCAGGAAGCGGTAGCCGCGCAGCAGCGCCTCCCCGTCGGCACGGCCGACGTAGCCGCCGGTGACCAGCGCCCGCAGGGCGGGGATGGTGCCGGGTGCGCGCAGCGTCTCGTCGCCCCGGCCGTGCACCAGTTGCAGCAACTGCACCGCGAACTCGATGTCGCGCAGGCCGCCGGGGCCGCGCTTGATCTCGCGTTCCTGCTCCTTGGCCGGGATGTTGTCGATGATCTTCCGACGCATGGCCCGGACGTCCTCGACCGCCTCGGGCCGCTCGGCGGCGTGCCAGAGCAGCGGCGCCAGCTCGTCGATCCACTCCCGGCCGAGCGCCAGGTCACCGGCGGCCGGGCGGGCCTTGAGCAGCGCCTGGAACTCCCAGGTGCGGGCCCAGCGCCGGTAGTACGCCAGGTGGCTGGCGAGCGTACGCACCAGCGGCCCCCGGTTGCCCTCGGGCCGCAGTGCGGCGTCGACCGGCCAGGCGACCAGCCCGCAGATGTGGATCAGACGGGTGGCCACGGTGGTGGCCGCGGCCAGGTCGTCGTCCTCGGCGGCCACGAAGATCACGTCGACGTCCGAGACGTAGTTCAGCTCGCCGCCGCCGCACTTGCCCATCGCCACCACACCCAGGCGGGGCTTCCGGGTGCCCTCGGGCAGCTCGGCCACGGCGATCGCGTACGCGGCGGTGAGGGTGGCGTCGGCCAGCGCGGAGAGCGCCGCCATGGTCTGCTCCAGGCCGCGCCCGCCGGTCAGATCGGCCGCCGCGACCCGCAGCAACGCCAGCCGGTACGCGCGGCGCAGCACCGCCACCGGGTTGCCCTCGCCGGTCAGGTCCAGCCGCCCGTCGGCGGTCGGGGCGAGCCCGTCCGACTCGGTGCGCAGCACCGTCCACTGGTCCGGGTTGGCGACGAGGTGGTCGCCGAGCGCCGAGGAGGCGCCCAGCACGGCGATCAGTCGACGGCGCAGGCCCGGGTCGTCGTGCAGCGCGACCAGCAGCTGCGATCCGGCGCCGAGGCTGCCGGTCGGTGCGGCGGCGACGCGGCGCTCGGCCTCCACCATCCGGTGCAGTTGGCGCAGCGCCAGGTCCGGGTCGGCGGCCCGGGACAGCGCGGTGAGCAGCTCCCGGGCCTGGTCGCCGGTGGGTTCCTGGGTCTGCGGGCGCCACAGGTCGAGCCCCTCCGGTCCGAGCAGGTCGGCGGCGCGGGCACCGGCGTCGTCGTCGGTGATGCCGAAGCCGTACCGGGCGAGCCGGCCGGTGGCGTTGGTCGGGCGGCCCATCAGTGCCCGAGCAGCGGCAGGGTTCGGCGCGACCCGCTGTCGTCCAGTTCACCCAGGGCCAGAGCGGCGAACCTGGCGGCGAAGGGCTGCCAGACGTCCTCGATGTCGGCCAGCACCGCGGCGCAGGCGGCGACGACCAGCTCCGGGTCGTAGTCGAGTTCGGCCAGCACCGCCGAGTCGGTCGCCCACTGCGCGATCATGTCGGCGTCGCACTCGATGTGGAACTGCAAACCCCAGGCCCGGTCGCCGAGGCGGAACGCCTGGTGCGGAAAGCGGGTGGAGGCGGCCAGCAGCGTGGCGCCGGCCGGCAGTTCGGTGATCCCGTCGGTGTGCCACTGGAGCACGTCGGGGATCAGCGGGACGTACCGGAACAGCGGGTCGTTCTCGGCGGCGTCGCGCCGACCCACCACGGCGGGGCCGACCTCCGGCCCGGACGGGCTGCGCTCGACCGTGCCGGCGTGCGCGGTGGCGAGCAGTTGCGCGCCGAGGCAGACCCCCAGGGTCGGGACGCGGTGCCGGACGGCCTTGCGGAGCAGCCCCTCCACCGCCGGCAGCCAGGGCGCGCCGGGTTTGCCGTCCGGGTACGGGAAGGCCTGCTGGTCGCCGCCGAGCACCACCAGTGCGGCGTACCCGTCGAGGTCGGCGGGGAGCGGGTCGCCCGCGTGCGGGCGGATCACCGACAGCTCCAGACCGGCCTCGGTCAGCCACTCGCCGAGCCTTCGCGCATCGTCGGTCGGGTCGTTCTCGATCACCAACGCGGTTGCCACGCCGTCGAGGCTATCCGGTCTCGCCGACGGACCCGGCGCGCGGGACTAGGCTCTCCCGCTGTGTCCCACCACACCGCGCCCGATCACGTCGTACGCCCGCCGGCGCTGCGTCCCGGTGACACCGTGATGCTGGTCTCGCCGTCCGGGCCGACCCGTCCGGAACGGGTGGCCCGGGGCATCGAACTGCTCACCGGTTGGGGTCTGCGGGCGGTGCCCGCCCCACACGTGTACGCGCGACAGGGCTACCTGGCCGGCACCGACGCGCTGCGCGCGGCCGACCTGAACACCGCCTTCGGCGACCCGGCGGTACGCGGGGTGATCTGCACCCGGGGCGGGTACGGCGCGCAGCGGGTGGTGGACGCGATCGACATGGCGGCGGTGCGGCGCGATCCCAAGGTGGTGGCCGGGTTCTCCGACGTCACCGCCCTGCAACTGGCGCTGTGGCGGGGTGCCCGGCTGGCCGGGGTGCACGGGCCGGGGGCGGCCTGGCGGGACGCGCGCACCCCGCTGGCCTCCGCCGAGTCCCTACACGCGGCGCTGACCAGCACCGCACCGGTCACCGTGCACGCGGTCGAGCGCGAGGACACCTTCCCGGTACGCACCCGGGGTCGGGCCGTCGGCCGGTTGCTGGGCGGCAACCTCTGCCTGGTGGTGGCCTCGCTGGGCACCCCAGACATGCCCGACCTGACCGGGGCGGTGCTGTTGCTGGAGGACATGCAGGAGCCGCCGTACAAGGTCGATCGGATGCTGACCCAGTTGCGTCGGGCCGGCGCGCTGGACGGGTTGGCCGGGGTGGCGGTGGGCCAGTTCACCGACTGCGCGGACGGCTGGACGGTGGGGGTCGCCGACGTGCTCACCGAACGCCTCGGTGATCTGGGCGTACCGGTGCTGGGCGGGCTGCCGATCGGGCACGGGCCCGGTCAGCTCAGCGTGCCGGTGGGCACCCGGGCCGTCCTCGACGCCGACGCCGGCACGGTGACCGTCGACGCCGCCGTCCGCTGAACCGCCCGCATGTCCGGTTCGCCCGGCGCCCCGCACGCCGGTCAGCGCAGGTACGGACCGGTGTCGCCGATCTTCCCCGGCGCCGGGTTGCCGGGCCGGTCGAGGACGTAGACCCGCAGGTTGCCCTTGCCGCTGACCGACGCGGTGAGGGTGCCGTTGGAGACGACCTTGACGTCCCCGGTCACGGCGTCGGTCCAGGTGCCGTCGGGTACGCCGCTGAAGGTGGCCCCGCCGGAGACGGTGACCAGCGCGAAGCTGTCCACCCCGCCGCCGGTGTACCGGCGCTTGTACGCGAGCTGGTTGCCGCTGATCCCCTCGGTGGAGTACTGCCCCTTCTGTCCCTTCTGCAGCGCCGGGATGGCCCGGCGGATCTGGTTGAGTCGCTGGACGTGCTTGACCAGCGGCAGCGGTTGCCGGGCGGGGCCTGCGACGACCACAGGTCACCGGTGTACGTCCGCCCCTTCGCGAGCGCGTTCGTGGAAGTCCCAGCCGTGGTAACCGTGGAAGTCGTAGTCGGAGCGGTTCAGCACCACCGGGGTGATCCAGAGGGCGGAGAAGTTGAGCGCCTTGACGTAGTCGAGCTTGTCGATGAGCCCCCGGAAGTCGCCGCGGAACATCGGGTCGTCGTTGGCCGCGTTGCCCGAGCGGACGTGCTGGCTGCCACCCCGGTTGTTGCTCGGGGTCCAGGCGGCACCGTCGACGCCGTGGTGGATGTTGACCGACGCGCCCCAGGCCGCCGGTGGCTGGTAGTAGACCGTGACGGTGTTGGCGGCCGAGGCCGCGGTCACCGGCAGCAGGCCGGCGACGAGGGCGACCACGCCCCAGCGCGCCCGCCTCCGGCCGGGCAACGGGCCCGACCGGGGTCGTGATGCGAGGGTCAGCTCAGGCGATACAGGCGCAGACGATCAGCGCGGCGCCGAAGTGGGTGGCGGCGCTGACCTTGGCGACCGGATGCGGCTCGTCGGAGCAGATCACCTCGCCCAGCTTGCCGGGAGTGATCAGGTCCAGCACGAAGAAGGCCAGCGCCATGATGCCCAGACCGATCAGTCCGAACAGGACCGTCGAGGCCAGCCCCTTGGCGAAGTCGCTGTAGCTGGTCAGGATCGCGGTGAAGATGATCCCGGCTACGCCGAGCTGGTTGGCGGCGAGCAGCAGGCCGGCGTTGGCGTTACGGCGTACCCAGATAAGGTCCCGCAGCCTGCCCGGGGTCAGCAGGTCGACCAGGACGAAACCGGCGGCCATCAGCCCGACCCCGACCACCCCGAACACCACGCTCTGCCAGGCTCCGCTGAGCAGATCCTCCAGCACCGACTGCCTCCCCACCGTCTGCGGCCGGCGGGCGCCGGCACGGTGATCGAGACGATAGCGGCACCGCGCAACGTCCGCCCGGGCGGTGGTCTACAACGACAGGTACCGCTGGCGCTCGTACGGGGTCACCTCGCGGCGGTACTGCTCCCACTCGGCGCGCTTGTTGCGCAGGAAGAAGTCGAAGACGTGCTCGCCGAGCACCTCGGCGACCAGCTCCGAGCCGGCCATCACGTCGATCGCCTCGGCGAGGTTCTCCGGCAGCGGCTCGTACCCCATGGCACGGCGTTCGGCGCTGGTCAGCGACCAGACGTCGTCCTCGGCGCCCGGCGGCAGCTCGTACCCCTCCTCGATGCCCTTCATCCCGGCACCGAGCAGCACCGCGAAGGCGAGGTACGGGTTGGCGGCCGAGTCGGGCGAGCGGATCTCCACCCGGGCCGAGTTCGGCTTGCCGTACGCCGGGACGCGGACCAGCGCGGACCGGTTCAGGTGCCCCCAGCACACGTACGCCGGGCTCTCGGTGACCCGGTCCGGCAGCGCCTGCGGGAAGAGCCGCTTGTAGGAGTTGACCCACTGGTTGGTGACCGCGGTGTACTCCCGGGCGTGCACCAGCAGCCCGGCGATGAACGCCCGGGCCACCTTGGAGAGCTTCATCGGGTCACCCGCGTCGTGGAACGCGTTGCGCTCCCCCTCGAATAGCGACAGGTGGGTGTGCATGCCGCTGCCAGGCTGGTCGGTGAAGGGCTTGGGCATGAAGGTGGCCTGCACGCCGGTGGAGAGCGCCACCTCCTTGACCACGTGCCGGAAGGTCATGATGTTGTCGGCGGTGGTCAGCGCGTCGGCGTAACGCAGGTCGATCTCCTGCTGGCCCGGGGCGACCTCGTGGTGGCTGAACTCGACCGAGATGCCGATCCGCTCCAGCGACAGCACCGCCTGGCGGCGGAAGTCGCGGGCCACCGCGTGCGTGGTGTGCTCGAAGTAGCCGCCGCTGTCCACCGGCACCGGCACGCTGCCGTCCATCGGGCCGTTCTCCAGCAGGAAGAACTCGATCTCGGGGTGGGTGTAGAAGGTGAAGCCCTTCTCCGCTGCCCGGGACAGCGCCCGGCGCAGCACGTGCCGCGGATCGGCCCAGGAGGGACCGCCGTCGGGGAGCAGGATGTCGCAGAACATCCGGGCGCTCTCGCCGCTCACCCCGCCCTCGAACGGGAAGACCTGGAAGGTGGTCGGGTCGGGCATGGCGACCATGTCCGACTCGAAGACCCGGGCGAAGCCCTCGATCGCCGAGCCGTCGAACCCGATGCCCTCCTCGAAGGCGGCCTCCAGCTCGGCGGGGGCGACGGACACGCTCTTGAGCGTGCCGAGCACGTCGGTGAACCACAGCCGGACGAAACGGATGTCCCGCTCTTCGAGCGTGCGGAGGACGAACTCCTGCTGACGGTCCACTGCCCCAACCTTCCGCGACACGCTATGTCCGGCTTCGGACGGTGTTTACCCGACCTGACCGACCAGTCTCCACTGACCCGATTACGCAGACGTTAACCGACCCGCGGGCACCGCGTCCCGCCCAGTCCCGACCGGCGGTCGCCGGGTGGCGTGCTCTGCGCCTACACCACGTGTCGAGGCCGCCCGCCGTGGGCAAGATGAGGACATGCCCACCCTGCGTCTCGCTCTGTGTCAGGTCAACCCCCGGGTCGGCGACATCGCCGCCAACGCCGGGATGATCCGCTCGTGGACCCGGAGATCCGCCGACGCCGGCGCCCGACTCGTCCTGTTCCCGGAACTGGCGCTGACCGGCTACCCGGTCGAGGACCTGGTGTTCCGGCGGTCCTTCGTCGCGGCGTCGCAGGCGGCGCTGCACCGGCTCGCCGCCGACCTGGCCTCCGACGGGCTGGGTGACCTGCCGGTCGTGGTGGGCTACCTCGACGCCGACGGCCCGCCCCAGGTCAGCCCGGACGCCGAGCCGGGCAAGGGGGCCCGCAACGCCGCCGCGCTGCTGCACCGGGGCGAGGTGGTGGTCACCTACTTCAAGCACCACCTGCCCAACTACGGCGTCTTCGACGAGGACCGCTACTTCGTGCCCGGCGACACACTGACCGTCGTGCGGCTCGGCGAGGTGGACGTGGCGCTGACCATCTGCGAGGACCTGTGGCAGGCCGGCGGCCCGTTCGCCGCCGCCCGCGACGCCGGGGTCGGGCTGGTGGTCACCATCAACGGCTCGCCGTACGAGCTGAACAAGGACGACCTGCGGCTGCCGGTGGTCCGCCGGCGCGCCGCCGAGGCCGAGGCCACCATCGCGTACGTCAACATGGTCGGCGGCCAGGACGAGCTGGTCTTCGAGGGCGACTCCATGATCGTCGCGGCGGACGGCACACTGCTGGCCCGCGCACCGCAGTTCGTGGAGCACCTGCTCGTGCACGACGTGGAACTGCCGGAGGCGGGCAGCGGTCCGGGCGCCACCCTGGGCGGGGCCCGCGACGGCGCGGAACTCACCGGCGGGCTGCGGATGGTGCGACGCGCGATCGACGGCCTTCCGCCGGCCCCGGACGGCCCGCCCGCCCGGGGCGGGATCATCGAGCCGGTCGCCGACGAGGCCGAGGTGTGGCAGGCCCTGGCGCTGGGCCTGCGCGACTACGTCGACAAGAACGGCTTCCCCTCCGTGGTGCTCGGGCTCTCCGGCGGCATCGACTCGGCGGTGGTGGCCGCCATCGCGGTGGACGCGCTCGGTCCCGACCGGGTGGTCGCCCTCTCCATGCCCAGCCAGCACTCCTCCGAGCACAGCCGCTCCGACGCCGCCGACCTGGCCAAGCGCACCGGCCTGGACTACCGGATCGAGCCCATCCAGCCGATGGTGGACACCTTCCTGGCGAACATGTCGCTGTCCGGGGTGGCGGTGGAGAACCTCCAGGCCCGGGTACGCGGCGTCATCCTGATGGCCCTGTCCAACCAGGAGGGCCACCTCGTGCTCACCACCGGCAACAAGAGCGAACTGGCGGTCGGCTACTCCACCCTCTACGGCGACTCGGTCGGCGGCTTCAACCCGATCAAGGACGTCTGGAAGACGCTGGTCTGGCGGCTGGCAACCTGGCGCAACGCCGAGGCGACCCGGCGGGGCGGGACGCCGCCGATCCCGGAGAACTCGATCGGCAAGCCGCCCAGCGCCGAGCTGAGCCCCGGCCAGCTCGACAGCGACGCGCTGCCCGACTACGACGTACTCGACCCGATCCTGATCGGCTACATCGACGGCGACCTGGGCCGCGACGGCCTGGTGTCCTCCGGGCACGACCCGGCGGTGGTGGACAAGGTGCTCCGGCTGGTGGATACCGCCGAGTTCAAGCGACGCCAGTCCGCGCCCGGGGCGAAGATCTCGATGAAGGCGTTCGGGCGGGACCGCCGGCTGCCGATCACCAACCGGTGGCGCGAGGACGGCTGACCACCGCCGAGTGACATCCTCCACTGCGCTCTGCCGCGACCGGGGCCGCCGGTGCGACGATCGCGGCAGAGCCCGGGGACCGCGTACGCGGCCTCGAGGAAGGAGACAGTCATGGTGGAATCCACCCCGGCCGAGGTGACCGCCCTCTACGGCGGCCCGGCCACCCGGCGGGTCCGCACCCGCGACCTGATCGCCGCCAAGGAGCGCGGCGAGAAGTGGCCCATGCTCACCTCGTACGACCAGTACAGTGCCTCGATCTTCGACGCCGCCGGCATCCCGGTGCTGCTGGTCGGCGACTCGGCCGCCAACAACGTGTTCGGCTACGAGACGACCCTGCCGGTGACCGCCGAGGAGCTGCTGCCGCTGGTCCGGGCGGTCGTCCGGGCCACCCGGCAGGCACTCGTCGTCGGCGACCTGCCGTTCGGCTCGTACGAGGAGGGGCCCACCCAGGCCCTGCGGACCGCCGTCCGGTTCATGAAGGAGGGCGGCTGCCACGCGGTCAAGCTGGAGGGCGGCCGGCGCTGCGCCGACCAGATCGCCGCGATCGTCGGCGCCGGCATCCCGGTGATGGCGCACATCGGGTTCACGCCGCAGAGCGAGCACACCATCGGCGGCTACCGGGTGCAGGGCCGGGGCGACACCGCCGAGGACGTGCTCGCCGACGCGCGGGCGGTGGCCGAGGCGGGCGCCTTCGCGGTGGTGCTGGAGATGGTGCCCGGCGAGGTCGCCAAGCGGATCACCGCCGAGCTGAGCATCCCGACGGTGGGCATCGGCGCCGGCCCGGAAACCGACGCCCAGGTGCTGGTCTGGCAGGACATGGCGGGGCTGCGCACCGGCCGGGCCCCCCGGTTCGTCAAGCGTTACGCCGACCTCGCGGGCGTGCTCGGCGAGGCCACCCGACGCTTCGCCGACGAGGTACGCGGCGGGGAGTTCCCCGGCGCCGAACACACCTTCTGACCGGACCGTCACGGCCCGTGGGGCGCCCTCGCGGGCCGTGACGCGCACCGCCCTCCACCACCGCCGTACCACCCTCGACCACGGTCGGACTTCATGAAGGCGGTCCAGTCGAGCGACACCTCACCGGCCACCTGACGCCGCCGACGAGAAGGCCGGCGGCGACGTCGTCTTCTGACCCTGCGTACGGGCTGCTCAGACGTCGGTGACGCGGACGCCCGCGTGCGCCTTGTAGCGCTTGTTGATCGCGATCAGGTTGGCGGTGAACGCCTCGATCTGGTGCGCGTTGCGCAGCCGACCGGCGTAGATGCCCCGCATGCCGGGGATGCGGGCGGCGAGCGCGCCGACGATGCCGACCAGTTCCCGCTCCTCGGTGCAGATCAGCACGTCCAGCTCGATCCGGTCGATCTCCGGGTCGGCCAGCAGCGGCGCGCTGACGTGATTGAACGCACCGCACACCCGGGAGTCGGGCAGCAGCGCGGCGGCCTGCTGGACGGCGCTGCCCTCCGGCACCGGCAGCGCGTACGGCCCCTGCTTGTCGAAGCCGAGCGGGTTCACGCAGTCGACCACGATCTTGCCGGCGAGCGGTACGGCGAGCGCGGCGACGATGGCGGCGTGCCCATCCCACGGCACCGCGATGATCACCACGTCGCTGCGCCGGGCGACCTCCTCGTTGTCGGCCCCGGTCACGCTGCCGTCGGCCGGCACTCCGGGCAGGGCGGCGATCTCCGCGGCCGACTCGGCCGCACGCTGCGCCGAACGGGATCCGATGAGCACCGTCTGACCGGCCCGGGCGAACCGGTAGGCGAGTCCCCGGCCCTGGTCGCCGGTGCCACCGATGATGCCGACGGTGAGCCCGGAAACGTCGGGCAGGTCACTCGCGTCATATGCCATGGTCGCCATCCTCGCAAATCCAGCGGCTGCGCATCAGCGCTCTGAGCTGTGACAAATCCCGCTGGGCGGCCTCGGTGGGGGTGGCGGGTCGGTTCAGGCGAGGGCGAAGGTGACCGTGCGGGTGGCCGGGTCGGCCGCGACCAGCCGGACCCGGACCCGGGTGCCGAGCGTCAACTCGCCGGTGCACCGGGCCCGTACCGGCGGGTCGTCCAGGGCCACCGCACCGCCGGGCGGACGGTTCGCGCGCCCCGTGCCGTTCGGCGGCGCATCGACGTCCACACGGCGGCGTCGGACGTCTCCCCCACCCGATGCGCCAACAACACCGCCTCGGCCAGGTCGATCGCACCCCGGCTGGCCGCCGACGCGGCGCGGTCCGTCGCCGACATCACCGCCGGCAACCGGGGCAACGCCTCCCGAGCCCAGTCCGGCACCGCACGGCCGTCGTGCAGGGCCAGGCAGACCTCCGTGGCGTACCGGTCGGCCAGCCGGCGCAGTGGCGCCGTCACATGCGCGTACGCGGCCGCCACCCGTCGCCGTCGGCCTCCACGTCCTGCTCCGGTATCGGCAGGTTGATCGCGCCCCGGCGCAGACCCCGGGCGGTCAACAGCGCACCGATCTCCGGCAACAGCGCGATCGGCTCCGGCAACCGGCCCGCTTCCGCGTCGGCCTGCACCCCCGGATACTCCAACTGGGCCCGGCTCCGCACCAGCGCCCGCTCCAGCGAGACCCCCGTGGTGGCGCCGTCGGCGTCCAGGTCGATGGTCCACAGCACCGCCGCCCGGTCGACGTCCGGCAGCAGGCTCGCCGCCCCCTCACCGAGACTGTGCGGATGCAACGGCACATTGCCGTCGGGCAGGTAGACCGTCTGCCCCCGCCGCCAGGTCTCCTCCTCCAACACACCACCCGTGCGTACGTGCGCGGCCACGTCCGCTATCGCGTACCGCACCCGGAATCCGCCACCCGTACGACGGGCGGACCGGCAGTGCCCGGAGGCGCGGACGGGCGGGGCTACTTGGAGCGACCGGCAATAGGACTGGCGGGGCTGCGGCGAGCCCTGGCACGTCGGCTGGCGGCGTTGTCGTCGTCGGCCAGGACCCGCCTCGCCTCCACCGCCCTATTGCCGGTCGCTCTTGGTCGTGGCTCGTTTGGCGAGGTTGGCCTTGCGTGCCGGGGTCGCCACGCTCGCGGACGCCTTCGCGGCCGTGGTGCGAGCCGCCGTGCTCCGGCTCCGCGCCGCCGTGGTCCGGGCCGCTGTTGCCGTCGCTGTCGTGGCCCTCTTGGCGGGCGCCTGCTTCGCCACTGTCGTCTTGCGCGCCGGAGCCGTCCGGCCTCCGCTCGACGCGGTCCGCGCCGACGTGGTCTTCTTCGCCGCACCGGCAGCGGCGGTCTTCTTCGCAGCCGCGGCGGTGGTCTTCCTCACGGCCCCGGGCGCGGTCTTCCTACCGGCAGCCGCCGGGGTCGCCGCGGTGATCTGGCTCGCGGGGGCCTTCACGGCGGCGCGCTTGCGCGCGGGGGTAGCCGCGCTGATCGCTGACGCGGTCGCCTTCGCGGCCGAGGTCGCCGGGGTGGTGCGCCTGGTGGCCGGGGTCGTGGCGGCGGTGCGCTTGGAGGCCGGGGCCCGGCCGGCGCCACCGGACGCGGTACGGGTGGCCGGGGCGGCGCCGTCCGCGCGACGGGTGGTCGGCGTACGGGCGAGGCCGGCGGTGCGGTCCGTGGCCGCAGTCTGCCGGGCGGGCGTACGCGTCGCGGCCGGTCGGGTGGCCTGTCGTGCTTCGGCCATCTCGGTTCCTCCTTGGGGACGTGCCACCGCCCTCGCGGCGCACGTGGTGTCGCGACGCGAGGTCGTCCCGCATCGGGCTACTTCTCCTCCCCGTCCTCCTCGGCCCTACGGGCGTCCTCGGCCTCCCACGCTTCGTTGCGCTCCCGCACTTTCTGCAGGGCGTTCTCCGCGTCGGGCGCCGAGGCGTACGGGCCGAGGACGTGCCGGGCAGGGCACACGTCGGCTTCGTGCTCGACCCGGTGGTGCCGCGTACACCAGTAGTAGCGCCCACGTCCGCTGTCGTTCATGGGATCACTGTGCATCGGGATGCGACCGCCCGCCGCCGGAACACTGCAAGTCACCAGGCTTTTCCACAGTAGACATGCATGTGGCTTTATGTGCAAAAACAGCGAAAAACACAGAATGTCGCGACACCCCTATCACTCTCCGTACACGAATGGATGTCACTGCGACGACGGAGGTGGACGCCGGCGGCACGATGTCGGCACCCCGCGACCGTACGGCCACCAAGCGCGTCCGGCGTTCACGAAATCCATGCCTGCCAGGGGAATCGGGCCATCCGGCGCTTCGTCCTGACCGGATGCGAGGGCCGATCGGCACCCGGCTAAGGTCGCCGGATGGGCGTACCGGAATACATCCTGCGGATGCGTGAACACGTCGGACACGAGCTGATTTGGCTACCCAGCGTCAGCGCGGTGGTCCGAAGCGACGCGGGCGAGCTGTTGCTCTCCCGACTCGCCGACGACGGACGATGGTCGGTGGTGAGTGGCTTCGTCGAACCGGAGGAGCAGCCGGCCAGCGCGGTGGTCCGCGCGGTGCTGGAGGAGACCGGCCTGGAGGTCGAGCCGCTGCGCCTGAGCAGCACGGTGACGCATCCACGCACGTACCCGAACGGGGACCGCTGCGAGTACCTCAACCTCGGCTTCCGCTGCCGTCTGCTCGGCGGCGACCTGCGGGGCGACGACGACGAGTCGTCGGACGTGCGGTGGTTCGCCCCGGGGCGACTGCCCGACCTGGACGAGCACGCCCGGATGGTGATCCGGCACGCGCTGGGCACCGAGGTGTCGGCGTTCTTCCTGCCCGCCGGGATGCTCTGGGGCGAGCCGGGCGAACTCGAACATGCCTGACGCGCCGCTGCGCTACCTGACCGACCTGGTCGCCGCCGCCCACGAGGTGCTCGGCGACGACCTGCGCGGGGCGTACGCGGCGGGCTCGGTGGGCTTGGGCGCGTACGAGCCGGGGCGCAGCGACGTGGACGTGGCGCTGGTCTGCGCCGCTCGGCTGGACTTCCGGGTGTCGTACGGCCCGGCCGACCGGCCGCCCGCCGACGGCCTGTTCTGGTACGGGGGACCGCTCGTCGACGCCGCGACCACCGCCCTGGTGAACCGGTCGATCGCTGCCCGCGACGGCGGCCCACCCCCGTCCGGCCCACAGGCCCGCGCCTTCCAACGCCGGGTGTTGGCCGACCTCACCGGTACGCCGGCCTGAGCGCTCAGGCCGCGACCGGCTCGACCGGGATCCACAGCTCCGCGTCGACACGGCTGCCGTCGGCCGAGATCCGGGTACGGGAGATCTCCGGCCCGGGCCGGGACCGGTACGGGTTGGACGGAAACCACTGCGTGAACACGTCCCGCCACAGGTCCTGCACCGCCTCCGGAACGGTTCCGGAGGTCTCGAAGACCGCCCAGGTCCCCGCCGGCACCGGCATGGCGTCCAGGTCGTCAGGCACGTCGGCGCCGGTGACCACGCCGTACCAGTAGTCCAGTTCGGTGCCCTCGGCGCGGCTGTCGGCGAGGCCGTCGCCGACGTTGACCACACCCGCCGGCTCCTGGTCGGACAGCGCCTCGATCCGATCCCGGGTCGCCGGTTCGATGCTCTTGACGAACGCCACGATGGCCGGGTTCATGCCCTCGTGCACCAGCGGCACCCGGGCCTTGCGACCGACGAGCCGGAACGGCTCCTTCTGCACGATGCGGTATCGCATACTGCTGCTCCCTTCGACGGTCAGTCGGAAGGACATCCGGGGCTGAGCCCGCAACACCGCGCCGGTACGCCGGGCCTCGCCGGGCCCGACCCCGTGCACCGCCTTGAACGCGCGGGCGAACGCCTCGGCCGAGCCGTACCCCCAGCGGACCGCGATGTCGAGCAGCGTCCGCTCCCCCGCGACCACCTCCGCGCCCGCCACGGTGAGCCGGCGACGCCGCACGTACTCGGAGAGCGGGACACCGGCCAGCGCGGAGAACAGCCGCCGGAAGTGGTACTCCGACGTCACCGCGATCCGCGCCAGCTCACCGGCGTCCACCGGCCGGTCGAGATGCCGCTCGATGTGCTCCATGGCCTGGTTGAGTCGCTCCAGCACCCGGTGCCTCCTTCCTTGCGCCACCCAAACTATGGGCGCGACGGCACCGGGCAACCGACATGCGGTGCCCGGTTCGGTCGGTGGGTACTCCCTGCTCGTCCCCGGGTACCCGCCGCCTCCCCGAAAAGAGGTCGGCTGGCCGGTGATGCCCAGGTCGCAGACTGAGTAGCAGACCACATCGGCAGCGAGACATCAGCCGCAGCGACGAACTCCACCGGCCCGCCGGTCACCCAGCGTGGCCCACTCAGTCCGATCGCGCTGCCCCGGGTGCACACCGCAGGTCACGTGTGCCACCCTCGTCCGAGATTTGCTCACCCGGGGCCCGGCCCCGTGAAGACCACGAGCTGGCGCGGACTCGGACGCCAGTCGAACCTGGAGGCACCATGGCCAACCTCGACACCGCCCTCAAGGATGCCATGACGATCGACGGCGCGATCGGCGTCGCGCTCGTCGACTACACCAGCGGGATGACACTCGGCGTCGCGGGCGGCACACCGGAGATCGACCTCACCATCGCCGCCGCCGGCAACACCGACGTGGTACGCGCCAAGATGCGGACCATCGAGATGCTCAAGCTCAACGACGAGATCGAGGACATGCTGATCACCCTCGGCGGTCAGTACCACATCATCCGGCCGCTGAACGGCTCGAACGGCAAGGGCCTGTTCCTCTATCTGATGCTGAGCAAGAGCCGCTCGAACCTGGCTCTCGCCCGGCACCAGCTGCGCAGCATCGAGGAGCGCCTCGAACTGTGAGCGAGACCTTCCTGCCCCGCCGCACCGCGCAACGCCCGGCCGCCCCACCACCGCCCGCCTTCCCGCCGTCCCTGGCCGGCAACCCGCGTCTGCCGTACCCGGCCATCGGCACCGAACTCGCCGAGCTGCGCCTACAGATCCCCGGCGTGCAGGGAAGCGTCCTCGGCGGCGTGGACGGTCTGCGCATCACCCACGACGTACCACCAGCGCTGGACCCCGACGACCTGGCCGCGATGGCGGCGGCGACCTTCGGCCTCGGCCGGCAGGTCAGCCTCCGACTCGGCCAGGGCGAGTTCCAGCAGTCCACCGTCCGCAACCAGGCCGGCTACTTCTCCGTGTACGCCGTCGGCCCGCAGGCCCTGCTCTCCGTGGTCGGCGCCGATGCGATCAACGTGGCCCGCCTCCACCTGCACGCCCCACCCGTGGCAGCACGCCTCGCCGCCCTGCTCGCGCAGGTCTGACCGCGGTTGCTCGCGCAGGGATGACCGCTCTGCCACGAGCCGGGCTCACCGCCATCGTGTGCGCCACGCGCCGCGCGTGATTCCTCGCCACACGATGGCGGTGAGCCCACCACCCCAGTCACCCGTTGCGCCACGTTCATCACCCGACGACGATCGATGGGCCCCCCGGCTGGCCGCACCAGGCTCGGCCGACTCCTACCTGGGCAGCGGGTTGGCAATGTACACGCCCTTGCCCTGCCGACCGTCAGGGCGGACCGGGCCGTAGGAGTCGAGGGTGAGCGTGAGCCACATCGACGGCCTGTAGGCGGTGCCGTCCGGAGCGGTGTAGGTGCGGCCGACGGTACGGCGCTCGACCTTGCGCCGAGGAAGGTCCGGGGCATCCTGTCGACGGCGGGTGGAGCGCTTCCGGCGGCGGCCGTTGTCCTCGTCACCCTGGTCCTCGTCGCCGGTCGAGTGTGGCGGGGCGACGCAACCTCGGAGTCCTTCGGCGGTGATCGCTTCTTCGACTTCGCGGATGGCTTCGTCGAGGTCTTCGACCTGGTCCCACTGGCTGGCCCGGGATGCCTCGTCGCGGGAGAACTCCAGGTGACCGCGCAGCAGGATCACCGGACCGCCCCGCAGGGTTCCGGACACCTCGCGGCGCACCGTCCCCTCCTGCATCACTCCCGCCCGCAGCATCACACGCAGAAGCTTCAGAACCGCCTGGTCGCTGATGCGTTCCTCAACCGCTTGCATCAACTTCTCATGCGGAATCGCCGTAAAACAGTTGGCGATGTCCGTCTCCACCACCCACCGCGCGCCCTGCCAGAATTCATCTATAAGCACCTGCAAGGCATCGTGCGCCGAGCGCCTCGGGCGGAACCCGAAACTGCACGGCAGAAAATCCGCTTCAAAGATCGGCTCGAGCACGATCTTCACCGCGGCCTCCACGACACGATCACGGACCGAAGGAATCGATAACGGACGCCGCTCGCCCGTACCGGGCTTGGGGACCAACACCCGCCGCGCCGGCAACGGCTGCCACCGTCCGCCCTTCAACTCCTCGGCGACCTCAGCCAGGAGCCGTTCAACGCCGTACTCCTCGACATCGGCCAGGGTGGTTCCGTCGATACCCGCAGCGCCACCATCACGGCGCACCGCGACCCACGCCCGCCACAAGACGTCTCTGCGATAGACCTTGTCTCGCAGCGCATGAAACCGTCGTCCCGGATCAACCTTGGCCGACCGGCACAGCGCATGCCGCAAGGCACGAACCGAGTCCCTTATAGACCCCGACGCGGTGGAACTAGCCTGATCGGCACTCACCGGGCCCTCCCCCCCCAGACACCACGCATGAACGAAGCAGCGGCCCTTCCCTCACCGGCGGTTATGTTGTCCGCACGGCTCGATCGGTACTACGACCGCCTCCGACTCCCTCCCGGCACCCGATCCACTTCCCGGCTCCACACCGGTTATAGGACGGGCCGTCCGCGCCAAATCGCAGGGCGCTTCGGCCGGGGAGGGCCTCTCCAGTTCCCGTCGTTACTGTCTCAACATTCCGCGCCCTCTTAGAGACCGTCGGGTAACCGGCTCGGGGCGTTGTGTGACGGCGAGACACGTCGATGCGGGACGCTCGACAAATAGGTCATCCCCGCCATGATCGGGTTGTGTGTGCAACGTAGACCTTGGCGGGGATGACGCCCGCTCATGCTATCCGTCGAGCTTGACCGACGCGATGTGGGCGATCCTGGCCCCTCTCATGCCGGTGCGTGACCTGCGTAGAGGCGGCCGGCCCCGTAAGTGGGACGACCGGCTGATCCTCGACTCGATCTTCTACGTGCTGCGGTCGGGCTGTGCGTGGCGAATGATGCCGCGTGATCTGGCGCCGCCGGATGCGGCGCATCGCTGGTTCACCGCTTGGCGTAGAAACGGGACGTGGGATGCGATCCACGACGAGCTTCGCCGGCAGGTACGGGTGGCGGCGGGTCGTGGGCCGGAGCCGACCGCGGCGGTGTTGGACGCCCAGTCGATCAAATCCAGCGAGGGTGGCGAATGCCGTGGGTTCGATATGGGCAAGAAGACGAGTAACTGGATAGGTGCTGGAACATCGGGTATGCGTGTACGCCGATTTGCTCAGCCTCGATCCACCGACGCGGTTCGTGATGGTCGCGTTTGAATAGCTCTGATATCGGGTGGTTTTGGGGTACGGCGGAATTGCCGATTACGTGGTCGGCTTGCTCTGGGCAGGTTGTGCTGGAGTGGGGTGGGGTTCGTGGCTTGTGGTCGGGCCGCCTGGTTCCGGTCGGTATGCGGCGGTCAGTCGGGTGCGGTACGGATGGCGGTGAACAGATTCTCGAACGCGGGTTGCCAGGGCCAGTGCTCGGGTAGGTGCAGGTGGATGGTGCGGGCCCGGTGCGCGAGGCGGGCGGCGACGGTGACGATCCGGGTCCGGATCGTGGTGGTCCGGGCGGTCGTCCAGGCGCCGGCGGCGAGGTGACCGGCGGCCCGGGTGAGGTTGTGGGCGATGCCGGCGCAGGTCAGCCAGGCGGCGTTGGCGTTGAACCGGCCGGACGGCAGGTGCGCGAGAGGGCCGGCGATCAGGTCGGCGTTGATCTGCTCGATGACCGCGTGCTGCCGGTGCTGGGCTTCGGCCTGCACGAGGGTGAACGGGCTGTCGGTGAACACCGCGTGATATCGGTAGTTCGGTAGGAGTTCTTCCTGGCCCGGGGCCTGGGTAGGGTCGTCGCGGCGGATGCGGCGCACGATCAGCCGGGCGGTGACGGCGTGCCGGGTGCCGGCGAAGGCGGTGTAGGTGGTCTCGGCGATCTGCGCGTCGGAGATCCACCGCTGCTCGTCGTCGTCCCAGACGGCCTGCGGGTAACGGATGTTGATCCACTGGTCATCGCCGATGCTGTCGCAGGCGGCGCGGATCTTGGTGTCGATGCGGGTGGTGACCGAGAACCGCACCTGGTGGCGCCGGCAGGTGCTGATGACCGCCTTGGCGTAGAACGCGGAGTCGGCCCGCACCACGATCTCGCCGGTCGCGCCGCAGGCACGGGCGGTGGTGATCGTCTCGGCGATCATGCTGGCAGCGCCCTTGCTGGAGCCGGTGTTACCCGAACGCAGCCTCGTGGTAGCGACGACCGGCGCCGTCAGCGGGGTGGACAACGTCGCCACGAGGGGGTTGTAGCCGCGCAACCAGACGTTGTAGCCGCCGACCTTGGCGTGACCGAACCCGATGCCCTGCTTCTGTTTGCCGTAGACACGGCGCAGCATCGAGTCGATGTCCACAAAGCACAGCGTGTCCGCGCCGGCCAGTAGCGGTGTCCGGGCGGCGAGGCCGACCAGAGTGTCGCGGGCGGCGGCCTGTAACTGCCGCACATGCCCGTGGGTGAACGTGCGCAGGAACGAACCGAGCGTCGAGGGCGCGTACACGCTGGTGAACAGTGACCGCATCCCGCCGTGCCGGGCCACGTCAAGGTCATCGATGCTGTCCGCGCCCGCGAGCATCCCGGCCACGATCGTGGCGACCTTCCCGGCCGGATTCGCGCCCTTGTCCGTCGGCAGACTCACCCGGTCGGCGACCGCATCGTGCAGACCGGCCTGCTCGGCCAGACGCATCACCGGAACAAGGCCGGCACACGACACCAGATTTGGATCGTCGAACGTCGCGCGCACCACCGGCGCGTCATAGCGTAATCTCACCTGCGAAGTGCCCTCTCGAACCGACCGATAGAAGCGTCAACACTCCTATCCTTCCAGTTCAGGGGGCACTTTCTATACCCGGGCTCCCGCCGGTTCGACCTTCATCGGTGGATCGAGGCTCAGGTGGTGGCGGGGATCCAGGGGTTTCCGGTGACGGCTTGGATCAGGGCGTCGAGCATGTTGTTGCCTTGGCGGATGGCGGTGGCGGTGTAGCTGCGGATGGCGGCGAAGTGTTCGGCGCCGGTCATGGTGCGCATGCTTCCGGAGACCTTGATCCGTAGTTTCGGCATACGGATGGTCTGTTCGGCGGCGTTGTTGTCGAAGGGGACGGCCGGGTCGGTGACGAATCGTAGGTAGTCGTCGCGGCGGTCGCGGAGCCGGACGAACAGGGCGTGGTGTTTGCGCTGGAGTTTGCCGTCGCGGCCGGCGGTGGCCTGCGCGCCGAGCACGACGGCGGAGCGCAGCAGGTACTGCTGCTCGCGTAGGGCGTCCGGGTTCGCTGTGTCCTGCCCGGTGTGGGCGTCGTCGGCCAGGCGGTTGAGCCGGCGCAGCGCGTTGATGGCTTGGGTGGCGAGGTCGGCGGTGGGGCCGGTGGCGGTGTCGGTGACGTAGACCAGTTCACGCAGCACGTGGGCGTTGCACAGGGCGTGGTTGGCGCTGGTGTAGGTGTCGTATGGCGCCCACGCGTCGTGCACGGCGACACCGGTGAAGCCGGGCAGGACACCGGCGTCGTCAATGGCGGCGGCGCCGCGTCTGCGGTGCGCCGTGAGGAGCACGTCGGTGCCGGTGGACGCGGAGTGCAGCCAGGCCAGACGGCCTTCGACGCGCATCCCGGTCTCGTCGAAGTGCACGACCGGCGCCTGCCGGATCCGGTCGCGGATCACCGGCAGCACCTGCTCGATGATGCCGAGGGCGGTGCGTTTGACCCAGGCGGTGACCGTGGCCGCCGCGACCGGCAGGCCGAACAGGTCCCGCAGCGCGTCGGCGGTACGGCCGATCGACAGGAACTGCCCGTGCAACAGGTAGACCCCGATCGCGGCGATCCGCGGCCCGTACACGGCAGGCGCGGTGGCCTCGGCGGGCCCGATGCCGGTGGTGCGATGTCCACACGGGCAGGCGAGGGTGACGATCTGATGCTCGGTCACCACGACCGTCGGTTCCGGAATGTCGAACACCTGCCGCCGGGTCACGGACACTTCGGCCGCGCCGGCCAGATCGTTGTCGCAGCCCGCGCACACCTCGGGGGTGTGCCGCACGATGACGTCGGGGTCGGCGACCTGCTCCAGAGTGGTGCCGGGCTGCCCGGCCCGGGCGCCCCGGCCCCCGCCCGGACCTACCGCGCAAAGATTTGGGTGCCGGCTTGGCCAGCCCGTCCGTCGACGGCGGTTTCGAGGAGTTCTTCGACGACTGCTTCAGCTGGGCTTCCAGATCAGCGATCCGGCACTTCGCCGTACTGAGGTCAGCCTCCAGCTCCGCGATCCGCCCGAGCGCCTGATCCAACCGGGCGAACAGGTCCGCGTTCAGCGCAAGCAGCTGCTCATACGACGGCTGCGAAGGATCGGCGGGCACGAACGGTCAACGACCCACCCCGGCCAAACACCTCTGAAAGATCAACGACACCTATCCAGTTACGAAGACGACAGGCCGTAAGCGGCATCTGGTTGTCGACACGATGGGGTTGATCCTGGTGGTGATGGTCACCTCCGCCTCCGTCAACGACCGTCCTGGAGGCCGGCGGATCCTGCAACGACTGGCCGAGGCATTCGCCACCGTCGCGCTGGTGTGGGCCGACGGCGGCTACGCCAACAGCATCGACTCCAGCCTGTTGAGCTGGGCAAAGGACAAGCTCGGAATCCTGCTGGAGATCGTCAAGCGCACCGACGATGTCAAGGGCTTCAAGGTCCTGCCGCGTAGGTGGGTGGTGGAGAGGACGTTCGGCTGGCTGGTACGTAATCGGCGTCTGGCCCGGGACTACGAGCGGTTGACCGTCAACTCTGAGGCCATGATCAAGGTAGCGATGATTCGACTCATGACGATACGTCTGGCCGGGCAGGCGGTCCGGTGGAGCAACACTACCGAACGCGAAGCCGCCCGACGTATCAACGCTGAACGACTTATCGCCACGTAGTCACCTGGTTACCCGACGGTCTCTCAATCACTGGACGCACCGGCTGCCGTACTAGGCAAGCCAAGTGAGCCCACGCTCAGGGCGTCTCCAGGGCGTCAGGGCGTCGTCAGGGCGTCAAACGCCGCCCAATGTTGACCCAGAACGACCATCGACGCCCCAACATAGAACCAGCTCAGAGCCTTGATCACGGCTCTGAGCTGGTGGGCGACGGACGAGTCGACCTGTACGCCGGATTCTGTGCGCGGTGCGTACCCCTTGCGGGGTTCGCACCGGCGGCGGCCATCCATCTCGGCCTGCCGTCGCCGACAGGCTCGTGCGGCCTACCCGCAGACATCGGGCGGGCCGCCCTCAAGCGTCTGCGCGGGTCGTCATCTTGCGGTGACGGCCCTACTTGGCCTTGCTCCGGGTGGGGTTTACCGAGCCACCCCGGTCACCCGGGGTGCTGGTGGGCTCTTACCCCACCGTTTCACCCTTACCGTCCCCCTGCGGGGTCGGCGGTCTGTTTTCTGTGGCACTGTCCCGCGGGTCGCCCCGGGTTGCCGTTAACAACCACCCTGCCCTGTGGAGTCCGGACGTTCCTCGGCGGCGGGCCGCAGCCCGCCGACGCGACCGCCCGGTCGACTCGTCCGTCGCACGCTCATCCTAACGACACCGGGTCGCCGCCTATTGCGCCGGCAGGACCGCAGGCCGGGTCGTCCGGGGGTACGCATAATGGGCCGGTGACGACGCTGCCGCCGTTTCCCGAGCCCACGGCCCCGGCCGACGGGCGGGCCGAGGTGTTCCTGCGCTACCTCGACTATTTCCGGGAGAGCGTGCTGGCCAAGGTGTCGGCGCTGCCCGAGGCGGAGGTGCGGGCGAGCCGGTTGCCGTCGGGCTGGACTCCGCTGGAGCTGCTGCGGCACCTACGCTTCGTCGAGCTGCGCTGGATCGAGTGGGGCTTCCAGGGCCAGCCCGTCGCCGAGCCGTGGGGCGACTGGCGGGACGGTCGCTGGCACGTACCCCCGGAGCTGAGTGTGGCGGAGCTGGCAGACGAGTTGCGCGCGCAGGGCACACACACCCGCACAGTCGTGCAGAGCGCCGACCTGGACACCGTCGGTGCCCCCGGCCCCCGCTGGAACGGCGCGGAACCGGCATCCCTGGAACGGGTGCTGTTCCACCTGGTCCAGGAGTACGCCCGCCACCTGGGCCACCTGGACATCGTCACCGAACTAGCCCACGGCCCCCTCGGCGAGTAACACCCCCACCCCCGTACCTCCTGGGGTTGATCAAGAGGTTTGGTCGTGTTTCACCGACGAACGGTGACCAAAAGCTCTTGATCAACCGCGCAGGCCGACCGCGCAGGCCGACCGCGCAGGCCGACCCCGGCCGTGTCTACGGGAGGTAGGGGGTTTCGTTGACGGAGCGGACGGCTATGCCGCCGTCGGGCCAGCGGTCGAGGATGGAGATGCCGGCGGCGTCTAGGTAGAGGCGGTGCAGGAAGGCGTCGGTGGCGGCAAGGGCGTCGCGCAGCATCAGCTTGATCGGCGAGACGTGCGAGACCACCACCACGGTCTGACCGGGGTACGCAGCGAGCAGTCGCTCCACCACGCGGGTGCAGCGCTGGGCTACCTCGTCGAAGGACTCGCCGTCGGGTGGGGCGATCCGGGGCGAGGCGAGCCAGGCGTCGAGTTCACCGGCCCATCCTTCGCGTACCTCGGCGAAGGTCCGGCCCTCCCAGGCGCCGAAGTCGCACTCGATCAGCTCGTCGTCGCGGCGTACCGGGATGTCGCCGACGGCGGCGGCGATGGCCTCGGCGGTCGCTGTACACCGGGACAGCGGTGAGCTGACCACGGCGGCGGTGTCGGGGGCGAGCGCGGCGACCCGGGCGGCGGTGGCCCGCACCTGGGCCTTGCCCTTCGCGGAGAGCGGGATGTCGCCGCGTCCGGAGTAGCGGCCCTGTTCGGTGTACTCGGTCTCGCCGTGCCGGACCAGGATCAGCCGGGTGGCGGTGAAGCTGGGGCGCGGCTCCCAGGAGACCGGGGCGCTGCTCGGGTCGGTGCCGGGCGGTTCGGCGCGGGCGGCGACCTGCCTCGCGCCGCCGCCGGCCGGTTCCGGGCCGCCGAGGCGGCGCGGTGATTCGACGGTACGCGGTGGCGTGACGGTCGGAGTGGCGGTGCCCGACATGGCGGCGGCGTCCATCGCGGCGTTGGCCAGCCGGTCGGCGTGGGTGTTGCGGTCCCGGGGGATCCAGGTGAAGCGGACCGCGTCGAACCGGCTGACGATCTGGGCGGCCTGGGCGGCGAGCGGACGCAGCCCGGGGTGCTTGATCTGCCACCGGCCGCTCATCTGCTCGACCACCAGCTTGGAGTCCATCCGGATCTCGACCTCGGCGGCGCCCAGTTCGGCGGCGGCGGTCAGCCCGGCGATCATGCCCTGGTACTCGGCGACGTTGTTGGTGGCGGTGCCGATCGACTCGCTGCGTTCGGCCAGCACCTCGCCGGTCGCCTGGTCACGGACGACCACGCCGTAGCCGGCCGGGCCGGGGTTGCCCCGGGAGCCGCCGTCGGCCTCGACCAGCACGGTACGCGGCGCCACCGGCTACAGCCCGGACTCGTTGGTGCGGACCATGATCCGGCGACAGTCCTCGCAGCGGACCACCTCGTCGGGGTCGGTCTTGCGAATCCGGGCCAGGTCGGCGCCGGAGAGGTCCAGCCGGCACCCGCCGCAGCGGCCGGTGGTCAGCAGCGCGGCGCCCAGCCCGGTGTCGGTGCGGATCTTGTCGTAGAGCTGCACCAGGTCGGCGGGGAGGTCACCGGCGAGCGGCTGCCGGGCGGAGCGCTTGAACTCCTCCTCGCGGCCGATATCGGCCAGGGCGTCGTCGCGGCGCTGCTCGGTGGCGGCCCGCCGCTCGCGCGCCTCGGCCAGCCGCTGCTCCACCCCGTCGAGCACCGACTGGGCGGTCTCCCGCTGCTCCATCAGCTCCAGCTCGGCGTCCTCCAGGTCGCTCTGCCGGCGGTTCAGCGAGACCAGTTCGTGCTGGAGCGCCTCCAGTTCGCGGGCCGGACCGCCACCGGCGGCGAGCCGGTCCTCGTCCTTCTTCTTGCGCGCGCGTACCTGGTCGACGTCCTTCTCCAGCCGGGCGATGTCCCGGTCCAGGTCGTCCACGGCCACCTGGGCGCGGACCCGCTCGTCCTCCAGCGACGACAACTCCCGGGCGAGGGCCTCCAGTTCGGCGCGCTCGGGCAGCGCCCGGCGGCGGTGGGCGAGCTGGGCGAGGGCGGTGTCGATCGCCTGGAGGTCGAGCAGGCGGCGCTGGACCTGGGGGTCAGCCTTCACGGTCGGGGCTCCTTGTCGTCCGCTGCGGATCGCTCCGGAGCGGCGGGTGAGGCGGCGTGTACGGTCCACGGGTCGGTGTCCAGGTCGGACACGAGGGTCTCGACATCGGGCATCGTGGCGCGCAACCCGGTGGCCAGGTCGTCGAGCCAGGGCCGTTCGGTGGCCCAGTGGGTGGCGTCGAGCAGCGCCGGTCCACCGGTGGCGAGGTGTTCGCCGGTCGGGTGGTGACGCAGATCTGCGGTGAGGTAGGCGTCCACCCCGGCGGCGGTCGCGTCGGCCAGGAAACTGTCCCCCGCGCCGCCGCAGACTGCCAGCGTACGCACGATCCGGTCCGGGTCGCCTGCGGCGCGTACGCCGATGGCGGTGGTGGGCAGCACGGTGGCGGCGTGCCGGGCCAGCTCGGCCAGGGTCAGCGGCTGTGGCAGCCGGCCGATCCGCCCGACGCCCCGGCCCTCGCCGGCGGCGGGGCTGCCCGGCCGGGACGGTTGCAGCGGGCGCAGGTCCGTCAGGCCGAGCCGGTGGGCGAGGGCGTCGGAGACCCCGGGTACGGCGACGTCGGCGTTGGTGTGGGCGACGTACAACGCGACGTCGGCCTTGATCAGTTGGTGGATGATCCGGCCCTTGTACGTGGTCGGCGCCACCGACGAGACGCCACGCAGCAGCAGCGGGTGGTGCGCGATGATCATGTCAGCACGGGCGGCGAATGCCTCGGCGACGGTCTCCGGGACCACGTCGACGACGCAGAGGATCCGGCGGACCGGGGCGCCGGGCTCGCCGAGCACCAGCCCGACCTTGTCCCACTCCTCGGCCCAGGTGGGCGGATAGCGCCGCTCCAGCTCGGCCACGACGTCGGCGACGGTCGGCACGGCTGCGGTTGTGCTCACGGCGGGCCAGCTTACCGGCGTCGGCGGCACTCCGGGACGTCACCCGGCCGACCCCGGACACCTCACCCGCACCCGCAGGCGCTACCGGCGTCGGCGTTGCCGACAGCCTGTTGTCGGAGACGTGCCCGGGCCGTGGCGGTGGCCACGGCCCGGGCTGCGGCATCCGGGGTGGTGGGGTGATTGCAGGGGACCCCTGTACTACCGGAGGCGTTAATAAGGTGCCCTTCCTTTCACCCGGACCACCCGGCGTGCCGCCCGGCGTTCACCCGGTCCGGCAGAGCTGGTCGCGCAGGGCGGTCAGCGGCAGGGCCCAGGGGAAGGCGTGTTGATGGCGTTCTCCGGTCCCGGGCGGGTGCAGGGGGAAGACGTCCTCGCCGAAGAGCACGGTCACCCCCCACTCCGCCAGTCGGGCGATCCCGGACTGAAAGGCCGGGTGTGCGGCCATCGCCGCGTTGGTGTACGGCACGGCGACCAGCGGTACGCCCCGGCCCTGTGCCTCCACCAGCAACCCGAGGGCGAGGGTGTCGGCGATGCCGGCGACCCATTTGTTGACCGTGTTGACGGTGGCCGGGCAGACGATGATGGCGTCGGCCGACGGCAGGACGTCCGGGTCCCCCGGGTTCTTGTAGTGCGTACGCACCGGGTGGCCGGTCTGGCGAGCCAGCGTGGTGCGGTCGACGAACTTGGCGCCGTCCGGCGTGGTGATCACGCAGACGTCCCAGCCGTCCTGTTGGGCCAGCTCGACGAGCCGGCCCACGTCTCGGGCCAACGGCGAACCGCAGGCGATGATGTACAGCACCTCTTGGTGCCCGTCGTGGCGGTGCGAACCGGTCATACCGGCTCCGAGTTCATACTCCTACTCCCATGTGCTCAGCCAACTCCGCGATCGGAGAAGGCGGCGCACCCCGTGTGCGACGCAGGACCTCGGACATGACCTCGTGGGCGATCGGCCGGCAGCGGATCTCGGACGCCGCCAGCCGGTCGCCGCGCAGCAGCATCTCCCCGGCGTTGGCCATGTCCCCCATCTGAGAGTAGGCGCGGGCCTGGTCGAGCAGGTGGTGGGCCCGGCGTTCGGGCAGCATGGCGTCGAACGGCAGGTTGACGATCCTGGTGCGGTGGATCTCGACGGCCCGCCCGCCGTCACCCAACTCGACGGCGGCCGCCGCACGGTGCAGCTCGACGTTGGTCGGCCCGAACGACGTCCAGTAGTGGTTCTGGTCGCTGCCGAGTTCGCGGGCGGCGTCGGAGGCCTCGGCGAGCAGGTCGACGACGGTGGAGGTGTCGCCGGTCCGGGCGGCGGCCATCGCGCCCTGTAACAGCAGTATCCCATAGACCGAGAGCCGGTCGGCCCGGTTGTCGGTGCCCCCGCCCAGCTCGATCCGGTCGGCGATCCGGACGTTGAGTTCCAGCGCGGAGCGGGGTCGTCCCATGGCGAGCAGGGCGTTGCAGACCCGGGTGGTGGCGATCCCGGCGAGCAGTTGGTCGTCGGCGCGCTGGGCGACCGCGATGGAGCGGTCGGCGGCGAGCCAGGACAGGTCGGACTCCCCCAGCTTGCGCAGCACCGAGGAGGCGATCTGGTAGACCTGCCCAAGCAGGTTCGCGGCACGCCTGGCCTGTTCACCGCCGTACGCGGCGTCGGCGGCCTGGGCGTCGCGCAGCAGCTTCGGCAGCGCCCGGGTCAGCATCCCGTAGCGGCCGTACTGGTAGGTGAGCCAGGCGTGGGTGACGGCCTTGCCCATGTCGGCCAGCGGTGGCGGGTCCGGCTTGGCGTCGAAGTAGGCGCTGATCGAGTCGTACCGCTCCAGGGCGGCCCGGATCTCCTCGACCTCGACCTGATCGATGCAGTTCATGGTGTCGGTGCGCCGCTCCGGGTCCTTGCCGAGCAGCAGTTGCACGTCGATCTGGAGGATGTCGGCGATCTCGTAGAGCACGGAGAACTTGTCCAGCCGCCGCACCCCGCGCTCGATCTTGTCGACCCAGCTCTTGGACTTGCCCAGTCGGTCGGCGAAGACCTGTTGCGACATCTTGCGCCGCCCGCGCCAGTAGGCCACCCGCCGCCCGATGGGCAGTTCGTCCATGTCCCCGGTCCTCCCCTTGCCGCTGGAGCCCTGGCCAGTGGCCGGGGGCCGATCCGCGGGTGCGGTCATCCATGTGTACTTCAGGTTTTCGCTGGTCGCACTGCTTGTACGTCAGCCGTACGGCTGATCCTCGTACCTTTCGTGCAAGTTGCATCGGCCACTTTGTCAAATAAACGATCGCAGCCCACGGCAGTGACGCTGTTCGACGTATGTGCTGGTGCCGGTCGGTTCCAGCGAGGGGAGATGGCACCAATGTGGGGGAATGTCGCACCGAGCGTGGCACGTCTGTCGCCGTTGGAGCGGGTCCGGCTGCGCCGCGTCGCGGTGCGGTACGCGCTGCACGGCTGGGAGGTGACGCCCGGTGCCTGCCTCGCGCGCAGCCGCTTCGTCTGCGGCCGGGCCGGCTGCCCGACGGTCGGCTGCCATCCCGCATTGGAGGACTGGGAGCACGCGGCCAGCGCCGACCCGGCCCGGGTGGCCACCTGGTGGCGGTCCCGCCCGCACGGCATCCTGCTGCCCACCGGCCGCGCGTTCGACGTGCTGGAGGTCCCCGCCCACCTGGGCCGGCGGATGCTCGACGCGGTCCGATCTCACCCGGTCGGCCCCGGCGTACGCGGACCGGTGCTGGTCACCCCGACCGGCCGCTGGATGTTCCTGGTCCGTCCCGGCGATCCGCTGCGCCCCGAGCTGGAGCACTGTTTCCACGTGGTGCGGCACGGCCCCGGCTCGTGGGTGCCGGCACCACCCACCCGGCTGCCCGAGGGGCCGGTCCGCTGGGCGGTCGCGCCGGAGCAGGCACGCTGGCAGCTCCCCGACTCGTACCTGGTGCAGAACACCCTGATCGACGAGTTACGGGCCAGCGGTGTCACGCTGACCTCCGCGCTGGTCCCCGGCCACCTGCCGCTGCCCCGGCGCGGTCGCTGAGACACCTGCCCGGCGAGTCGGTGGGGTACCGACAGCGTCGCGGAGTGGGCGGTGCTCGTTGAGCACCACGACGGCGCGCCCGCGCCGGGAGCGGGGATCCGATGTCCACCGACCACACGGAGCAGCACCCGGGCGGAGCCGAACCGCCTCGCCGACACCGGCCCGGACGCCGCTGGGCGGCCACCCGACCACCGGGTTCACGCCCCGGGCGTCCCCGGCCGCTCGGCTCCCGACCGGCGACCCTGCACCGGCCGAGCCGCTGGGTCTAGCCGGCCGGTGTACGCATGCGGGTGGGGGTCACATGTCCACCGCCGCGTTGGCGAGCCAAACGAGCGTCGGGTGTCGCACCGATCAGCCGGGCACGGACCTCACGAACAGCGCAGACGACACCAGGCGCCTACCGTTCGTGACATTCCCACTTGCCTGGTCAACGCCGGCAGCGCTCCCGCCGCTGAGGGCGGCCGGACCGGTCAAAGTAGCACCAGCAGGAGAGCGTGAGCCCTCTCGGCAGTGGGTATTCCGCGGCGCCGTTGCTGAACGCGTGAGGGGAAGGCACATGCTCAGCAAAGAGGACCAGCGCCGATTCGAGCAGATCACCCGCAACCTCCGGGAGAGCGATCCGGCGTTCTTCGCCCGGCTCGACAACCGTTCCCGGATGCGACGCGGCCGGATGCTGCTGCTGTTGACCATCGTGTTGTGGGCGGCCCTGCCGGCCACCACCGTACTCGCCGGCCGACTCGCCGGGGCGGTCTACGCCGTCCTGCTGGTGGCCAACACCGCCCTGATGTGGAGGTACCGGCACCGCTGGGTCTGACCACCGGTCCGCTCACTCGCCGAGCTGCCGGTACGCCTGTCGCAGACGCTCGGCCAGGCCCGGCCCGCCGATCGCCGGTGCGGGCGCGCCGAGTTGCCGCAACAACAGGTCCGGCCGGCTCGCCAGGCTCGGTGGGCGGTCCGGCAGCGGCACCGGCGGCAACCAGAACCGGTCGACCGTCTCGGCGAGCGGCGCGGTCGGCAGACCGGTGAGGACTCGTGCCGCACCGGCCGCCGGGAGACTCGCGCCGCCGCCGGACGACCGGTCGGCCGTACCGCGTGCCGCCGGGTCGGCTGCGGACGCTCCGGCTGCGGACGGGCCGGCGTCGGTCGCCTCGGGCGACTCACCGACGGACCCGGTCGCGGTGCCGCGCAGCTCGCGCAGTCTGGCGAGCAGATCGGGCCGGCTGCGGCCCCGCCAGTGCAGCAGGGCGAACGGGTCCGCGTCGAACGCCTCGGCGAGCAGGTAGAAGGTGGCCGCGAGGTGTTTGCAGGGCACCGCCGCGTCCGGGCAGGAGCAGTGCTGTGCCAGGTCGGTCACTGCGGCGGGGAACAGCGGTGCGCCGACCGTGGCGAGCAGTTCCTCCAACTCGGCCGGCAGGTCACCGGCGAGCAGCCGGGCGCTGAAGAACGCCTGGGCGGCCAACTCGGTCTCGATCCGTGCCCAGAGGTCGGCCGGGAACGGCGGGAACGCGACCCGGACCTCGTACGGCCGGGGTCGTGATCCCTGCACCACCGCGTCCACCCGTCCGGGGTGGACGTCGAGGCGTACCACCTGGCCGGCCCGCGCGTAGGCGCGGCCCCGGGTCAGTCGGGTGCCGAGCGCGAACGACTCCAGCACCTCCAGGAACCGGCGCGACCACCAGGACACCCCGATGGCGCCCCGGGTGCTGCGGGCGCGCAGCCCGCCGTCGACCCGACGCGGCCGGCCGTAGTCGGCGAACCTGCCCTCGTTCACTCGGCCACCGCCCCGGCCTCCAACACGAACAGCTCCCGCAACTGGGTGGTGGACAGCTCCGTGATCCACTGCTCGCCGGTGCCGACGACCGACGCGGCAAGGCCGCGCTTCTCGGCGATCAGCGCGGCGACCTTCTCCTCCACCGTGCCGGCGCAGACGAACTTGCGGACCTGGACCCGGCGGCGCTGCCCGATCCGGAACGCCCGGTCGGTGGCCTGGTCCTCCACCGCCGGGTTCCACCACCGGTCGACGTGCACCACATGGTTGGCGGCGGTCAACGTCAACCCCGTCCCGCCGGCCTTGAGGGAGAGCACGAACAGGGCGGGTCCGCCGTCGGACTGGAAGCGGGTCACCATCTCGTCCCGGTCGGCCTTGCCGACCCCGCCGTGCAGGAACAGCACCTCCCGGCCGAACCGGGCCGCCAGGTGGCCGCGCAGCATCCCGCCGAACTCGGCGTACTGGGTGAACAGCAGCGCCTTCTCCCCCGCCGCCAGGACCTCGTCGAGGATCTCCGCCAACCGGGCGAGCTTGCCGGAGCGTCCGTCCAACGGGGAACCGTCACGCAGCAGCTGCGCCGGATGGTTGCAGACCTGCTTGAGCCGGGTCATCGTGGCCAGCACCAGACCCCGCCGCTCGATGCCCTCGGAGGACTCGATCCGGGCCAGCATGTCGTCGACCACCACCCGGTAGAGCGCCGCCTGCTCGGCCGTGAGGTTGCAGACGACCTCCATCTCCAGCTTCTCCGGCAGGTCCGAGATGATAGACGCGTCCGTCTTGAGCCGACGCAGCACGAACGGGCCGGTTATCCGGCGCAGCCGCTCGGCGGTGTCGGCGTCGCCGTGCCGCTCGATCGGCTCGGCGAAACGCTTTCGAAAGGTCGCGGCCGGACCGAGCAACCCCGGATTGGCGAACTGCATGATGGACCAGAGGTCGGCGAGCCGGTTCTCCACCGGCGTACCGGTCACCGCCAGCCGGTGCCGCGCGGGCAGCGCCCGCACCGCCTCGGCCTGCCGGGTGGCGGCGTTCTTGATCGCCTGCGCCTCGTCCAGCACCACCCGGTGCCAGTCCACCCCGGCCAGGTCCACCGCGTCCCGCGCGGCCACCGAGTACGTGGTGAGCACCAGGTCCGCCTCCTGCGCGGCGGCACCGACGTCGTCTCCCCGCGCCCGCTGCGCGCCGTGGTGCACGTGTACGCGCAACCCCGGGGCGAACCGGGCCGCCTCCCGCTGCCAGTTCCCGACCAGCGACATCGGGCAGACCAGCAGGGTCGCACCGGCCTCGGCCGGGTCACCGGCCAGCAGAGCCAGCAACTGCACCGTCTTGCCCAGCCCCATGTCGTCGGCGAGCACCCCGCCCAGCCCCAGCGACTGAAGGAACGCCAGCCAGGCCAGCCCCCGCCGCTGGTACGGCCGCAGCGTGCCGTGGAACGACGGTGGCGGGTCCAGCGGCGTGAGCCGCCGCTCCACCGAACCGGCCAGCAGGTCGCCCAACGCCCCGTCGGCGGTCACCTCCAGCACCGGCAGGGCGTCCGGTTGCGTACCGTCGACGAGCCCGAGCCGCAGCAGGTCGGCGACGGTCAGCTCGCCGGTGGACCGCAACAGCCGCAGCCCGGCGGCGAGTCGCTTCGGATCCAGCTCCACCCATTGCCCGCGCAGCCGCACCAGCGGCGTCTTCACCTCCGCCAGCCGAGCCAGCTCCTCCTCGGTCAACGGCTGGTCGCCGAGCGCCACCTCCCAGCGGTAGTCGACCAGGGCGTCCAGCCCGACCCGGTCGGTCGAGCCGCTCACCGTGCCGGGCGCGGCCCGCGAGCCCGCGCGCAGCCGCGCGCCCAGCCGCGACGCGGGACGCTGCCACCAGGACGGCAGCAGCACCGTGAAACCGGCGGCGTGCAGCATCGGCGCGCCCTCGCGCAGGAACCGGTGCGCCCCGTCGGCGTCCAACTCCAGCGCCTCCGGGGTGGCGGTGCGCAGCGCCGCGTCCAGCTCCGGCCAGAGGCGGCTGGCCCGCCCCAACTCGGCCAGCAACGTCTCCTGCGGCTGGGCACCCGCGACGGCGCCGCCCTCACCGCGCCACACCTGACCGGCGGCGACGTGCAGGCCCGACTCGTCGGCCGTCCGCAGCCCGAATGCCACCCGCCACCCGCCCGGGTCCGCCACTGCGGCGTCGAGGTCGAGCGGCACCACCGTCACCGGGCCGCTCACCTCCTCCGTCGACGGCTCCACCAGCCGGAAGCTCGCCCGCACCGTCCCGCCCGCGGCGTCCCGCTGCCAGGCGTCCAGCTCGGTACGGAGGGTGTCCAGCGCCTCCGGTTCGGCGGCGAACTCGCGGTGCGGCCCGGTCAACGCGCCGAGCCAGGACGCCACCGCCGCGCCGGGGCGTACGCCCCGGGCCAGCGCGGTCTCCGGCAGGGTGGCCCGCACCGCCGCGTCGGTCAGCACATCCAGCGCGTCCCCGACGAGTAAGGAAGGGTCCCCTGCTAACGCCTGGGGTATAGCAGGGGACCCTTCCTCACGTCCGTGCCGGGAAGCGCGGGACGATCCGTTCGTCCGGGAACGGGTGACGATGCCGGTGCCGGTGGCGGGCGTCGGCAGGGCGGGCAGGTCCGTCTCGACCACCGCACGGGCGGCCGGCGGCAGGGCCAGCGCCAACGACCGCGCCCAGGCGGCGTCGGTGCCGGTGAGCAGCGGTCGCCACACCGCGCGGGCGGGTACGTCGTCTTCCGGTCGTCCGGCTCCGGCAGCTGCCCGCCTGGCCCGGTCAGAGGTCGATCGCCGGGCCGCGCCGGGGGCCGGTGGGGCGGCGGGCGCGGGATCGGCGAGGCCGGGCAGGACCCGGCCCCGGGCGGCCAGGTCGACGGCGAAGGCGGCCACCTCGGCCAGATGCCGCAGTGCCGCACCCGGTACGGCGGACACGCCGTCGAGCCCGCGCAGCACCGCCAGCGCGGCGTCCGGGGCGTACGCCAGCACCGGCACCCGCCACCCCGCCAACGTGACCCGACCTCGGGCCGGTGTCACGACGGTGGTCCGGACCAGCTCCGGCGACTCCACCGGCGAGCCGCCCCGGGTGGGCAGGCTGAGCAGTGCGCTGCCGAGGTCGACGGGGTCGGCGGCCTCGCCCAGCACGGCGGTCAGCACGGCGTGGTCGGCGGCGAACGGGTGCTGCCGTTCCCGGGGGGCCCGCCCCGGCCGGCGCGGTGCGTCCGGCGGCCGGATGCTGTCCTCGGCCCAGACGGCGAGCCCTCGCCCGGGCAGCCACACCGCGTGCACGACGAGCACGCACTCCCCCTCGGTTGGTAAGGAAGGGTCCCCTACTAACGCCTCCGGTAGAGGAAGGGTCCCCTGCTAACAACCGGGTCAGCTTAAGGCGTCATCCGGCGGCTACCGTCGACGCCATGTACGACCTACTGGTGCTCGGTGGACTCGGTGTGGACGTCCGGGTGCGGGTGCCCGGCCTGCCGCTGCCGGTTCTCGACTCGGTCACCGTCGACCCCATCGACCTGCGGATCGGCAACACGGGTGCCGGGGTGCTGCTCGCCGCCCACGCGCTCGGGCTGCGGGTGGCGGTCGTCGACACGGTCGGCGCCGACCCGGCCGGGGATGTCGTGCGGGCCGCTCTGGCCCGTGCCGGCGTGCACGCCGTGCTGGCCGAGGATCCGGCCGGTACCCGCCGCTCGGTGAACCTGGTCGATCCCGCCGGGCGCCGGATGGCGCTGTACGACCCCCGGGCCTCGGACGGTCCCGCGCCGTTGCGCACGGACCGGGTGGCGGCGCTGATCCGGGACACCACCCACGTCCACCTGTCGATCATGGGCTGGGTCCGGGACCTGCTGCCCACCCTGGCCGACAGCCTCGCCGAGGGGGTGGGCAGCTCCACCGACCTGCACGACTGGGACGGACGCGACCCCTACCATCCGCCCTTCGCCGAGATCGCCGAGCTGGTCCTGGTCAGCGGCGCGGCCCTGGGCGACCGGGCGGCGGAGACAGCGGCCACCCTGGCGCCGCGCCCGGTGCTGGTGACGCGGGGCGCGGACGGCGCGGAGCTGTACCTCGGGAACGGCGTGCACCGGGTGCCGGCCGCCACACCGCCGGGCCCGGTGGTCGACACCAACGGCGCCGGGGACGCCTTCGCCGCCGGGATCGTCGCGGCCCGGTCGCGTGGAGCGACCTGGGTCGAAGCGGCCGGGTACGCGGCCCGGGTGGCCGCCGCCGCCTGCACCTACGACGGCATGGAGTACCCGCCGGGGCTGCTCCCCCCGCCCTGACGGCATCGGCCGTCGGCGCCGGGCCTGCCGACCGCAGCCCGGCCCGTCGGCTGCCCCGCCCGCGCCGGGCTATCCGCTGCGCGGCGGCGGTGGTCGGGGCAGGATGGGCGCATGGCATCCTCGGTTGAGATCCCGTTGGTCGGTGGCGAGGCGGATGGACAGCAGGTCACCGTCGAGTTGGACCCCAACGGCCGTCCCCCGCTGACCCACCACCGCCTGGGCTCGGGGGGCCTGGCCGAGGCGGACATCTACGAGCTGGAGTCGATCGACGCCGAGAGCCAGCAGTGGCGCTACTGCTGGCGTGGCCCCGCCGTCTGACCCCGTCCGGGCCGCTGACCCGGGCCGCCGCGCGGGCATCGGGCGGGCGCGGGTCAGGCGCCGACCTCGACGAGGGAGCGGGTGCGCAGGCTCTCCAGCACCGACCGGGTCACCCGCGAGGTGCCCCGGGCCTCCTCACAGACCTGGGCGACCCGCTGGGCGGTGGTCTCCCGCCGCTGGTCACGCTCGTCCCACAACTGGTCGACCTCGGCCAGCAGCGGCCCCTCCACCTCCCGCTCCACGCCACGCAGCGCCGGCACTCCGAGCCGCTGGGCCAGGTCGAAGACCTTTCCGGCGTACGGCAGGGGCAGGAACGGCGTACCCATCATCGCGGCGAAGATCAGGAAGTGCAGCCGCATGCCGACGGCCAGGTCGAAGTGGCGCATCAGCCCGAGCACCTGCTGCGGCGAGTAGGTGCCGTGCAGGATCCGACCCCGCTCGGCGGCGATCATGTGCGAGAGCACCCCGTGCGAGTGCCGGATGTCGTCGCGTTCCATCGGCACGAACAGCACGTGCGCGTCGATCCGGTGCACCAGGAAGTCGCCGATCTGGGCCAGCAGCCGGTGGTAGCCGTCCACGTCGAGTCGTTCCGCGGCCCGGCCGGGTTCCCGTACGCTCATGCCGACCAGCCGCTTGCCCGCCGGGACGCCCTCCTCGCGCAGCAGTTCCGCCGGGAAGTCCTCCGGTTCCAGCAGGAACGCCGGGTCGGCGGTGACGGTGATCGGGTTGAGCAGTCCGGCCTCCTCCAGCACCATCCGTGACTCCTGGTCGCGTACGGTCACCTGGGTGGCGCCGGCCAGCGTCTCGCGCACCATTCCGGTGTCCACCATCTCGCTGAGCGGGCCCACCCCCACCGCGTACGTCAGCAGCGGCAGGCCGCGTTCCTGGGCGACCCGCACCACGCGGAGGTAGCGGCGGGCCTCCTTGTCGTAGAGGATGCCGCCGCCACCCAGGATGAGCAGGTCGAGCTGGGAGAGCACAAGGGCGGAGTCGGTACGGCTGACCCCCTCCCACGGCACCGCCTCGACGTCCGGGTGGGCCGACGCGGTGTGCGCCGGGTTCCGTGAGAAGACGATGATCCGGGCGTTCGGTTCCTGTTCCCGCAGGTCGGCCAGCAGGCCGGTGAGGATGGCCTCGTCACCGAGGTTGCGCCCCCCGTACGAGCCGAGCACGCCGATGGTCAGTCCGGCACGCGTCATCCGTCGCTCCTCCCCAGGTGCGTCCGCATCGGCGTCTTCCCGTTGCACCGGCGAACAGTCCTCGCCCGGGGCGCCACCCGAGTGGCTGCCGGTGTTCAGGAGGGCTCGGCGGACAGCCGGGACACCAGGGCGACGACCACGTCGTCGGGGTCGAAACCGGCGTCGATCGAGGGGATGAGCAGGTCGAGGAGCAGCCCGTCGACGGCGTAGCGCAGCAGGGCCACCTCGAACGCGCCGCCGGGCAGGCCGGCGGCCAGTTGATGCCCGAGGTGGACGAACTGATGGTCAAGGTCAACCCGATCCTCGCCGGCAGCGGCATCCCGCTCGCCGACCGCTCGTTCGACCTGCAGCACTTCGCCCTGGTCGACGCCACCCCAAGCGCGGGCGTGGTCATGCTGCGCTACACCCGGTAGAGGGGACTCACCGGGCAAGTCGGCGAGGTGTCGGCGGTGCGTCCGTGACCCGGCAGGTCGACGCTGATCACCCGGCGGCGCTGCGCCAACGCGGGCCGGATCGCGGCGAAGGTCTCCACCGCGCCGAACCCGCCGTGCAGCAGCACCAACGGCCGCCCGCTGCCGTGTGTCTCGTACCAGAACCGCACGTCGGCGACCTCGGCGTAGCCCACTCGCGCCCCTCCCCGTCCGCGTCGGCACCGACCCGACAACGACGGTACGCGGCACCTTCGCGGTCTCGGCTCCGATTGCCCGAGACCGCACCCCTGTCATCACGCGGTCGGCGAGTGATCCGCCCGTGCCCGCGCCCGCGCCCGGCTGGCGCTCGGGACCTGGTCGACAACACGTCGGGCGCCTGTCGAGCTGAGAGCGTTGACGGATCGCGTGGAATGGTCCCAGCCTGCGGCGTTCCGCGCCCGGAGATGCGATAGCGCAAACGGTTCAGCTCGACAGGCGCCGGAGGAGACAACCAGCGTTCGCCGCCGACGTCGTAGCTGACCAACCAGCCAGTGCACCCGAGCACTCCTCAACGCCGACGGCCCGGAGAACTGATCTCCGGGCCGTGATGTGTGCTGGTGGGCGCGGCAGGTTTCGAACCTGCGACCCCTCGCTTGTAAGGCGAGTGCTCTCCCGCTGAGCTACGCGCCCGGGACGCCGTACGGCGAGCCGGCGGTTGGCAAGCCTACCCTGCCGCCCACCGGCTCGACCGGACGGTTACCACCGTTCGGGACGGGTCAGGCGCTGGCCTCGGCCAGGGCCTTGCGCCACCCGTGCTGGTCGCGCGGTTCGCCGGGCATGTTCATCTCGGCGAACCGGACCACGCCGTTCTTGTCGATGACGAAGGTGCCCCGGTTGGCGATGCCGGCGACCTCGTTGAAGACGCCGTACGCCTGGGCGACGGCACCGTGCGGCCAGAAGTCCGACAGCAGCGGGAACTGGAAGCCCTCGCGGTCCGCCCAGATCTTGTGGGCGTACGCCGAGTCGACGCTGACGGTGAGCACCTGGACGTCGTCACTGACGTACTCGTCGAGGTTGTCCCGCACCTCGCACAGCTCGCCCTGGCAGATGCCGGTGAAGGCCAGCGGGTAGAAGACCAGCAGGACGGTACGCCGGCCACGGAAGTCGGAGAGCCGTACCTCCTGGTTGTTCTGGTCCTTCAGCACGAAGTCCGGCGCCTCGGCGCCAACCTCGATCGGCATGCGAGCTCCTTCGGGAGTCAGGTCGGGTGGGCCTCAGCCTGTCACATCGCCGGGCAGGGTCACTTCTTGCCCTTGGCGCCGCGGCGCAGCACGAGACGGGCGCCGCTCCAGTCCTTACCGGCGTTGATGGTGGAAGTCTGCTGAAGGCCCGCGGTGGGTGCGGACTCGGCGATCTCACTCGGTTCCACGTGCCCGTCACGGCCGGCCTTGGGCGTCAGCAGCCACACGACCCCGTTGTCGGCCAGGGGGCCGAGGGCGTCGACGAGAAGTTCGAAGAGATCACCGTCGCCGTCCCGATACCACACCAGCACGGCGTCGACCACCTCGTCGGTGTCCTCGTCGACCAGATCACCACAACGGTCGGTCAGGGCGTCCCGGAGATCGGAGTCGACGTCGTCGTCGTAGCCCATCTCCATGACGACCATCCCCGGCTCGATGCCGAACCGGTCCGCCAGGCTGCGTACCCCGTCGGCAGCCTGACCAGCGGTCGCGCTCACTGTCGCGTGCCTCCTCATCTCGTGGCGAGTTCGCGGCGTCCCCTCGAACGCCGTCAGGCAAAGTCCACACAGTTGTGCCCTCCGGCGCAAGTGGCGCACCGGGTGGAACGAAATTTACCGTGCCAGCAGCGTACGGGCACCCTGGGTGATGGCCTCCTCGGACACCAGCACCTGACGGGCAGCCGGACCTAATGGTACAAATGAGTCAACTGCTGCCACCCGTCGTGCCGCACCGACATAACCGGCATCGACCAGGGCGGCCAGCACTCCCTCACCCACCCCGCCGGAACGCCGAGTCTCGTCCACCACCAGCACCCGGCCGGTCGCGGTGGCCTCCCGAATGAGATCGGCCACGGGCAGCGGGGCCAGCCAGCGCAGGTCCACCACGCGGGTGCCGAGGCCCTCGTCGGCCAGCGCTGACGCGGCCCGCAGCGACATCCGGACGCCGTTACCGAACGTGATGATGGTGACGTCCCCGGCCGAGCCCACGCCGTACACCCGGGCCCGTCCGACCGGCACGTGCCCGCCCGCCCAGGCCCCCGGCTCGGCGTAGGCGGCCAACCACTCCCCGTCGCCGTCGGTGTAGAGATCGCGGGTGTGGTAGAGCGCGATCGGCTCCAGGAACACGCAGACACTGCCGTCCACCGCCGCGCTCGCCAGGCAGGTGCGCAGCATCGCCGCCGCGTCGTCCGGCCGCGCCGGTACGGCGATCACCAGTCCGGGTACGTCCCGCAGCACCGCCACCGAGTTCTCGTTGTGGAAGTGCCCGCCGAAGCCCTCCTGGTACGCCAACCCGGCCACCCGCACCACCATCGGGTTACGCAACGCGCCCTGGGAGAAGAACCCCATCGTGGCCGCCTCGCCGCGCAACTGGTCCTCGGCGTTGTGCAGGTACGCCAGGTACTGGATCTCCGGCACCGGCAGCATCCCGGCCAGCCCGGCACCGAGCCCCAGGCCGAGGATCGAGGTCTCGTCGAGCAACGTGTCGAAGACCCGGGCGGCACCGAACCGGTCCCGCAGTCCCTTGGTCACCCCATACACCCCGCCCTTGGCGGCCACGTCCTCACCGAAGACAGCCATCTGCGGATGGTCGAGCAGCCCGTCGGTGAGCGCGGCATTGATGCTCTGCGCCAGCGTCAGCGGGCCGACCAGCTCGGGCGGCTTGCCGCCGAACGCCTCGGCCCGCACGCCCGCGCCGGAACCGGCCGCCCGGCCGCCCGCCTCGGCCACCGCCCGGGCCACCCGCAGCGGCCGGCGAGGGGCCAGCGGGGCGATCACCTCTGCCGGGCTGGACAGCTTCGGCTCGTCGAGCACCCCCTCGGCCATCCGGCGGATCCGCCAGCCGATCTCGTCGTAGCGGTCCAGCAGCTCCGCGCCGCTGGCCAGGCCCGCCTCGACCAGCCGCCGGGCGGTGGCCACCACCGGATCCCGGTCCAGGTCGGCACGAATCTCCCCGGCAGACCGGTACGCGCTCTCGGCGTCCGCCCCGGCGTGCCCCATCAACCGCACCGTGGTCAGGTGCAGCACGGCGGGTCGCCGGTGCCGGCGTACCCAGGCCGCCGCCTCGGCCGCCGCCTCGTACGTCTCGACCAGGTCCGTGCCGTCGGCGGCGAAGTACCGGACACCCGGCTTCGCGCGCAACGCGGTCGCCACCCAGCCCTGCGGGGAACGGAGGCTGAGGCCCAGGCCGTTGTCCTCGCACACGAACAGCACCGGAATGCGCAGGCCGGTGTGGTCGTACCAGCCGGCGGTGTTGAAGGCGGCGGTGGCACTGGCGTGGTTGATCGAGGCGTCCCCGAACGAGCAGACCACGATCGCGTCGGGTGCCCACGTCGCCGCCGCGGACGCCTCGCCCGGCGGGATCGGCTCCCGCCGCGCGTCCAGCCGACGCAACCGCTCCACCGCGAGGCCCATGCCGACCGCCCGGGGCAGGTGCGAGGCGACCGTCGAGGTGGTCGGCACCACGGCGAGGTCGGCCCGGCCGAAGACCTTGTGCCGCCCGCCGGCGCCCGGTTCCTCCCGCGAGGCCACCAGCCCGCGCAGCACGTCCCGGGCCGCGTCCGTGTACACCGGGTCCACCGGCCGCCGCCCGCCCGCGCCGCCCGGCGCAGCGGAGACGTCCGTCCCGCCGTCCTCGGCCTGTCCAGCGTCCTCGACCGGCCCAGCCGCCGGAGACGGCACCGTGGGCGCGGGCGCGTCGGCGGTCAGGCCGTCACGGTCGGCGGCCGGGTCCACGCCGGGCGCCCGGTCGGTGTCGGGATCCGCGTTGCGGGCGGCCTGAGCGGCCCGTACGCAGTAGAACGCACCGGAGCGGTAGTGCAGCAGGGCCGGGTCGGTGGGCCGCAGCGCTGCGGCGACCCCGGCGTTGCCCTCGTGCCCGGCCGAGCCGATCGTGTAGTAGCCCTCGCCGAAGCTCCAGAGCCAGCGTCCGGCGAGGTCGAGTTGACGGCTGGTGACCTGTGCGTCGAAGAGGTCCAGCAGCTCTGCGCCGGTCAGCGTGGCAGCGTCGGCCACCGGCTGTGCCGGGTCGGCGCGGCGCTCCGGCGCGGCGAGGGCGGCCAGGGCCTCCCGGAACCGATCGTCGAGATCCTGCGGGGTGGTCACGTCCGACAGCATTACCGACCGAGGCACGCCTCGCCCACCTGAGCACGTTTCACGCACCTGCCCCACCGTTGACCCCACTACGCCCCGAACCGCTCCGGGCAGCCGCCGTCAGAGACCTTCCAGGCCAGCTCGCCGAGGACCGTCAACTCCTCCGTGCTGAGCCCGGCCAGCAGTCGTGAGTCGGACAGCACCTCGTGGACACGGTCCCGCATCCGCCGGCCCGCCTCGGTCACCACCAGCGTCCGCTGCCGCCGGTCGGCCGGGTCGGCGCGGCGCTCCACCAGCCCGGCCCGCTCCAGCTTGTCGACCAGCGCGGTCACGTTGGACCGGTCGCAGCGCAACTGCTCGGCCAGCTCGCGGGCGAGCAGCGGGCGATCCGGGTCCAGCTCGTAGAGCGCGCGGGCGACCGCCGGGGTCAGCCCCAGCGCGGCGATCTCGGTGTCCTGGTGGTACCGCAGGGCGCCGGCCACGTGCATGATCCGCCGGACCGTGTCGCCAGCCACCCGGGACCGGTCGGCCCGACCCGGGCCGGCCAGGGTGACGGGTGGTCGCGGCATGGTCGGATTCTACGTTCCGGCCGGCGGCGGCGGTGCAAGATCGTCTACGACCCGTCGCGGCCTGCGCGGTGACCTGAAGTTACTGGTCGGTACGTGTGTCGCGTATCGCCCTTGGGCCGGGTGGACGTGACGCCGAGTGCCACCACGGGGCAGGATGGCGCTAGAGACCTATCCCACACACAACCGAGGGAACGCCTGTGGCTACGGAACGCAAGCGCCCGGTGATCACGGCCGGACTGCCGAGCCAGCTTCCGGACATCGACCCTGAAGAGACCAGCGAATGGGTCGAGTCGCTCGACGGTGTCATCGATGATCGTGGCACCAAGCGGGCGCGTTACGTGATGCTGCGCCTGTTGGAGCGCGCCCGTGAGCGCCAGGTCGGCGTACCGTCGCTGACCACCACCGACTACCTCAACACGATCCCGCCGGAGCGCGAACCCTGGTTCCCGGGTGACGAGCACATCGAGCGCCGGATCCGGGCGTACGTACGGTGGAACGCGGCGATGCTGGTGCACCGTGCGCAGCGTCCCGAGATCGGCGTCGGCGGGCACATCTCCACCTTCGCCAGCTCGGCCTCGCTGTACGAGGTGGGCTTCAACCACTTCTTCCGGGGCAAGAACCACCCGGGTGGCGGCGATCACATCTTCTACCAGGGGCACGCCTCCCCCGGTATGTACGCCCGGGCGTTCCTTGAGGGCCGGCTCAGCGAGAACCAGCTCGACGGCTTCCGGCAGGAGCTGTCGCACCCCGGCGGCGGGCTCCCGTCGTACCCGCACCCACGGCTGATGCCGGACTTCTGGGAGTTCCCCACCGTCTCGATGGGGCTGGGCGGGCTGAACGCCATCTACCAGGCCCGGTTCAACCGGTACCTGCAGCACCGGGGCATCAAGGACACCTCCGACCAGCACGTCTGGGCCTACCTCGGCGACGGCGAGATGGACGAGCCGGAAACCCTGGGCGCGATCGGCGTGGCCGCCCGGGAGGAGCTGGACAACCTCACCTTCGTGATCAACTGCAACCTCCAGCGCCTGGACGGTCCGGTCCGCGGCAACGGCAAGGTGATGCAGGAACTGGAGGCGTTCTTCCGGGGCGCCGGCTGGAACGTCATCAAGGTGGTCTGGGGCCGGGAGTGGGACCCGCTGCTCGCCGCCGACACCGACGGCGCGCTGGTCAACCTCATGAACACCACGCCGGACGGCGACTACCAGACCTACAAGGCGGAGTCCGGCGCGTACGTCCGGGAGCACTTCTTCGGTCGGGACGCGCGGACCCGCAAGATGGTCGACGGCCTGAGCGACGACGAGATCTGGAACCTGAAGCGGGGCGGGCACGACTACCGCAAGCTCTACGCGGCCTACAAGGCGGCCACGGAGCACACCGGGCAGCCGACGGTGATCCTGGCCAAGACGATCAAGGGCTGGACGCTCGGTCAGCACTTCGAGGGCCGCAACGCCACGCACCAGATGAAGAAGCTGACGCTGGACGACCTCAAGACGTTCCGCGACCGGCTCTACCTGGACATCCCGGACTCGGCGCTGGAGGAGAACCCGTACCTGCCGCCGTACTACCGCCCGGATGAGAAGTCCGACGAGATGCAGTACCTGCACGAGCGGCGCAAGCAGCTCGGCGGCTACCTGCCGAGCCGGCGGACCGAGGTCAAGTCCCTGGCCATCCCGGGCAGCGAGCGCTTCGCCGACGTGAAGCGGGGCTCGGGCAAGCAGAAGGTGGCCACCACGATGGCCTTCGTCCGGCTGCTCAAGGACCTGATGAAGGACAAGCAGTTCGGCAGGCGCTGGGTGCCGATCATCCCGGACGAGGCGCGTACCTTCGGCCTGGACTCGATCTTCCCGACCGCCAAGATCTACTCGCCGCACGGCCAGCGGTACACCTCGGTCGACCGGGAGCTGTTCCTGTCGTACAAGGAGTCGACCACCGGTCAGATCCTGCACGAGGGGATCAACGAGGCCGGTTCGGTCGCCTCGTTCACCGCCGCCGGCACGTCGTACGCCACGCACGACGAGCCGATGATCCCGATGTACATCTTCTACTCGATGTTCGGGTTCCAGCGCACCGGCGACGGTTTCTGGGCGGCGGCCGACCAGATGGCCCGCGGTTTCGTGCTCGGTGCCACCGCCGGTCGCACCACGCTCAACGGCGAGGGACTCCAGCACGAGGACGGCCACTCGCTGCTGCTCGCGGCCACGAACCCGGCCGTGGTCGCGTACGACCCGGCGTTCGCGTTCGAGATCGCGCACATCGTCGAGAACGGCCTGCACCGGATGTACGGCGAGGAGCAGGAGAACATCTTCTACTACCTCACCATCTACAACGAGCCGATCCACCAGCCGGCGGAGCCGGAGGGCGTGGACGTCGAGGGCATCGTCAAGGGCATCTACCGCTACGCGGCGGCCCCGTCGGTGGAGGGCGACGCCCCCCGGGCGAACGTGCTCGCCTCCGGCACCGGCATGCAGTGGGCGCTCAAGGCGCAGCAACTGCTCGCCCAGGACTGGGGGGTGTCCGCCGACGTCTGGTCGGTGACCTCCTGGACCGAGCTGCGGCGGGACGCGGTCGAGTGCGAGGCGTACAACCTCCTGCACCCGGGCGCGGAGCAGCGGGTGCCGTACATCCAGCAGAAGCTGGCCGACGCCGACGGACCGAAGGTCGCGGTCAGCGACTGGATGCGCGCGGTGCCGGACCTGATCTCCCGCTGGGTGCCCGGCGACTGGACCTCCCTGGGCACCGACGGCTTTGGCCTGTCGGACACCCGGCACGCGCTGCGCCGGCACTTCCACGTCGACGCCGAGTCGATCGCGGTCGCCACGCTGCGGCAGCTCGCGCTGCGGGGGGCGGTACCGGCCCACGTACCGGCCGAGGCGGCCAAGAAGTACGCCATCGACGACGTCAACGCCGCCCCGGTCGGCGAGACCGGCGGCGACAGCTAACGAAGCTCGGCCCACAAGGGGTCTGGCGCGGGTGGACACCGTGCCAGACCCCTTCGCGTCGCGGTATGACACAGACGGTATCAACGGACGCCTTCCTCCCGTAACACGCAGAATTCACACTCTTCGATAGGAGTCCGGTCCGCACGGGCACCGCCGGCCCGGTGGACCACCCGTCGCGCCCTCCACCGCCGGCCCGAACTCAATCGCCCCGGGCGCGACGGGAGGGAGTGCACATGCGAATCGCTCGGATCGGCCTCGCCCTGGCCGCCGGCGCCCTGGCGGTGTCGACGCTCGGGCCGGGCTCACCCTCGGTGGCCCACGATCCCGCCACCCCCGCCGGACGGGAGTCGGCGCAGGAGTTCATGGCCCAGCGCGAACCCAGCCAGCAACTGGTTGCCGCCGCTGCGGCGACCTGCACCAACGGCCAGGCGGCGGGCTACCCGTGCCGCAACGTGGACCTGCTGTCGTTCATGCCGCTGTCCAGCATCGGCGGCAGCCAGGCCAACGACATCTGGGGCTGGACCGACCCCCAGACCGGCAAGGAGTACGCGCTGGTCGGCCGCCGCAACGGCACCTCGTTCGTGGACGTGTCCAACCCGACCGCTCCGGTCTACCTGGGCAACCTGCCCGCGTACCAGAACCGCACGGCGGTCTGGCGGGACATCAAGGTCTACCGTGACCACGCGTACGTGGTGGCGGACGTCTCCGGGCACGGTATGCAGGTCTTCGACCTGACCCGGCTGCGCGGGGTGACCGCACCGCAGACCTGGACGGCCAACGCCCACTACAACCAGTTCGGCAACTCGCACAACATCGCCATCAACGAGCAGACCGGCTTCGCGTACGCGGTCGGCACGAACACGTGCAGCGGCGGCCTGCACATGGTCGACATCCGGACCCCGAAGTCTCCGGCCTCCGCCGGCTGCGTCAGCAACGACGGATACACCCACGACACCCAGTGCGTCGTCTACCGCGGCCCCGACACCGCCCACAGCGGCCGGGAGATCTGTGTCAGCTCCAACGAGGACACCGTGACCGTCGTCGACGTGACCAGCAAGTCCTCCCCGCGACAGCTGGCGCGCATCGGGTACACCGGTCGGGCGTACACCCACCAGGGCTGGTTCACCGAGGACCAGCGGTACTTCCTGCTCGACGACGAGTTGGACGAGACCCGGCGCGGGGTCAACACCCAGACGTACATCTGGGACCTGGCCGACCTGGACGCGCCCCGGCACATCGGCACCTACAGCGCCCCCGCTGGGGTGGCCGCCACCGACCACAACCAGTACGTCAAGGGCCGGTACAGCTACCAGGCCAACTACCGGGCCGGGCTACGCATCCTGGACCTCGCCAACGTGGCCAGCGGCCGCGCCACCGAGGCCGGGTACTTCGACATCTACCCGTCGAGCAACAGCGCCTCGATGAACGGGGCCTGGAGCACCTACCCGTACTACCCGAGCGGCATCGTGGTGGTCAGCGGAATCGAACAGGGGTTGTTCGTGTTGCAGCCCCGGTTGTCGTGACCACGACCAGCCAGCGGCCGGCGGCGACCTCCGCCGGCCGCGCCGTCGGGGCGCCCGACCCGGGGTGCCCCCACCCCGACGGTCCACCCGTCCCGGAACCGACGGCAGGCCGGGGGACGCGGTACGCCGCCGCGCTGGTGCTCGCACTGACCCTGGTGGTCGGCTTCTTCGCCGGACGGGCCGGTGGTCCGGCCGGCGGCCCGACCCGATCGGCCGTCTCCGGACCGGACGCGCACGCGAACCACGGCCCGGGCGGGCTGGAGGTGTCCCGGGGCGGCTGGACCCTGGCCCTGGACACGCCGACGCTGACCGTGGGCGAGCCGGGCGAACTGGCCTTCCGGATCACCGGCCCGGCCGGCGCCACGCTGACCTCGTTCCAGGAGAACCACGAACGACGGATGCACCTGATCCTCGTCGGCCGCGACCTCTCCGGATACCAGCACGTGCATCCGGAGATGTCGCCCGACGGCACCTGGCGGGTGACGGTCACCCCGGCGGCGCCCGGCCCGCTCCGGGCGATCGCCGACTTCTGGCCGGTGGGCGCACCTGCGGGGGTCACCCTGGGCGTGGACGTTCCGATCCCCGGTCGGTACGCGGCCGAACCACTCGTGCCGCCCGAGGATACGGTACTGGTCGACGACTACACGGTCACCCTGGACGGCGGCCTGCGGGCAGGCGAGTCCAACCAGGTGCTGGTCTGGCTCGGTCGAGACGGCCTGCCGGTGAACGACCTGCAACGGCACCTGGGCGCGTACGGGCATCTGGTGGCGCTGCGTCAGGGCGACCTCGCGTACCTCCACGTACACCCGGCGGCGGCCAGCCAGCCGAGTTCGGTGGTGGCGTTCGGGATCACCGTCCCGTCGGCGGGCACCTATCGGCTGTTCTTCGAGTTCCGGCACCTCGACCAGGTACACGTCGCCGCGTTCACCGTGGTCGTGTGAAGGCCGGCAGCGCGAAAGCGGTGACGGCCCGGGTGTACCTGGTGGGGACACCGGGGCCGCCACCGTCGCGGGTGACGCCAGGACTGGTCAGCCGACAGCGGCCAGGTCCGTCAGCCGGGCCAGCGAGTCCTCCAGATCGGCGCCGACCCGACGCAGGCCGAGCCGGAGCAGGGCGGCCTTGACCGGGCCGGCCGGCCAGCGTACGACGATGAGCCGCACGACCGTCCCACCCTCGTCCTCGTCCGGGGTGAGCTGGACGTAGATCTCGGTGCGCGCCTCCGCTCGGGCACCGGCGCCCTTGGCGCGTTCTCGCCAGCCGATCAGGGTCGGTTCCTGAAAGGCGATCACTTCGGCCTCGTGCGCGGCACCGCGTCCGGCCTGGACCAGTTGCCGTCTGCCAAAACCCTCGCCGGAGAGGACTTCGGCCGCACGGACCCCGGCCAGCCAGGCCGGCAACTGCTCAGCGCGCTGTACCACGTCCCAGACCGTTTCGACCGGTGCCGACACGTGCGCGCTGCGTTCCACGAGGATCATTTCCGTCTTCCTCCAGTGAGGACATCCCACAATATTCGGAACTGTATGCGCGAAAACGGACGTATGCGGACGGATTTACGAAGACACGCCGAAAAGTGTTGCCATCGACGGCTCGACACCCTATGGCGCAGCGCTCCCACGACCCCTAGAGTTCCGAACACGTTTCGCGTTTCGCCGGGAGGGCGCATGCAGACCGCTCCGATGCCCGACTTCCCCACCGGATTCCGCTGGGGCGTCTCCACCTCCGCATACCAGATCGAGGGCGCCGCCGACGCGGACGGTCGCGGACCCTCCATCTGGGACACCTTCGCCCACTCCCCCGGGCGCGTCCTCGACGGCAGCACCGGCGACGTGGCCTGCGACCACTACCACCGCTACGCCGAGGATGTCGCGCTGATGGCCGGGCTCGGGGTGACCGCGTACCGCTTCTCGGTGGCCTGGCCCCGGGTGCTGCCCGCCGGCACCGGACGGGTCAACGCCGCTGGGCTGGACTTCTACGAACGGCTGGTCGACGAGTTGCTCGGCCACGGCATCGACCCGGTCGCCACGCTGTTCCACTGGGACCTGCCGGAGCCACTGGAGGAGGCCGGCGGCTGGCTCAACCGCGACACCGCACACCGCTTCGCCGAGTACGCCGACGTGGTCGCCGCCCGCCTCGGGGACCGGGTCAAGCTCTGGATCACCCTCAACGAGCCGTTCGTCCACATGAGCCTCGGCCACGGCACCGGAGAGCACGCCCCGGGCAGGACGCTGCTCTTCGACGCCTTCCCCGTCGCCCACCACCAACTGCTCGGCCACGGCCTCGCGGTCGCCGCGCTGCGCGCCCGCAGCAGCAGCCCGGTCGCCATCGCCAACAACTACTCGCCGGTCCGGGTACTCGGCGACGGAGCCGCCGACGGAGCCGCCGGGCACGCCTACGAGGCGCTGCACAACCGGCTGTTCACCGACCCGCTGCTCGGCCGCGGCTACCCGACCGAGTTGGGCTTCGACACCACCGTGGTACGCGACGGCGACCTCGACGTCATCGCCGCCCCGCTCGACGTGCTCGGCGTCAACTACTACAACCCCACCGGCGTACGCGCCCCCGAGGAGGGCTCGCCGCTGCCCTTCGAACTGGTGCCCCTCACCGGGTACCCGCGCACCGCCTTCGACTGGCCGGTGGCGCCGGACGGGCTGCGGGACCTGCTCGGCTGGCTGCACCGGCAGTACGGGTCGGACCTGCCGCCGATCCAGATCACCGAGAGCGGCTGCGCGTACGACGACACCCCGGACGCCGACGGCCGGGTGCCGGACCCGGACCGGATCGCCTACCTGGACGGTCACCTGCGGGCGGTGCGCGCGGCGATGGCCGACGGAGTCGACGTGACCGGCTACTTCGTCTGGTCCCTGCTGGACAACTGGGAGTGGGCCGAGGGCTTCACCAAGCGCTTCGGGCTGGTCCACGTCGACTTCGCCACCGGAGCGCGTACGCCCAAGTCGTCGTACTCCTGGCTGCGCGAGGTCATCGCGGCGGCCCGCCGGGAACCACCCCGGTGACCACCGTCGACCCCACGCCGGCCTCGCTGCCGGCGGCGCTGGCGGAACCGACGGTGCCGGTGCGGAGCGGCTGGATCGCGCTGCTCTTCGCCGCGAACCTCGGCGTCTGGATGGCGTTCTTCACGCCGATCCAGGTGCTGCTGCCGCAGCAGCTCGGGCAGATCGCGCCGACGAACAAGGAGACCATGCTGGCGGTGGTCACCGGCTTCGGCGCATTGGCCGCAGTGATCGTCAACCCGCTGGCCGGGGCGCTGTCGGACCGGAGCTGTCTGCGGATCGGCGGCCGGGAGTTCGGCCGCCGGCACATCTGGACCCTCGGCGGCGCGCTGCTCGGCGCGCTGTCGCTGGCGTTGCTCGCCCAGGCGCAGACCGTGCTCGGCGTGGTCGTCGGCTGGATCGCCGCGCAGACCTGCTTCAACGCGATGCTGGCCAGCCTGACCGCCGCCGTACCGGACCGGGTCCCGGTCGCCCAGCGCGGCGGCGTCTCCGGCTGGGTCGGCATCCCGCAGGCGCTCGGGCTGGTGCTCGGCGTCGTGCTGGTCACCGCCGTGGTCACCGGCAACGCCGCCGGGTACCTGGTGATCGCCGCCGCAGTGCTGCTGTTCGCGCTGCCGTTCGCCCTGCGCACCACCGACGACCCGCTGCCGCGTACGCACCGACCGGCACTGCGCGGACTGCTGGCCGGCATGTGGGTGTCGCCACGCCGGTACCCCGACTTCGGCTGGGCCTGGATCACCCGGTTCCTGGTCCAGCTCGGCAACGCCTTCGGCACCCTCTACCTGCTGTACTTCCTCACCGACGAGGTCCGGGTGGCCGACCCCGAGGGTGGCCTGCTGGTGCTGATCCTGCTCTACACCGCCGGGCTGATGGCCACCACGGTGGTCGCCGGGCGGCTGTCGGACCGCTCGGGCAAACGCAAGATCTTCGTGATCGCCGCCGGGATGGTGATGGCGGTGGCGGCGCTGCTGCTGGCCGCCGTCCCCACCTGGTCGATGGCGATCGTCGCCGCGCTGCTGCTCGGTGCCGGCTACGGGGTGTACCTGTCGGTGGACGCCGCCCTGATCACCCAGGTGCTGCCGAGGGCCACCGACCGGGCCAAGGACCTCGGCGTGATCAACATCGCGAACTCCGCGCCGCAGGTGCTCGGGCCGGCCATCTCCGCCCCGATCGTGGTCTACCTGGGCGGTTACCCGGCCCTGTACGCCACCACGGCCGTCGTGACCGTCCTCGGCAGCCTCCTGGTGCTGAAGATCCGCTCCGTCCCCTGACAGGCTGTGACGTAAGGAGGGGACCCCTGTACGACACCAGGCGATAGCAGGGGACCCCTCCTTACATCTGTAGGCTGAGGGCCGTGACGGTACGTGTGCGATTCGCCCCCTCCCCGACCGGTATGTTCCACGTCGGCGGTGCCCGCTCGGCGCTGCAGAACTGGATCTATGCCAAGCAGCAGGGCGGGGTGTTCGTCCTGCGTATCGAGGACACCGACGCCGCACGCAACAAGCCGGAGTGGACCGAGGGCATCCTGTCGGCGCTGGACTGGATCGGCATCGAGCGCGGCAGCTACGAGGGCCCCTGGTTCCAGTCCTCGAACGCCGACGAGCACCGGGCCGCCGCCCGCCGGCTGCACGAGTCGGGCCGCGCGTACTACTGCGACTGCACCCGGGAGGCGGTGCAGGCCCGGACCGGCAACCAGTACACCGGCTACGACGGGTACTGCCGGGACCGGGGCCTGCCGCCCGGCGAGGGCCGTGCGCTGCGCTTCCGTACGCCCGACGAGGGCTCGACGGTGGTCGTCGACCTGATCCGGGGCGAGCCGACCTTCGAGAACAAGCTCATCGAGGACTTCGTCATCGCCCGGGGCGACGGTTCTCCGGTCTTCCTGCTGGCCAACGTCGTCGACGACATGACGATGGGGATCACCCACGTGATCCGGGCCGAGGAACACCTGCCCAACACCCCGAAGCAGCAGCTGCTCTGGGACGCGCTCGGGGTGAAGCCGCCGATCTGGGCGCACGTGCCGGTGGTGGTCAACGAGAAGCGGCAGAAGCTGTCCAAGCGTCGGGACAAGGTCGCCCTGGAGGCGTACCGGGACGAGGGCTACCTCGCCGCCGCGATGCGCAACTACCTGATGCTGCTCGGCTGGGCGCCCTCCGGCGACCGGGAGATCGTGCCCTGGTCGGTGATCGAGGACGAGTTCCGGCTGGACGAGGTGAACCCGTCGCCGGCCTTCTTCGACGAGAGGAAGCTGCGGGCGTTCAACGGCGAGTACATCCGGGCGCTGCCGGTCGAGGAGTTCGTCGAGGTCTGCGGGCCGTGGCTGACCGGCACCGGCAGCATCCCGCCGCCGCCGTGGCAGCCCGACGAGTTCGACCCGGCCACCTTCGCCGCGGTGGCGCCGCTGGCCCAGACCCGCATCGCGGTGCTCAGCGAGATCGTGCCGAACGTCGACTTCCTCTTCCTCGCCTCGCCGCTGATCGACGAGGCGGCCTGGGCCAAGGCGATGAAGGAGGGCTCGGCGGAGCTGCTGGACGACGCCGTCGCCGCCTTTGCGGCGGTGACCTCGTGGGACGCGGCGACACTCAAGAACATCATGGAGGAGGTCGGCGCGGCGCGCGGTCTCAAGCTCGGCAAGGCCCAGGCACCGGTACGCGTCGCGGTCACCGGCCGGACGGTGGGGTTGCCGCTGTTCGAGTCGCTGGAGGTGCTCGGACCCGAGCGCACCCTGACCCGGCTACGCGCCGCCCGAGCCCGCCTGTTCTAGGGCTGTCGGATGTAAGGAGGGGTCCCCTGCTAACGCCTGGTGTATAGCAGGGGACCCCTCCTTACATCCGGGCCAGCGGCAGCAGCAACGACACGCCGACCGCCACGCCGAACACCACTGCCCAGGACCGCGTCTCGCGCGCTACCCTGCCCCACATCACGGCCTCCGTGCCGGTAGGATCCGCTCCGCGTGTCCACGGCTGGTCATTGGTCGATTCGCGATCGCAGATAGTTCCAATTAATGTTTCACCAGCTGCAACCGATCGTCGTTCCGCGGAGTCTTTGAGGTGGGTACCCGTCCTGTGGGCACGGTCCGCCGTCGGTCCTCCAACGCGTGACCCCCTGCAGCTCAGCCGACCATCGACGGGGCGAGGAGGCGGCATGGTCCGACGGATGAGGCGACGGGTCGCGATAGCGGCCGGTGGGGTCGCTGCGGTGTTGTTGTCGCTGGCCTTCGTCGAGCCGGTCAAGGCCGCGCCGAAGGCGCCGCCGGCCGGCGTGGACATCACCGGCCACGGGTTGGCCGAGCCGTTACGGCTGCGCCACGAGAACCAGCCGGAGCAGGTGGCGGCCGTCATCGACCAGGTGAGCCGTTCCCTGGCGCGGGCGCGCGCGCCGAAGGAGGCCGACCTCGGTCCGAAGTACACGGTGGTGGTGCTGGCCGGTGACACTCCGAAGCAGACCTACGACCTCTATCCGAAGGCGGTCGGCGGGCCTCGCGTCTACCGGCCGGCCAAGCAGCCGGACTCCCGCAAGACCAGCGCCGCCTGGTTCCTCGGGCGGATCAGCATGTCGGAGACCCTGCGCACCGTCGGGGTACCGCTGGAGCGGACGTACGAGTCGGTCAGCGGCGGGGTCGGCGGGGGCGAACGGATCATCCCGGAGGACGCGCTCAACCCGGCTCAGGACATCAACGAGGCCTTCGGCGACCTGCAACGCCTGCTCCTGCTGAACGTCGCGGTGATGCTGGTGATCACCCTCGGGCTGGCCGGGATCGCGCTGCTGGTCCGCCGCCGGACCCGCTGAGCCTCAGCACCAGCGACGCGGGGGGCGCTCCCGGCGTACCGCGCGAAGTGCCGGGCGGACCGGGCCGTGCCGGTGGGCACCGGCCCAGCCGGGCAGGTCGCTGCGGCAGCCGCCGGCGACCAGCTCCGGCACGGCGGTCTCGCCCGTACGCTGACGCGGCACCACGGGGTCGACGGGGCGCGGACGTGCCGGCGCTACGTCCTCCTCGGGACGCTCGGCCGCCCGTCCCGGCGCCGGTTCGCCCGGGTGGGCCAGGCTGATGAGCCGGCGGTGGTGCTTGGCGGCGGCCGGCTGCTCGTGCGGCCCCGACCGGCAGGGCTCTCCCTGGGCGCGGCCGTGCTCAGCCTCCCCGTGCGCCATCGGTGTCTCCTCACGCTCGCCCTCACCCGCCGGTGCCCACCCGACGTGCCTCGTTACCGTACTGGCCGGCTCCGACGGACCGTGCAGCGCGTACCGGATGGGCGCCGTCGGTGCCGCCGACGCCTGCCGTCGAGGGCCAGCTCAGGACATGTCAGGCTAGGCGGGTGAGCGAGTCGGGCGGGACGGACCTGTCGGCCACGCTGCGCCGGATCGAGCGGGCGGCCGGTGCGCTGGCCACCGCGAGCGTGGCGCGGATGGACGACACCCTGCCCTGGTTCCGGGAGCTGCCCGCCGACCAGCGGTCCTGGGTGATGGTGGTGGCGCAGGCCGGCGCGCGTTCCCTGGTGCAGTGGCTGCGCTCCGCCGGCGGCCCCCACGAGGGCACCCAGGAGGTCTCCGACGAGGTGTTCGCCACCGCGCCGCAGGCGCTGGCCCGGTCGATCACCCTCCAGCAGACCGTCGCGCTGATCAAGGTGACCATCGACGTGGTCGAGGAGCAGGTCGACGACCTGGCCGCACCCGGTGAGGCGGCGCAGCTGCGCGAGGCGGTGCTGCGCTACTCCCGGGAGATCGCCTTCGCCACGGCCCGGGTGTACGCGCGGGCGGCCGAGTCGCGCGGTTCCTGGGACGCCCGGCTCCAGGCTCTGCTGGTGGACGCGTTGCTGCGGGGTGACTCGCCGGACGTGCTGGCCAGCCGGGCCGCCGCGCTGGGCTGGACGGACGCGCCACCGGTGGCGGTGGCGGTCGGCCCCTCCCCCGGCGGCGAGGTCGCCGCCGTGCTGCACACGGTCTACCGGCAGGCCCGGCGGGTCGGGGTCGAGGTGATCGGCGGGGTGCACGGCGACCGCCTGGTGATCGTGCTGGGCGGCGCGGCGGACCCGGTGGCGGCCACCGCCGGGTTGTTGTCCGCCTTCGGTACGGGTCCGGTGGTCGTCGGCCCCTCGGTGCCGAGCCTGGACGAGGCCACCGAGTCGGCACGGGCCGCGTTGGCCGGGTACCGTGCGGCCCCGGCGTGGCCTGCCGCGCCCCGGCCGGTCTGCGCCGGCGACCTGCTGCCCGAGCGGTCCCTGGCGGGTGACGCGGAGGCCCGGCGACGGCTGCGGCACGACGTGTACGCGGTGCTGGTGCGAGCCGGCGGCGAGCTGTTGGAGACCCTCGACGCCTTCTTCGCCGCGGGCGGCACGCTGGAGAGCGCGGCGCGGGCGCTGTACGTGCACCCGAACACGGTGCGGTACCGGCTACGGCGGATCTCCGACGTCACCGGGTTCAGCCCGTTGTCGCCCCGGGACGCCTTCGCGCTGCGGGTGGCCCTGACCGTGGGCCGGCTGGATCCGGTGGTGCCGACCCCGACATTGGCCCCACCGACCGGTAAAAGATCACAGGGCGGCGACGACAAACACCAATCTTTGTAGGATCCCTCCAAAGGTCCTAGTGCGGTTTGGTGCCGGTCCGCACAGCGCAACCCGTGGGTATCCGGGAGAGTCATAGACGTGCTCGCCGTACTCTGCCCCGGCCAGGGTTCTCAGAAACCCGGCTTCCTGACTCCCTGGCTCGAACTGCCCGGCGCCGAGGCGCGGCTGCGTCACTGGTCCGCGCTGGCCGGCGTCGACCTGGTGCACCTGGGCGCCGACGCCGACGCCGACGAGATCCGGGACACCGCCCGCACCCAACCGCTGCTGGTCGCCGCGGCCCTGCTCGCCGCCGAGCACCTGCCGATGCAGGACGTGGCGCTGACCGCCGGACACAGCGTGGGCGAGCTCGGTGCGGCGGCGCTGGCCGGCGCGCTGCCGGCGGACGCCGCGATCACCCTCGCCGGGGTACGCGGCCGGGAGATGGCCGCCGCCTGCGCGCTGGAGCCGACCGGCATGGCCGCGGTCCTCGGCGGCGACCCGGACGAGGTGCTCGCCGCGATCGAGGGGCACGGGCTGCACGCCGCCAACCGCAACGGCACCGGGCAGGTCGTCGCCGCCGGTGCGGTCGCCGGCCTGGAGAAGCTGACCGCCGAGCCGCCAGCCCAGGCACGGGTCATCCGGCTCCAGGTGGCGGGCGCCTTCCACACCCCGTACATGGCTCCCGCGGAGGCGGCCCTGGCCACGGTGGCCGCCGATGTCACCACCGCCGACCCGACGCGGATCCTGCTCTCCAACCTCGACGGCACCGCGGTCCGGCAGGGCGCGGAGATGCTCCAGCGGCTGGTCCGGCAGGTCACCGCCCCGGTCCGGTGGGACCTGTGCATGGCCACCCTCGCCGACCTCGGGGTGACCGGCGTGATCGAGCTGCCGCCCGCCGGCACCCTCGCCGGGCTGGTCAAGCGCGAGCTCAAGGGCCCCGGCCTGCCGGAGATCGTGACCCTGAACACCCCGGACAAGCTGCCCGCCGCCCGCGACCTGATCGCCCGCGTCGCCGGAGGGCAGGCGTGAGCGTCGTCCGCCTCAGTCCGTCCGAGTCTCGTGCCGAGATCGACCGTAGGAAGGGCTCGTCATGAGCGGCAGTCGCATCCTGTCCCTGGGGCACTACCAGCCGTCCCGGGTGGTGACCAACGACGAGATCGCCCAGTTGGTGGAGACCAACGACGCGTGGATCCGGGACCGGGTCGGTATCGCCAGCCGGCGGATCGCCGGTGACGAGACGGTCGCCGACATGGCTGCCGCCGCCGCCGACAAGGCGCTGGCCAACTCCGGCCTGGCCGCCTCCGACATCGACCTGGTGGTGGTGGCCACCTGCACCTCCATCGACCGCAGCCCGAACGTGGCCTGCCGGGTCGCGGCCAAGCTGGGCATCGACGCACCGGGCGCGTTCGACCTCAACACGGCCTGCTCCGGTTTCGCGTACGCGCTGGGCACCGTGGACCACGCGGTCCGCGCCGGTGCCAGCCGCAACGCCATCGTGATCGGCGCGGAGAAGCTCTCCGACTTCGTCGACTGGAACGACCGCTCCACCTGCATCATCTTCGGTGACGGGGCGGGCGCCGCAGTGGTCACCGCCGCACCCGAGGGCGAGCCGGCCGGCATCGGCCCGGTGGTCTGGGGCTCGGTGCCCGACCGCGGCGACGCGGTACGCATCGAGGGCTGGCGCCCGTACGTGGCGCAGGAGGGTCAGACGGTGTTCCGCTGGGCCACCACCGCCCTGGCGCCGCTGGCGTTGCAGGCGTGCGAGCGGGCCGGGGTCGACCCGTCGGAGCTGGCCGCGTTCGTCCCGCACCAGGCCAACACCCGGATCATCGACGGCATCGCGAAGCGGCTGAACATCCCGCAGGCGATCATCGCGAAGGACCTGATCGAGTCCGGCAACACCTCGGCGGCCAGCATCCCGCTGGCCCTGTCGAAGCTGGTGGAGCGCCGCGAGGTGCCCTCCGGCGCGCCGGTGCTGCTGTTCGGTTTCGGCGGTGGCCTGACCTACGCCGGTCAGGTCGTCCGCTGCCCCTGATACCCCCTCGGCGCGCAGGCGCAGAGGTGTGACGGGCGGCGTCGCCGCCTGTCGAGAGAACCCGATGAGAGGAACCCACCGCAATGACCCGTGACGAGATCACCACCGGCCTCGCCGAGATTCTCGAAGAGGTTGCCGGGGTGAACCCGGACGACGTGGCCGAGGGGAAGTCCTTCACCGACGACCTGGACGTCGACTCGCTCTCCATGGTGGAGGTCGTGGTGGCGGCCGAGGAGAAGTTCGGCGTCAAGATCCCGGACAACGAGGTCCAGAACCTCAAGACGGTCGGGGACGCCGTGAGCTACATCGAGGCGCAGTCCTGACATGAGTCGTCCTGACGTCGTCGTCACCGGGCTCGGCGCGACCACCCCGCTGGGCGGGGACGTCGCGTCGACCTGGGACGCCATGCTTGCCGGCCGCTCCGGGGTGGGTGCGCTCACCCAGGAGTGGGCCGGCCAGTTGCCCGTTCGGATCGCCGCCGAACTGGCGGTCGATCCGGCCACCGTACTGGACCGGGTGAAGCTCCGCCGGCTGGACCGCTCGGAGGCGATCGCGTTGATCGCCGCACACCAGGCCTGGGCGGACGCCGGCCTGGTCGACGCCGGGGCCGACCCGGAGCGGATCGGGGTCAGTATCGGCTCCGGCATCGGTGGCGCGGTCACCCTGCTCGCCCAGGACGACATCCTGGAGGCATCCGGCCCTCGCCGGGTCTCCCCGCACACCGTGCCCATGCTGATGCCCAACGGCCCGGCCGCCTGGGTGGGCCTGGAACTCGGCGCGCAGGCGGGCGTGCACTCGGTGGCCAGCGCCTGCGCCACCGGCGCGGAAGCCATCGCGCTCGGCCTGGACATGATCCGGTCCGGTCGGGCCGACGTGGTGGTGGCCGGTGGCACGGAGGCGGTGATCCACCCGCTGCCGATCGCCGGATTCGCCTCGATGCGGGCCATGTCCACCCGCAACGACGAACCCGAGCTGGCCTCCCGGCCGTGGGACAAGGGCCGCGACGGCTTCGTCCTCGGCGAGGGCGCCGGCATCGTGGTGCTGGAGCGCGCCGAGCACGCCGCCGCCCGGGGCGCCCGGGTGTACGCGCGGCTTGCCGGCGCCGGTATCACCTCCGACGGCTACGACATCGTCCAGCCGCACCCGGAGGGCGCCGGTGCGATCCGGGCCATCGCGAAGGCGATCGCCGACGCGGACGTGGACCGGGCCGACATCAGCCACGTCAACGCGCACGCCACGTCCACCCCGGTGGGCGACATGGCCGAGATCAAGGCCCTGCACCAGGCGCTGGGTGACCACCCGGTGCTGACCGCCACCAAGTCGATGTCCGGGCACCTGCTCGGCGCGGCCGGCGCGCTGGAGTCGATCGCCACCATCCTGGCGATCCGCGACAGCGTGGTACCTCCGACGATCAACCTGGACGACCCGGACGACGGACTCGACCTCGATGTTGTCGCCGGCAAGGCACGTCACATGGACATCCCCGCCGCGCTGAACAACTCGTTCGGGTTCGGCGGCCACAACGTGGCACTCGTCTTCACCCGAGCCTGAGACACCCCGGCGGCGCACGCCGCGGCACCACGCCTCGGCCCCGCCGACGCGTGGTGGCGTCGGCGGGGCCGAGGCGTGTTCCGGGCCGGTCGTCGGCGGGTCAGCCGCAGGTGGTGGCGGGCAGCCCGGAGACCTTCACCGGGGACCGACCGCGCGGGGCGGCCTTGCCGGCCAGCACGTCGGCGAGCGCCGTCATCGAGACCCGGCTCGACGAGTACGTGGCCAGCAGCGTCGGCGAGCTCGCCCGCGCCAGCACGTACGGGGTGTCCATGGCGACGGTGACGGCGGCACCGGACCGCAGGTCCGCCGCACCGTCGCCGTACCCGACGAGGTGCACCACCGTGCCGCCGCTGGGCACCACCTGCACCCCGGCTGCGGTCAGCGCCTCGGTCAGCGCGGCCCGGGTGTGCTCCCGCCCGCCGGAGGAGGTGACGGTGACCGGGCCCTTCACCCCGCTGGTGTCGCACCGGCCCTTCAACACGGTCACTGCGGCGGCGGCCAGGTCACCGGCCGCCTCGCGGTGTGCCGGCGCGCGCAGCGTGGACATCTCCGGCACCGGCTTGTCGGCCAGGGTGAACTTCATGGTCAGTACGCGGGTGGCCGCCTCCACCAGTCGGGCCCGGGGCAGCGAGCCGTCCCGCAACGCCGTCAGCAGCCCGTCGTACGCCTGACCGACGTGCGGCGGCATGAGGATCAGGTCGTTGCCGGCCTTGAGGGCGCGTACCGCCGCCTCACCCGGCCCCCACCGGCGGGCCGGCGGCATGTTCATCCCGTCCGTGATCACCACGCCCTGGAACCCGAGTTCGCCGCGCAGCACGTCGGTGAGCAGTTTGCGGGAGAAGGTGGCGGCCACGCCCGGATCGACCTCCGCCACGTCGAGGTGGGCGGACATCACGGCCAGGGCACCCGCCTCGATGCCGGCGGTGAAGGGGGGCCACGCCTCGGCGGCGAGCTTCTTGCGTGACTGCGTGAGCACCGGCAGGTCCTCGTGGGAGTCCACGGCGCTGTGCCCGTGCCCGGGGAAGTGCTTGACGGTGGCCGCCACCCCGGACGCCTGCAACCCGCGCACGGCGCCACCGACCTGCCCGGCGGCGCGGCGCGGGTCCGCGCCGAACGACCGGGACCCGATCACCGTGCTGCGGGTGACCAGCACGTCCGCGACCGGCGCGAAGTCGAGGTTGATCCCCATCGCGGCGAGTTCGGTGCCGGCGGCCCGCCAGGCGGCCTCGGTCAACGCCGGATCGTCGGCCGCACCGGCGGCGAGCGCGCTGGGCAGCATGGTCACCCCGTCGGTGATCCTGGTGACCACGCCGTACTCCTGGTCGGTCCCGATCAGGAAGGGCGCCGTGCCGGCGGGCAGCTTGCCGGCGGCCTCCCGCAGGCCGGTGGTGAGCTGGCGGACCTGCTTCGGGTTGTCGACGTTGGTGGTCGCCTGGTTGCTCTGGGTGGGGTCGTCGGCGCTGTAGCCGACCAGGATCAGGCCACCGAGCCGGTACTTTTCGATCATCTCGGCCGGGGTGTCGACACCCCCGAGGTTCCGGTTGCCGGCGGCCGAGCCGGCCGAGACCTTGGTGGCCTGGTCGCCGTAGGCGTACGGCATCAGCACCTGGCCGACCAGGTCCTCGTCGGCGAGTTCGGCGACCAGCGCGGCGGCCCGGGTGGCCGGGTCGTCCGGCGGTGCGCTCGACGGGGGCGCCGGTGCTGTCGCCGGGGCCGACGACGGGGCGGCCCCCGGTCGCTGCCCGGCTCCCGAACAGCCGGTGACGAGTAACGCGGTCACGGCGACGAACGCGGCGACGACGCGCCGAGGGGTGGTCGACACGCGGCCCATCCCACCAGCTCACCGCGTGTCGGGGCAACTCGAACGTCGGCCGGTGGACAGGCGTGCGGGTACGCCGCCGGAGGTGGCGGGCCTGGGACCCGGCCGCTCAGCCGACCCGGGTGAGCAGGGTCACCGGCGCGCCGTCACCGGCATAGCGGTAGGGCTCCAACTCGGCGTCCCAGGCGGTGCCGAGTGCCTTGTCCAGCGCGTGCGCGAGCGCCTCCGGCCCCCGGGCGGCGGCCATGAGGCTGCGCAGCCGGTCCTCGCCGAGCTGGATGTCACCGGCGGCGCCGACCGTGGCCCGGAACAACCCGCGCCCCGGCACGTACATGAAACGTTCGCCGTCGGCGCCCGGACTGGCCTCCTCGGTCACCTCGAAACGGATCATCGGCCACTGTCGGAGGGCAGCAGCCAGCTCGGCGCCCGTCCCCGGGCGACCGGACCACCCGCACTCGGCCCGGCGGACGCCGGGATCGACGGGTTGAGCCGTCCACTGCAGGTTGACCGGCGCGGCAAGGACGCGCGCGATCGCCCACTCGACGTGTGAACACACGGCGAGCGGGGTCGAATGGACGTATACGACGCCACGCGTTGGCACGGTGACCTCCCGGAGAGCGAGGTGCGTCTTCCCCTACGACCTCGACCCGGACCGGGTGCGTTGCAGGAACACATGATGACTCCTGTGACGGATGGTGCGCCAGCGAATCGGGAAATCCGCCGGTCGGAATACCCGGACAGGTGACTGCGGTTCCACCTCGTGACGCCGCGACGACCAGCCGGGATCGTGGCTCGTGTACAGTTCCATCGGCGGCCTGTGCCGCGTACAGCCTCTGCGGGTCACCCGTTCGGTACCGCCCGCACCAGCCCCCGGACGTTCCCCGTCCTCCGTACGTCTTGCAAGGAGTACCTCCGTGGCGAGCAACACCTCTAAGACCGCGCGCGCGTCAGTCCGGGCCGGCCAGGCTGGCCAGGGTGGCGCACTCAGCGTGCTGGGCGAGTTCAAGTACCTCATCCCGCTCAACGGCGGCAAGCACGCCTACGTGCGGAACCTGACCAACGGCAAGACCGCGCACCTGCGTACCGACTCCGAGGCCTTCGTCGAGGAGATCCGGGTGCTGGCTGCCGCCGGGCACGCCACCAAGATCCGGGCGGAGATCAACGGCCTCAACGCCGCCCACCCGGGCGACGGCTGGGACGCCACCGAGAAGCGCCTGGTCGAGGCCGGCGTCTTCGAGGGCTGAGCCCCCACCTCCCGCACCACCACGAACGCCCGCCGGGCCCACCCGGCGGGCGTTCGCGCGTCCCCACCCCCGCCCCCCCCACCTCGGTCACCGCGGGCGCGATCCGGTCGATCAGGTGGGCCAGCGCTCCGGCGGGGCGAGTCGATGCAGCCGAGCAGGACGGCGTACGGCTGCTGGTCGCCGGAGGCGCTCGCGGCGGCGGCGGTCACGTCGTGCCCGTGCACCGGCTGGCCGCTGACGAGGCGTCGGTTGCCGGCGAGCAGGTCGGCCAGCGCGGCACGCGGGGTGCCGCCGGCCGCCCGGCGACGGCCGGGCTGTCCGCGACACCGCCATGACCTCAGCTTGACCCGATCGTCCCGGGGACGTGCCCGGTTCCGGGATCTTCTCAGCACCCCGATCCGCGTGGTCTCATGACGGGTAGCCGGTGTTACCACCGGGTATCCCCGGTGTTACGCGGCCGCGTGTGCCTGGGGAGGTGGCGATGCCAGATCCGGTCGAGGTGCGACTGGGCGACGACGTACGTCTGCACGTGGAGGCCGACGGGCCGGCGGACGCCGAGGTCACGGCGGTGCTGCTGCACGGCTGGACGCTGGACGGACGGAGCTGGCACCGGCAGGTGGCGGCGCTTCGCGCGGCGTACCGGTCGGTGCGGGTGGTCAGCTACGACGCGCGCGGGCACGGCCGGTCGAGCTGCATGACGCTGCCCACGGCGACGCTGGCCCAGCTCGGCGACGACCTGGCCGCGGTGCTGGACACGGTGGCACCGACCGGGCGGGTGGTGCTGGCGGGTCACTCCATGGGCGGCATGACGATCATGGAGTACGCGCACCGGCACCCCGGGCACTTCGCCCGCCGGGTGGCCGGGCTGGTCTTCGTCTCGACCACCGCCGAGGGGCACACCCACACCGTCTACGGGTTGTCGCCCCGGATCGCCCGGATCATCCGGCTGGCCGAGACCACCGGGGCCGGGGTGCTCGCCCGATGCGGGGCCTGGCGTCCACCCCGCGCCCTGCTGCGCGCGCTGCGTCCCAGCATCGGCTGGATGCTCTTCGGCGACCACTGCGACCCGACCGACATCCGCCTGGTGACCTCGGCGGTGGCCCGCGCCTCGCTGCGCTCGATCGGCGGCTTCCGGGCCTCCTTCGGTGCCCAGCATCGGCTGGCCACGCTCGCCGCGCTGGCACACCTGCCGGCGGCGGCGCTGGTCGGCGACCGGGACCGGCTCACCCCGCCGCCGTGCGCGGAGTCGATCGCCGCCGCGCTGCCGGCCACCGAGCTGACCGTCTGCCCCGGTGCCGGGCACATGTTGATGATGGAGCGCCCCGAGGAGGTGACCGCCGCCCTCTCCGGCGTCCTGCGTCAGGTTCTCGCCGACGCCCGGCCCGCCGGCCATCGCTCCGCCGCCGGTCGCGCCCGCCGCCGATAGAGATCGCACTCGGACACGCTGCCTCCGCACGCCCGTGAGGTGGGGCGTAATCTCATGCGGTTGGCCGGGCCGGCGTGACGAGGAGAACGAAGAGGTGGACCAGAGCACCCTGGACCAGGAGATCGCCGTCGAGCAGCGGCATCTCGACCGGGTGTACGCGCGACTGTCCGAGCTGCGCCGCGCGGCGGTCCGCGCCGAGCGGGACGGCTACCGGCTGGCCCGGGTCGGCAACTTCGGTGCGCTGGTCGAGCGGGACGCGATGGTGTTCCACGCCGCGCAGCGCCGCCACGCGCTCGACGCCGAGTACGAGGGCCTCGTCTTCGGCCGTCTCGACCTGCGCGACGGGCAGGTGTTCCACGTCGGACGGCTCGGCATCCGCGACGAGGACGCCGCGACGCTGGTGGTCGACTGGCGTGCTCCGGCCGCCGCCCCGTTCTATCAGGCCACCCCGACCGAGCCGCTGGGTGTGGTGCGCCGCCGGACGATCCAGTCCAGCCGGGAGCGGGTCACCCGGATCGAGGACGACCTGCTCGACCCGGACACCGCCCCGGCGGAGATGGCGGTCGTCGGTGACGGCGCACTGCTGGCCAACCTGTCCCGGACCACCGGCCGGGGCATGCGCGACATCGTGGCGACCATCCAGCGCGAGCAGGACGAGGCGATCCGCTCCCCCGGTTCCGGGGTGACCCTGGTCTCCGGCGGTCCGGGCACCGGCAAGACGGCGGTGGCCCTGCACCGCGCCGCGTACCTGCTCTACTCCGACCGCAGCCGGTACGCCGGGGGCGGCATCCTGGTGGTCGGCCCGTCCTCGGTGTTCGTCGAGTACATCGCCTCGGTGCTGCCGTCCCTGGGTGAGGACACCGCCACCCTGCACTCGTTGGGCACCCTCTTCCCGGGGCTGGTCGCCACCCGCACCGACCCGGTCGAGGTGGCGGCGGTCAAGGGGTCGCTGCGGATGCGTCGGCTGCTGGAGCGGGCGACCCGGGACGGTGTGCCCGACTCCCCGGCCGAGCTGCGGCTGCTCTACCGGGGGCAGTTGTTGCGGCTGGAGCGGGCCGAACTGGACGCCGTCCGGGAGCGGGCGCTGTCCCGGGGCGCACGGCGCAACGAGGTGCGCCGGGCCGGCTTCGACGGCGTACTGGCGGCGCTCTGGGCGCAGGCCCGCCGGTTGGGCATTCCCCGGCTGCCCGAGCAGCGGGCCTTCGAGGACGAACTGATCGACCGGACGGACTTCCGGGACTTCCTCAAGGCGTGGTGGCCCCGGCTGCATCCCCGGCACGTGCTCGGCTGGCTGGCCGATCCGGAGCGGCTGCGCCGGTACGCCGCCGGGCTGCTGTCCCGCGCCGAGATCCGGCTGCTGGAGCAGGCGTACCGGGGGCTGGCCGCCGAGGGGCCGACCGTCGCCGACGTGGCGCTGCTCGACGAGCTGGACGCGCTGCTCGGCAAACCGGTCCGTCCGGCCCGCGCGAAGCGCGACCCGTTCCAGCTCGCCGGTGGGGTGCGCGAGCTGAGCACGTTCGCCGACCGGCAGCGGGCGGCTCGCCAGGCGGCCCGGGAACGGCCCGAGGACTACCGGGACTACGCGCACGTGGTGGTGGACGAGTCGCAGGACGTGTCACCGATGCAGTGGCGGATGATCGGCCGGCGCGGCCGGCTGGCCTCGTGGACGGTGGTGGGCGACCCGGCGCAGACCGCGTGGACGGGGGATCCGCAGGAGCTGTCCCGGGCCCGGGACCAGGCGTTGGGTCGCCGCCGTCGGCACCGGTTCACGCTCACCACCAACTACCGCAACTCGGCGGAGATCTTCGCCGTGGCGGCGGCCGAGATCCGGCGGGCGTACCCGGAGCTGGCCCTGCCCACCGCGGTGCGCGCCACCGGGGTCGACCCGGTGGAGCTGGTGGTGCCGGCGGCGGAGCTGGAGACCAGCGTGCTGACCGCGGCGAGCGCGCTGCTCGGCGAGGTCGAGGGCACCGTCGGGTTGATCACTCCGGTGCCGCGCCGGGACGAGGTCGCGGCCTGGCTGGGCGGGCTCGGCGGCGAGCGTCTCCAGGTGGTGACCAGCCTGGAGGCCAAGGGCATGGAGTACGACGGCGTGGTGCTGGTCGCCCCCGGCGAGATCCGTGCCGATCCCGGTTCCGGCGTCCGCACGCTCTACGTCGCCCTGTCCCGGGCCACCCAGCGGTTGACCACGATCGACCCGATCGGCTGACCCGGACCGCCGACCCCCACTGAAGCGAAAAGCGACAAGAATCCCTTATGTCTGGTTTACTGGTGACCAGGCGAACACCACGAGTCACACCGGCTGCGCCGGTCCCACCAGCACCGGTAGGCTCGTACCCGGTCTCCGCCAGGCGGCACCCACCGGTGCCGGCGGTGATCGCCGCCTAATCGCCCGCGAGGGCGAACCGGGGAACCATGTTCCAGGGGTGCATCCGCGTCCAGCGGTAGGGATCTTCCGTCCCGAACCCGTCAGCTAACCCGGTCGGCGGCTGACGGAAGGACATGTGCATGCCAGCAGTGGCAACCGTGAGACCGGCCGCCCGTACGGCGGCCCTGATCGCCGCAGGGCTCGCCCTCGCCCTGGGCGCCGCGCTCGCACCGTTCAGCGCCGCCTCCGCGGCACCCGGTGACGTCGGTGACGAGGGCGGCACCCCGGCGCTCCGCGCCCAGTTGGAGGCGGCCAGCAAGGGTTACCTCGACGCGAAGACCGCGCTGGACCGCTCGGTCGACCGGCAGAAGAAGCTTGCCGAGCAGCTCACCACGACCGAGGGTCAGCTCACCGAACGCAGCACGAAGGTCGCTGAGATCGCCGCGCAGGCGTACCGCAGTGGCCGGCTCGGTGCCGCGTCGGCGCTGCTCAACAGCGGTTCCCCGGCCGGCTTCATGGACCGCGCGGCGGCCCTGGACGCGGTGGCGGCCAACGAGGAACGCGCGCTGCACGACCTGCGGACCACCCGGGACGAGGTCAGCAAGACCAAGCAGGCCCTCGACGTCGAGGTGCAGGAGCAGCGCAAGCAGGTGGCCGTGATGGCCAAGCGCAAGGAGCAGGCCGAGCGCTCGCTGACCGTGGCCAACGAGCGGGCCGAACGGGCCGCGGCGGAGGAGCGGGCGGCCAGCCGGGCTCCCGCACGCAGCAGCGGTTCCAGCAGCCCCACGGCCAAGCCGGCGCCGCGCAACGCCAACGGATCCTGGCCGGCCGAGTCGTGCAGCGTCAACGACCCCACACCGGCCAACGGCTGCATCACCCCGCGCACCCTGCACGCGCTCAACCAGGCCAAGGCGGCCGGCTTCACCCGGTACGTCTCCTGCTACCGCGCGGGCGGCTCGGGTGAGCACCCGAAGGGTCGGGCCTGCGACTTCGCGGCGCAGAAGAACGGCTTCGGCGGGGTCGCCACCGGCGGCGACCGGACGTACGGCAACAACCTGGCGGCGTTCTACGTCAACAACGCCGACCGTCTCGCCGTGCTCTACGTGATCTGGTACAAGCAGATCTGGCTGCCGAGCAGCGGCTGGCGCACGTACAGCGGCGCGCGTGGCGACCCGTCCAGCGACCACACCAACCACGTGCACCTGTCGGTGTACTGACCCGCGCACGCCGGGTGGAGCGCCCCCACGGGGTCGACCCACCCGGCGTCGTCGTTCCCGCCCCCGGCCCGGTCGCCTCGGGCGCGCCCCGCCCGTCGCCGCGCGTTCTCGCGCCACCTTCGTTACCGTCGACATCGAAGCGGACATTTCGCGGGCGAGCGGGAGGAACGGTTATGAGTGGACCGCAACGGGCCCAGTGCGACGGTGCGTCATGAGCGCCACGACCGGACATGTGATGGTCTTCGCGCCGACGCCCCTGCTCACGGTCACGATCGACCAGCCCAACGAGACTCCGGAGCTACACCTGCACCCCGGCGGACAGGGCATCTGGCAGGCCCGGATGGTGCTGTCGCACGGCGTCGACGTGGTGCTCTGCACCGCGCTCGGCGGCGAGATCGGGCAGGTGCTGGAGCCGCTGCTGGTCAGCGAGGGCGTCGACCTCAAGGTGGTGGCGCGGGACTCCGGCGGCAGCGGCGGGTACGTGCACGACCGTCGCGAGGGCACCCGCCAGGAGATCGTCGACGTGACCGGGCAGCCGCTGAGCCGGCACGAGCTGGACGAGCTCTACAACCTGGCGCTCGGCGAGGGGCTGCGCGCGGCGGTGAGCGTACTCAGCGGCCCGAACGACCCGTCGCTGGTCCCCGCCGACCTGTACCGGCGCTTCGCCGCCGACCTCGGCGCCAACGGCAGCCGGGTGGTGGTGGACCTCAGTGGCGACCACCTGACGGCAGTGCTGGAGAGTGGGGTCTTCTTCGTCAAGGTCAGCCACGAGGAGCTGATCGCCGACGGCCGCGCGGCCGAGGACGACGAGGAGCAGCTCACCCGGGCGATCTACGACCTGCACGCCACCGGTGCCGAGAACGTGGTGGTCAGCCGGGCCGACAAGCCGGCGCTGGCACTCGTCGACGGCGAGGTGTTCGAGGTGCGGATGCCCCGCTTGGAGGCGGCTGACCCACGCGGCGCGGGTGACTCGATGACCGCCAGCGTGGCCGCCGTGGTGGCCCGTGGAGGTGACGTACGGACGGCGATCCGGACCGGCGCGGCGGCCGGCGCACTGAACGTCACCCGGCACGGGCTGGGCACCGGTCGGCTCGACTCGATCACCGGGCTGGTGGACCGGGTGCGCCTGGAGCCGGCCGGCATCCGCCCGCAGGAACGCACCACCCCGGACGAGTTGGCCCAGCGGGTGGGTGGCGCATGACCTTGCGTGTGCTGATCACCAACGACGACGGGATCGCCGCGCCGGGCATCCAGGCGCTGGCCCGGGCCGCGGTCGACCGGGGGCTGGACGTGGTGGTCGCCGCACCGCTGGAGGAGGCGAGCGGCACCAGCGCCGCGATGAGCGCGATCGAGCAGGACGGGCAGGTGGTGGTCCGCGAGCACCCGCTGGCGGAGCTGGACGGGGTGCCGGCCTTCGGGGTCGGCGGATCGCCCGGCTTCATCGCGTTGATCGCCGTGCACGGCGCGTTCGGGCCGCCGCCGTCGGTGCTGCTCTCCGGCATCAACCGGGGAGCGAACGCGGGCCGGGCGGTGCTGCACTCCGGCACCGTGGGCGCGGCGTTCACGGCTGCCGCCAACGGCTGCCGGGCGTTGGCGGTGTCACTGGACGTGCTCTCGGCCGGTGAGGCCACCGCCGTCAGCGGGGGTGCCGCGGTGGCCGCCGCAGCCCGGGTACGCGACGCCGAACGGAACTGGGCCACCGCCGCACACGTGGCCCTGGACCTGCTCCCCCGGCTGACCGCCGGGCCGGTGGAGAGCGTACTCAACGTCAACTCGCCGGACGTGCCGCTGGGCCGGCTGCGTGGCGTACGCCGGGCCGGGCTGGCCACCTTCGGTCAGGTGCAGATGACCGTCGCCGAGTCCGGCCACGGTTTCGTGCGTACCGCGCTGGAGGAACCCGGTCAGGCGGTGCAGCCGGGTACCGACCTGGCGTGGCTGGCTGACGGGTACGCGACGGTGACGGCGGTGCGCGCCGTCACCGAGGTGGCCGACGTGAACCTGTCCGGCCTCGACGGCGACTGACGGTCAGCCGCCGGGGAGGACCTCGGGGGTGGCGGCGGCACCGGCGTAGTACGGCTCCGGTGCGCCGAAGAGGCCGAGCAGGCCGGTCACCCAGAGCTGTCGGTGCACGAACCGACTGGGTTGGGTGACGATCAGCTTCACGCCGCTGACCTCTGCCGTCTGGAAGCCGGCGACCATCGCGCTAATGCCCACCGAGTCGATGAAGGTGACCAGCCGCATGTTGAGCTCGATCCGGGTCGGCCGCCCCTTGGCCAGCACTTCGGCGATGGCCTCTTTCACTTCGTACGCGGTGTCGACGTCGATCTCGCCCCGAGGGGCGATCTCGATGACACCACCAGGCCGAACCGTCTGCAGGATCGACAGGCTCACGCGAGCACCTCCACTCGCCCGTACGACGGGCGCCTCATCAGTACGCGGGCCGCGACCGAGAGTATTCCTCCGACGGCCTCGGTCGCCACCCCTCGGGATGAGCAATTCGCGGACATCGGCGCGTCAAATCACCCATATCCGGACTTATGCGTCCTATTGCTCGGTGCAAGCCGAGGCCCGCACCGACGAACCAGGGTAGCGGGCATCGGCTCGCCCGTCCGATGTCCGGCACCCGGCGTGCCCCTCGGCCGACGATCTGACCTGCGTCCCGGCGGGCGCCGATGGCGGGGTGTGCCCAGCATCACCGACGACGACCAGGACGAAGGGACGACACGATGCTTCGCGGTTTGCGGTGGCGTCCGGCGGGGCACAGCGTCGGTGGCGAACCGCCGACGTCCGAGGTCTGCCCCGGCCACCGGCTTCGGCACTGTCGAGGAGGGAACCACATGTTCGGAAGCAACCTGCTGGCCCGTCGCAGCAAGCCGGAACAGATCACGGACCAGGCGTGGCAACACCTCGTCTCGGCCGGCGACAGCATCCGGGACGCCGCCCGCTCGGCCCGGCACACCTCAGCCGGCTTCGCCGACGACGCCGGTGACCTGGTCGGCTCGGCCGCCGAGGAGGCGCGGCACCGGGCCAGCCTCGCCTTCGACGCGCTCACCGGGCGCCGCCCCGCGCTGCCCTGGACCCTGCTGATCGGCGCGGCCCTGGTCGGTGCCGCGATCGGCTGGGCCGCCGGCAGTGCCGCGCGGGCCGTCGGCAGCCGCGACCAGGCGGTCGACGACATCGAGTTCGTGGACGTCGAGCGTCCGGACTCCCCCGCCGACCCGCTCACCTGACGACGCCGTCCCGACCGGCGAATGTGTTAGGAAGGGTCCCCTGCCAACGCCTCGTGCATAGCAGGGGACCCTTCCTAACATCGCTCCGGGCATCTCGTCCGAGCCGGGTGATGCCGGATCATCCGGGCCGACACCAGGCTCGGTCCCGGCGGACCCGGATCCGGTCCGCACCCCGCCGCCACGAGAGGAGCGAGGAGATGGTCGGCATCTCGACGATCCACCGCACCGACGAGCACATCCGGACCGCGGTGCGCGACGAACTCGACTGGGAGCCCCGGGTCCAGCCGCACGAGATCGGGGTGACCGTCGCGGAGGGCGTGGTGACGCTCACCGGACGGGTGGACGGCTACGCCAAGAAGTGGGCGGCGGAGCGGGCCGCCCACCGGGTGGCGCAGGTCCGGGCGGTCGCCAACGACCTCGCCCTGCGGACGGCCACCGGCGCGGAGCGCACCGACCCGGAGATCGCCGCCGCCGTCGCGCACGCCCTCCAGTGGCACGCGTTCGTGCCGGTAGAGCAGATCGACGTGACGGTCTCGCAGGGCTGGGTCACCCTGCACGGCGAGGTCGAGTGGGAGTACCAGCGCCGCGCCGCCGAGCAGGTGACGGTACGCGTACACGGCGCCACGGTGCTGCTGAGCGGGTTGGCGCACTCGATGCCGGAACGCGCCGAGGTCGAACGGGTCGTCTGGTCCGCGCCCGGCATCCGCGAGGTGCAGAACCACATCGCGGTCGCCCCGGTGCTGAGCTGAGTCGCCCCGTGCCGGGCCGAGGTGTCCGGCCGCGGCGGCAACCACCCCGGCCGGGTGACCCACCCTCACCCGGCCGGGCACGAGACTGGCGGGTATGACCGATCGGCTGACCACGCCACTGCAGGTCACTGCGCGGCTCCGCACACCCGTCACGGAGCACGACCACGTCCGGGGTCCGGTGGACGCGCCGGTGACGGTCGTCCAGTACGGCGACTTCCAGTGCCCGTTCTGCGGCACGGCCCACCGCAATCTGCGGGAGGTGCTGCGGCAGCGGGCCGACGCCGTACGCCTGGTCTATCGCCACTTCCCCATCGCGAACATCCACCCGTACGCGGAACGGGCCGCCGAGGCGGCGGAGGCCGCCGGCCGGCGTGGGCGGTTCTGGGAGATGCACGACTGGCTCTACGAGCACCAGGACCAACTCGACCCGGTGCACCTGACGCTGGGCGTCGAGCAGCTCGGCCTGCCGGTCGACGAGGTGGAGGCGGAGATCGGGCGGCACGCCGGCGGTGACCGGATCCGGCAGGACTTCGTCGGCGCGATCCGCAGCGGCGTGGACGCCAGTCCCACCCTGTTCGTCAATGGCGACCGCCACGACGGCGACTTCGACCCGGGCACCCTCCTGACCGTGGTCGACGACGCCACCGGCTGACCACCGGCCGGGCGCGGTCCGACGGTGGCCGGTGGGCGTCGACCCACCCGCCACCGCCGTGCTCGCGGGTCAGATGAGGCGCAGCTGCCGGGCCCGGCGGACGGCGTCCCGGCGACGGGTGGCGTCCAGCTTGCGGTAGATGTTGCGGACGTGCGTCTTGACGGTGTTCACCGAGACGGACAGCTCGGCCGCGATCTCCACGTTGGACAGGATGCTCTGCAGGTACCGCAGGATGGTCAGCTCCCGCTCGGTCAACGGCTCGTCCAGTGCCGCCCCCGGAGCGCCCGCCGGCGTCCGCCCGTCCGGCACGTCGACGGCACGGACCAGGTCACTGACCGTCGGCCAGTGCGCCGTACCGGAGTCCAGGTGGGCGGCGAGCAGGTCCCGCAGGCCCGGCTCGGCCCGGGTGAACGGTCGCCGGTACCCGTCCGGTGCGGCCAGGTCGAGCGCCTGCTCCACCGTCCGGCCGGCCCGGCGTTCGTCGCCGCCACTGGCGGCGAGCAGCGCGTCGAGCAGTGCGGCGTCCAGGCGTACCGGCAGCGGCCAGTCGGCCGACGACGGCGCCGACCAGTCCGGCAGCAGGCGGGCGGCGGCGCGAGGGTCACCGGCCCGTAGTTCGACCCGGGCGGCGGCCACCGCCGTCGGCGCGTCCGGGTGGTCACCGGCCAGGTCCCGGGCCGTCGCCACGTCACCCCGGGCACGGTGCAGATCCGTCTCGGCCGCCCGCAGCCAGGACTCCAGCTCACCGCCCCGGCCGGACCAGTGGCCCCGGGCCTCCACCAGCAGGCGGTGGGCCACGGCGAGATCCCCCTCGTCGTGCCGCAGGCACGCCCGGCACCAGGCGGCCACCACGCCGGCCACCGCCTCGTGGCCCGCCGGTGTCGCCAGCACCAGGTTCGCCTCGGCTTCCGCGGGCTGGTCCCGGTGCAGCGCCACCAGGGCCAATGCCAGGTAGGCGTACCCGCAGTCGAGCTGCGCCGACCAGCCCTGGCACGGCGGCAGGGCCAGCGCCGCACGGGCCGCCTCCTCGGCCGCGCGCAGCTCCCCGCGCAGCGCCGCGAGCAACGCCGACCGGCTGGCGCAGACGAGTTCGGTGCGCGGGCGTCGCGCCGACCGCGCCGCCGCCAGGGCCGCGGCGAACCCGCCCGCCGCACTGGCCAGGTCACCGGCGTCGAGGGCGGCCAGCGCCGAGGCGGTACCGGCCACCGTCCGCACGTCGGCGTCGTCCCCGGCGGCCGCCCGTAGCCCGTCGGGGCGGACCGCCGCGCCCTCGTCCGGCGGCCGGACCGCTGAGCCGTCCGGGTCGCGCGGCGTGGCGGTCGGGCGGGTGGCGAGCAGGCGGGCGGCGGCGGCGCGTATCGCCTCGGGGTCGCCGGCCAGCCGGGCCAGGGTGAGCTCGACGGCGGCGACCAGCCGGGCGAACCGGCTGCGGCGCGGTTCCGGCAGGGCGCGGGCGTGCCCGGCGGCGAGCCGCAGGTGGTGGTGGGCCGCGTCGGCGTCGCCGTCGAGAGCCCGCTGGGCGGCGCAGGCCAGCGCGAGTTCCGGGTCACGCGACACCGCCTCCGCCGGGGGCGGCGGCGCCGGCCCGGTCGGGCCGCTCCGCTCGTACGCCAGCTCCGGCCAGCCGGTCACGAACAGGTCGGTGGCGGTCAACCAGTCGCCGGCGGTGAGCGCGTGCCGCAGTGCGTCGGCCGGGCGGCTGTTGCCGGCATACCAGCTCGCCGCGCGCAGGTGCAGGTCACGCTGTTCCTCGGCGGGCAGCCGGGCCAGTTCGCGGTGCAGCAGGTCGGCCAGCAGCGGATGGCACCGGTACCACACCGGACTGCCGCCGTCGGGGTGCAGCAGCCCGGCCTGCTCCGCGAGCACGCCGAGTCGGCCCTCGGCGTCGCCGTCGCCGGTCAGCGCCACCGCCAGACCGGCGCAGACGGTGTCGGCGACCGCCGCGCGCCGCAGCAGGTCACGGTCGGCCGGGTCCAGCCCGGCGAGCACCTCCGCACGCAGGTAGCCGGCGATCTCCGGCTGGTCCGCGCCGAGCTGGGTGATCCATCGTGCCGGGTCCGGCTGACCGTGCAGGGCGAGCGCGGCGATCCGCAGCGCCGCCGCCCACCCCTCGGTACGCCCGCGCAGCCGCTCGACGGCGGCGGCCGGCACCGCCACCCCGTGCGCGGTCAGCAGGTCGGCCACCTCGTCGGCGGTGAAGGCCAGCTCGCTCGGGCCGATCTCGGTCAGTTCACCGGCCAACCGCAGCCGGTGCACCGCCAGCGGCAGGTCGGCCCGCCCGGCCGCCACCACCCGCAGCCGCTGCTCGGTGTGGCGCAGCAGGAACTCCAGTCCGGCCAGGGCGGTCGGATCGGTGACGCGGTGCAGGTCGTCCAGGACCAGCACCACAGGGCGCTCCCGGGCGGCCAGGGCAGCGGCGAGCACCTCCAGTTCGTCCGGGCGCGGGGCCCGGTCGGGCACCGGCGTCCCGGCCGGGTCCGCCACCGGGTCCGCGACCGACCGCAGCGCCGCCGCCAGATACGACCAGAGGCGGTCGCTGTCGTCGCCGGCCTCCACCGATATCCAGGCCGGTGCCGGGGCGTCCGGGTCGGCCTCGGTCACCGCGTGCCGCCACGACGCGAGCAGCGTGGTCTTGCCCCAGCCGGCGGGCGCGCGGACCAGCGTGACCGGGGCCGCCACCCCCTCGTCCAGCAACCGGGCCAGCCGGGGGCGCAGCACCACCGGCCTGGGCAGTACGGCAGGCGTCAGCCGGGACGCCAGCAGGGGCGGGCCGGCCGGTGTGCCGACCGTCCCGGCGGTCCGTACGGTGTTGCGGTCATCCGGCATCCGGCCCACCCCCACGGACGCGTACTCCTCCCCCGGTCCTGCGGCGGGTGGTTACCCCACCGGCAGCGGTTCACCCCTTCGGGGCGAGTCGGGTTCACCTGACCCGGGGCCACCGTGGGGAAGGTTCCGTCTGCTGGTCGGGCGGCCGATCCGGGCGATCGGGGGCGGACACGATCAGGAGGTACGAGTGGGACGGGTCAGGACGGTCGTCGCGGTGGCCGGCGTCCTCGGCGGGGCGGCGGCGCGTACCGCCCGGGCGGTGGTCGCGCGCCGGTGGGCCGCGCGCGGCCGGGGACGCGACGGTGACCGTGCCGGGCACTGGCAGGTGGTGACGGTCGACCGGCCGCCGGAGCAGGTCCTGCCGGTGCGCGGCTGGCCCGAGCCCCTGCGTCGGCTCGACGGCTCGGTCGACGTCGCGCTGCGCGCCGCGCCCGGCGGCCGGGGCGTCGAACTGGCCGCCCGCCCGCGGCCCGACGCCACCCCGTCCGGGTTCGCCGCGCACCTGGTCGGCGACGACCCGAAGCTCCTGGTCCGCCGGACGTTGTGGCAGGTCAAGCAGCTCGTCGAGGCCGGTGAGGTGTTGCGCGCCGACCGGCTGCCCACCGACCGGCCGGCACGCCCGCCGGGATGAGGGCGTTGTGCTGGACCTCCGGCGGGGACCTGGCCGTACGCCAGGTCCCGGACCCGGAGTTGCGCAACGACCACGACGTGATCGTCCGGGTACGCCGCAGCGCCGCCTGCGGCGCCGACCTGTCGCTGCTCGCCGGACAGGCACCCGGTCCGGCCCCCGACGACGTGCTCGGCCACGAGTTCCTCGGTGACGTGGTGGAGACGGGAACGGCGGTCCGCCGGCACCGGGTCGGCGACCGGGTGGTGGTCTGCGCCTCGGTGGCCTGCGGCGCCTGCTGGTACTGCCGGCGCGGGCTGCCCGCGTGCTGCGACAACGGCAGCACCGAGCCGGACGCCGGGGAGGCGGAGTGGGGGCATCCGGTGGCCGGCTGCTTCGGCCAGCCCCGGGCCGCCGGTGGCTTCGCCGGCAGCCACGCCGAGTACGTGCGGGTGCCGTACGCCGACGTCGGGGCGTTCACCGTGCCGGATTCCGTCGGCGACGACCGGGCCCTGTTCGCCTCGGACGCCGCCCCGGCCGGCTGGATGGCCGCCGACCTGGGCGCGGTACGCCCCGGGGACGTGGTGGCCGTCTGGGGAGCGGGCGCCGTCGGCCAACTGACCGCCCGCGCGGCCGGGTTGCTCGGCGCCGGCCGGGTGGTGGTCGTCGACCGGCATCCGGGTCGGCTGCTGATGGCCCGGCGGCACACCGGCGCGGAGGCCATCGACCTACGCCACACCGACGTGCTGGCGGAGCTGCGCGAACTCAGCGGCGGACGGGGGCCGGACGTCTGCGTGGAGGCGGTCGGCGGCGCGGCCGAGGAACCCCGGTCCCTGGCGGACCGGTTCACCGGACGCCGCCGGGCGCCCGAGGCGCTCCGCGAGGCGGTGCACGCCTGCCGCAAGGGCGGCACCGTCTTCGTGCTCAACGGCGGTGCGCGCCTCGTCGACGCGTTCCCGATCGGCGCGGTGGTGCACAAGGGGCTCACCGTGCGCGGAGCGCGCCAGCACGGCCAGCGGTACATCCCGATGCTGCTGGACCGGATGGCCCGCGACGAGCTGCGTACCGAGCACCTGGCCACCCACCACTTCCCGCTGGAGCGGGCGGCCCAGGGGTACGCGCTGTTCCGCGACCGCCCCGACGACTGCCTGCGGGCCGTGTTCACCCCGCACGATCAAATCGACGGCCGGGTCGGTAGATGACATCATCGCGTGATGGCTGCGGAACGGACGTACGACGTCGTGCTGTTCGGGGCGACCGGGTTCACCGGTGAGCTGACCGCGCAGTACCTGGCCCGGCACGCGCCGGCCGGACTGCGCTGGGCGATCGCGGGGCGCAACCCGGACAAGCTGGCCGCCGTCCGGGACCGGCTGGCCGCGATCACGCCGGCATTGGCCGACCTGCCGCTGCTGACCGCCGACGTCACCGACCCGGCGTCGCTACGGGCGGTGGCCACGCAGGCCCGGGTGGTGGCCAGCACCGTCGGCCCGTACGTGCACCACGGGGAACCGCTGGTGGCGGCGTGTGCCGAGGCCGGCACCGACTACCTCGACATCACCGGCGAACCCGAGTTCGTCGACCAGATGTACCTGCGGCACCACGCCGAGGCGACCCGCAGCGGTGCCCGGCTCGTGCACGCCTGCGGCTTCGACTCGATCCCGCACGACCTGGGCGTCTGGTTCACCGTCAAGCAACTCCCGGCCGCCGTCCCGATCACCGTGGACGGCTACGTACGGGCGGGCGGCCGGTTCTCCGCCGGCACGTACCACTCGGCGCTGACCGCCTTCTCCCGGCGGGCCGAGACGTCCCGGGTGGCCCGCGAGCGGCGGGCCGTCGAACCCCGCCCTGCCGACCGCCGGGTCCGGGCCATACCGGGCAAGCTGGCCCGGTCGCGGGACCTGCCGGTCTGGGCGGTGCCGCTGCCGACCATCGACCCGCAGGTGGTGCGCCGTTCGGCGGCGGCCCGCCCCGAGTACGGGCCGGACTTCCGCTACCGGCACTTCGCGGCGGTGAAGCGCCTGCCCACCGTGCTGGTGGCGGGCGCCGGCCTGGGTGCGCTGGCCGGACTGACCCGGCTGCCCCCGACCCGGCGTTGGCTGCTCGGCCGGCTCGCCTCCGGCCAGGGCCCCAGCGCCGAACAGCGGGCCACGTCGTGGTTCACGGTCCGTTTCGTGGGCACCGGTGGCGGCCAGCGGGTGGTCACCGAGGTGGCCGGCGGTGACCCCGGCTACGACGAGACCGCCAAGATGCTCGCCGAGTCCGCCCTCTGCCTCGCCCTGGACGACCTGCCGGCCACGTCCGGCCAGGTCACGCCGGTGACCGCGATGGGCGACGCGCTGCTGACCCGACTCACCGCCGCCGGCCTCACCTTCCGCGTGCTTTCGGTGAAGCGTGACCTGCAAGGAAGGGACCCTTCCTAACGCCTGGCGCATAGGAAGGGACCCTTCCTAACATCCGTCCGGGGCCGGGTTGACCCTCGACCCGGTCGAGGCGGCAGGATCGGCGGGGTGGAGCGTGACCTGCGCAGCATCGGCGAGGTGGCCCGGGACAGCGGGCTGACGGTGAGTGCCCTACGGTTTCTACGACGCCGCCGGGGTGCTGGTGCCGGCCCGGGTGGATCCGGTGACCGGGTACCGCCGGTACACCGACGACCAGGTCGCTTCGGCCCGGCTGGTCGCCGGACTGCGCCGGGTGGGCATGCCGGTGGCCGAGATCGCCCAGGCCGTACGCGCCGATCCAGCCGTCGTGCACCGGCTGCTCGACACTCAGCTGCGCCGGCTGGCCGACGGGCTGGCCGACGCGCGCCGCGAGGTGACCCGGATCCGGGCGCTGATGCCGGTCGACGAGTCGACGGTCGCCACCCGACTCACCCTGGCCCGTGCGGGACTCGCCGACACCGTCGACGCCGTCCGCTTCGCCGTCGGGACCGACCCGGAACTGCCGGCGCTCACCGGCGTCCTGTTCGACGTGACCGACGCGGGCGTACGGCTGGTGACGACCGACCGGCACCGGCTGGCGGTGGCGACGGCCGACGCGGCGGTGGACGGTCCGGCGGTGCGCACCCTGCTGCCGCTGGAGGCGGTGGACCGGCTCCGCCGACTGCTGACCGACGACCTCGACGCGGACGAGGTGCGGCTGACGCTGACCGGGTCCCTGCTGCGCGCCGACGTGGCCGGGCGGGAGCTGCACGTCACGGCCCTGCCGGACGACTTCCCCAACTACCACGTGCTGCTGCCACGGGCGGGCGAACACGGGCCGACGCGCCGGATCGCGGTGGACGCCGAGTGGCTGGCCGACGCGCTGCGGTCGGGCGGCCCCACGCTGACCCGCGAGTACGCCGGCGCCCTGCTGCCGGTGACGGTGCTCGGGCTCGGGGCCGGGCTGCGCCTGCTCGGCCCCCACGACGTGCACCGGCCCGACGACGTGCACCACGCCGACGACCTCGGTGGGCCGCCCGACTCGGCCGGCGGGGAGCCGGACGGCGGCGGGCCTACCGGCGGGGAGTACGCCGAACTGCGGGTCGGCGTGAACGGCGAGTACCTGCTCGACGCGCTGAACGCGGCCGGAGGTCGGCGGCTGGTGCTCGAACTGGACAGCCCGGTCACCCCGCTGGCGATCCGCCGCCCGGACGACGCGGGCGCCTTCTCCATCCTGATGCCGATCCGGCTCTGACCGAGCCCGCCGCTGGCGCTGAGCAAAGAGGCCGCTGGCTCTGAGGGCGCGCCGCTGGGTCTGGACGTACCAGCCGCCGCTGGGCAGGATCGGCGGGCCGGGTGCGGGAGTCGGGGCGATCCGGGCGCGGCGGTAGCATCTGGGAGTCCACCCGACTTCCGGACGGAGGCGTACGGAGCAGCATGCTCGACATGGAGTTGATCCGGAGGGATCGCGACGCGGTGGCGACCGCGCTGGCGAAGCGGCTGGAGGCCGCCGAGGTCGACCGGGCGCTGGACGACATCCAGCAGCTCGACCGGGAGCGTCGCCGGCTGATCAGTGAGATCGACGGGGAACGCCAGCGTCGCAAGGCCGAGGCCCGGGCGTACGCGCAGGCGAAGCGGGCCGGTGTCGAGCCGGAGGCGACCTCCGAGGTCGGCCGCAAGCAGATCGCCGAGTTGGAGAGTGAACTCGACGAGGTGCAGGCACGGCTGCGTACCGTGATGAGCGAGCTGCCCAACCTGCCCGCCGACGACGTGGTCCCCGGCGGCAAGGAGGCCAACCGGGTGGTGAAGACCTTCGGCGCGCCTCCGGCGATCGAGAAGGTGCGTGACCACGTCGAGTTGAGCCGGGCGCTGGGCCTGGTCGACCACGAGCGCGGGGTCAAGCTGGGCGGGTCGGGTTTCTGGATGTACACCGGCCTGGGTGCCCGGCTGGAGTGGGCGCTGATCAACTGGCTGATCGAGCGGAACATCGAGGCCGGGTACGAGTTCCTGCTCCCGCCGCACCTGCTGCTGGACACCGCGGGCTTCGCCGCCGGCCAGTTCCCGAAGTTCTACGACGACGTCTACCACCTGGACAAGCAGTCCGCGCCGCGCGGGCAGTTCCTGCTGCCGACGGCGGAGACAGCGATCCTCGGCGCGTACCAGGACGAGATCCTGGAGACCGCGAAGCTGCCGCTGCGGGTGTTCGCGTACACCCCCTGCTACCGCCGGGAGGCGGCGGGCTCGCACTCCGACGAGCGCGGCACCGTGCGCGGCCACCAGTTCAACAAGGTGGAGATCTTCCAGTTCACCCTGCCCGAGCAGGCCGACGCGGCGCTCACGCAGATGGTCGCCCACGCGGAGGGCCTGGTCGAGGGGTTGGGTCTGCACTACCAGCGCAGCCTGCTGGCGGCCGGCGACTCCAGCGCCTCGATGCGCAAGACGTTGGACATCGAGGTGTGGATGCCCAGCACCGGCAAGTACAAGGAGGTCTCGTCGGTCTCCTGGGGCGGTGACTACCAGGCCCGCCGGGCGGCGATCCGCTATCGCGAGCCGGGCGGCAAGCAGACCCGGTTCGTGCACACGCTGAACGGCTCGGCGCTGGCGACCAGCCGGCTCCTGCCGGCGATCCTGGAGCAGTTCCAGCAGGCCGACGGTTCGGTGCTGGTGCCCGAGGTGCTCCGCGACCGGATCGGCACCGACCGGCTCACCCCGCGCTGACCGGTTCGTCGGGGGTCGCCGCGTGCGACCCCCGACACTCCGACCCGTCCTTCGGTGTATCGCCCGGCGCGCTGTCGATCCGTGCGCTTGCGCCCGGTGCGGCATCGCTGGGTGCAGTGCCGCTCCGTGCGCTCACGTCCGGCGGCTCGCGATGGGGTGCAGTGTTAGCAGGGGACCCCTGCTCTACCGCAGGCGTTAGGAAGGGCCCCTTCCTTCGCAGCAAGCCGGCGAGCAGCAGCACGCCGACAACCGCGACGAGCACCGCAGGGCCCGCGGTGTCCAGGGCGGCGGCCAGCGAACGCTGGATACCGGCGACGGCGCCGACCACCGGGTCGGCGAGCGCCTCGCGGCGACCGGCGGCCAGCCGCGCCTCATACCAGCCGTACCAGGCCACGTAGCCGCCGGCGAGCAGCAGCACCAGACCACTGACCCGAGGCGCCCAGGCGCCGGCGCCCCGGAGCCGGGCCACCACTTCGCCGCGCAGCAGCGCCACGCCGAGCGCGGCCACCGCGACCACCAGCCCCATCCCCAGGGCGTACGCCCCGAACAGCGCCAGCCCGCGTCCGGTCGACCCGGCCTGGAGGCTGGTCACCACGATCGCCAGGAACGGGGCGATGGCGCAGCCCAGCGAGGCGGTCGCGTACGCCATGCCGAACAGCACCATCGACGGCCAGCTGCGGGTCAGTCGGGGCGCCCGGGCCAGCGGGCGCAGGCTGGGCAGCCGTCTACCGGCGAGCAGCCAGCAGCCGAACAGCACGAGCAGCAGCCCCAGCCCGACGGTGAACCAGGGCAGCCGGGGACGCAGCCACCCGGCGAGCGGGGCCAGGGCCAGGCCGAAGGCACCGAACACCAGCACGTACCCGCAGGTGAGCGCGGCGGCGGCGGTGAGTGCCCGCCCGACGGCGCCCCGGATGTCGGTGGCCCCGGCGACCAGCAGCGACAGGTACGCCGGCAGCATCGCGAAGCCGCACGGGTTGACCGCGCCGAGCATGCCCGCGGTCAGCGCGAGCAGGAGCGGCGCCTCCATCAGGCGGCCAGTGCGGTGACCCGGCGGGTGAGGTCCTCCCCGTCCAGCCAACCCTTGTGAGCGACCTTGCCCTCACGGTCGATGATCACGAACGTGCTCTGCTCGACGACCCCGAACCGCCGCCAGAGCGTGCCCTGCCGGTCGTCGAGCTGCGGCATCGGGCCGAGTTCGAACTCGGTGACGAAGTCGGTCATCGCCTTGCGTTCGCCGAGTCCGGCCACGCCGATGATCGGCACGGTGTCCCGGAAGCCGGGTTCGATCTCGGCGATGGTCCACGCCTGGCTGGCACAGGTGGCACACCAGGGCGCCCAGAACCACAGCACCACCGGCCGACCGGCCAGGGTCGCGGCGTCGAACGCCGTACCGGCCAGGGTCTGCCCGGTGAACCGCAGGGTGTCGGGTACGGGCACCGGAGCGGTGGGGCCGGGCGTCGGTCCGGCGGGCGCCGCAGACGCCGGGGTGGGTGCGGGCGCGGAGGCGGACTCCGGTACGGCCGCGGCCTCCTCGCCCGAGCCCGCGGCACCGCAGCCGCCGGCCGCCAGCGCGGCGGCGAGCAGGACGGCGACCGCACCGATGGCACGTCGCGTCTGTCGGACCGGCCTCATCGGTGTCTCCTTCGGTTCGCTGGTAGGGCCACCGGCCGACCGCCCGGTCCCGCTTCGGTCACCGCACGCGCACGCACTCCCGCTTCGCTCGCGGCACGCGTGCCCGGTACCGGCTTCGGTCGCGGCACGCTCAGGCCTTGGTCAGCCGCAGCGCCAGCTCCGGGCAGACCTTGACCGCCTTCGACGCGCCCTCCCGCAGCCAGGTCGGCACCGGGGTGGGCGGGAAGGCGGGGTAGCCGTTCTGGTCGAGCCGGATGAAGTCCGGCACCACGTGGGCGCACAGGCCGTGGCCGTCGCACCGGGACCAGTCCAGGACCAGCTTCTGCGGGTCGGGGTCGGGGGCGCCGGGCAGGCCCATCATGCCCTTGACCCGCCGGCCGCAGCCCTCGCCGGTGGTGTGCTTCTTGAGGTCGTCGGCGAAGACCTCCATCGCGGACAGCGCGAAGCGGGACGTACCGTCGGGGTGGCTGCACGCACCGCGCCCCTTGACGTCACCGGCGGCGGCCCGGACCACCTCCACCGGCGCGCTGCCGGAGACCGCCAGGTCGACCGCGCGGGCCAGGTCGGGCAGGCCGCGCTTGCACGGGCCGCACTGCCCGGCCGACTCACCGGCCAGGTAGCGCACCACCTGGGCGGCCTCGCCGAGCGGGCAGGTGTCGTTCGCGAGCGGCACGATGATGCCGGCGCCGAGGGTGCCGCCGACGGCCGCGAGGCCCTTGCGGGAGACCTCGGCCTTCTCCGCCGCCTCCCTGGTGATCCACTTGCCGTGGTAGCCGCCCGTCAGGATGCCCGGCCCGTCGGGCACCTCGCAGAGTTCGAGGATCTCCCGCAGCGGGGTGCCGGCCGCGCACTCGACCACCGCGTGCCGCTTGGCCGCGCCGGTCACGCTGAGCAGCACGGTGCCAGGCTCGTCGTCGGTGCCGAGCGCCGCGTACTCGTACGGGCCGAGGCGGGCGGCCACCGCGAGCTGCGAGTACGTCTCGGCGTTGGAGAGCAGGGTGGGCAGGTTGCTCACACCGGAGTCGCTGGAGCGCTTCTTGGTGCCGGGCGGGATGTGCGGCAGCCCGTTGATCCCGTTGACCAGCGCGCCGCCCTCCCCGCTGATGAACCGGTGCGGCACCGTCACCACGCTGGTCGGCACCGGCATCCGCCGCTCGCCCAGCGCCTCCATGAGGGAGTCCCGGCCGACCAGGTCGTCGGCCACGCAGAGCACGATCTCCTCGGCGTCCAACGCGAACGCGGCCAGTGCCGCGCCGTCCAGGATCAGGTGCGGGGCCCGGGTGAGGATCACCTTGTCCTTCCAGCTCGCCGGTTCCCCCTCGGTCGCGTTGACCACCACCACCGGCGGCAGGTCCTGGCGTTCGCAGGACTCCAGCACCGCCCGCAGCTTCCTGGCGAACGGGAACCCGGCGCCGCCCTTGCCCTTGAGCTGGATACCCTCGGCGAGACGCAGCAGGTGGGACGGCTCCATCGGGCTGATCGGGCCGTGCACCATCTCGTGGGCCCGCAGGTCGAGCCGGCCGAACTCGGCGAACCCGGCGGTGAGCCGGGGCTCACCGACGCAGGCCACCGGCGGGACCACGGCACGCGCCGTCACTTGGCCTCCCCGCGCAGTCCGGCCCAGTAGGCACCGTCCACCTTGTCCGGGTCGGCCCGGCGGCGGCGGCTCTCGGATGCCCGGCGGGCGCGCCGGGAGGCGAGGTCGACCAGGGTCGGCGTGTCGTCCTCCACGGCGTCCTCCGGGGCGTACCGGGCCGGGGGCCGCCAGTAGTCGGTCTCCGCCTCGGGCACGTCGTCCTCGGCGCTGTGCCGCCCGCCGCCGCTACGCGGCTCGGCGGAGATGGGCGTACCGGAGATCGGCGAACCCGAGATGGGCGTACCGGAGATCGGGCCGGCCGAGATCGGGGCGTTCGACTCCCAGCGGCGCGGGCTGTCCCAGGGCTCCTCCGGCTCGTCGACACTGCGGCGGGGCGGGGACGAGTAGCGGGTACCGGCGTCGTCGTCCACCCGGGAACGGCGGGACCGACGGGTCTCCTCGTCGTCGCGGCGGCGCCGGCCGCCCGGCTCGCGCCCGTACTCCGGTTCCTCCTCGCGACGGCGCGCGGAGCGGCGGCCCGTCGACTCGCGCTCCTCCTCGCGGCGGGAGGCGCGCCGCCGGACCGGCTCCTCGTCCTCGCGGACCCGACGGCCCACCGGCTCCAGTTCCTCCTCGTCCCGGCGGTACGCGCGACGCCCCGTGGACTCCGTCTCGTCGTCGCGGCGGGCGGTACGTCGGGCCGGTTCCTCGTCACGCCGTCGGGACACCGGCTCCATCAGCTCGGTCTCCCGGCGGATGGCCCGCTCGAACTCCTCCTCCTCGCGACGCGAGGGACGCCGTACCACCGGCTCCAGGTCCTCGTCGAGACGGTCCCGGCCGGAACGCACCGACTCGCGCAGGCTGCCCGGCTCGGGGACCACCGGCACGGTGAAGCGCTCGGGGTCGTTGCGCCGGATGGTCGGGCTGGCCCAGGTGCCGGAGGTGCTCTCGGCCCAGCTCATGTCACGCCGGACCCGCTTCTCCCGGCCGTCCTCGCCCTCGGCGCGGCGGCCGGTCAGGGTGCCGAGCAGGCCCTTGCCCCGGGTCTCCTCGGTGGACTTGCCACCGGCCATCGCCTCGTTGAGCGCGGCGGCCTGGTGCTGCTCGCGACTGCGGCGCTGAAGGCTGACCGAGAGGCGGACCAGCAGCGCCACCACCACCAGCACCACGCAAAGCCAGTAGCTGAGGGTGACCCAGGTGGCCGGCGCACGCCCGGCGCCGAGGCCGTGGAAGATGCCGAAGGGCCATGCCAGGTAGGCCATCGAGTGCAGGCCGCGCCACAGCCACCTGGGGCCGACGTCGGCGAACCGGGCCCGGATGATGCCGGTCCAGAGCACACCCACCATGAGCAGCGCGGCGATGGTGCCGAGGCCGACGTAGAGCCCTCGGCCGCCGACGAACGGCACCGCCACGTCGGTCACTCCGGCCCGGCCGCTGGCGATCTTGGTGATCACGTGGAAGACCAGGCCGGCGACACCGAGAATGCCGGTGGCCCGGTGCGCCGACTGCAACAGCACCCGGTGCCGGATCAGCAGCACGAGCCGGTCGGTGGCCAGCAGCCCCATCATCACGGTCAGGCTCAACGCGACCAGGGCGATCACACCGGCGAAGAACTCGGTGAAGAAGAAGCCCATGGCGTACGCCCGCTGGCCGAAGCTGGTGAGCATCATCAGCGCCCACAGCGCCGCGATCCCGGACGCGGACAGCGCCAGGATCTGGCCGCGGGACCGTACCCGGATCCCTCTGGTGCTGGTGCTGGTACGGACGGCAGGCGCCTTCTCGTTCTGCGTAGCCCGGGCCATGTGCTCCTCGATCGTCTCGCGGCGGCGCACCGCCGGCCGACCCTGTTCCCCACACCAGTACGTCTGGATCGGGCAGTCGGATTAGCTCCGGACAAAAATTTCTCGACGAGTTGTCGAACCGTCCCTCCCTACGGCGCGTGTAACGACTCCGCCGCACCGCCGGGACGCGGTTACGGACGCCCATGCATTGACAGGCACCGAAACGTACTTGTTAACCTTGCTGAAACTTTCAGCCCGGAGTGCAAGATCCGGGCAGCCGCGCCACCATACCCCGCCCTCCGGCACCCAGGAGCACCCGATGCGTCGACGTCGACTCCGCCCGGCGATCATCGCCCTCGCCGTGATCGCCAGTCTCCTCGCACCCGGCACCGTGACCGCGCCCGCCGCCGTCGCCGCCCCGACCGGCGGTAAGAAGGTCATCGCCAACCTCTTCGAGTGGAACTGGCCCTCCGTCGCCGCCGAGTGCACCGGCACGCTCGGCCCCAAGGGCTACGGCTACGTCCAGGTCTCGCCCCCGCAGGAACACGTACGCGGCAACCAGTGGTGGGTCGCCTACCAGCCGGTCAGTTACCGGATCGAATCCCGCAAGGGCACCCGCGAGCAGTTCCGGTCCATGGTCAGCACCTGCCAGGCGGCCGGTGTCAAGGTGATCGTCGACGCCGTCGTCAACCACATGTCCGGCCAGACCAACGGCGGCACCGGCTGGGCCGGGTCGTCCTACCAGCACCACGTCTACCCCGGCATCTACCAGGCGCAGGACTTCCACTACTGCGGCCGCAACGGCACCAACGACATCGTCAACTACCTCGACCGCTACGAGGTGCAGAACTGCGAGCTGGTCAACCTCGCCGACCTCAAGACCGGCTCCGAGTACGTCCGGTCCCGGCTGGCCGCGTACCTCAACGACCTGCTCTCTCTCGGCGTGGACGGCTTCCGGTTGGACGCCAGCAAGCACATGCCCGCCGCCGACATCGCCGACATCCTGCGCCGCCTGAACCGTCCGGCGTACGTCGTGCAGGAGGTCATCCACGGCGCCGGCGAGCCGATCCGGCCCGAGGAGTACACCGGCAACGGCGACGTGCACGAGTTCCGCTACGGCAAGGACCTGGCCCGGGTGTTCCGCTCCGAACGGCTCGCCTACCTGCGCAACTTCGGCGAGGGCTGGGGCCACCTGCCCAGCTCGGTGGCGTCGGTCTTCGTCGACAACCACGACACCCAACGCGACGACGGCGGGGTGCTCACCTACCGCGACCGGGGCATCTACGCCCTGGCCAACGCCTTCATGCTGGCCTGGCCGTACGGCTCACCGACGGTGATGTCCAGCTACACCATCACCAACCGTGACGCGGGCCCGCCCTCGGACGGCGGCAACAGGACGCTCAACACCACCTGCTACTCCGGCTGGGAGTGCGAGCACCGCTGGCCGGTGATCGCGAACATGGTCGGCTTCCGCAACGCCACCGAGGGCGCCGGGGTCAGCAACTGGTACGACAACGGCTACCAGCACATCGCCTTCAGCCGTACCGGTCGGGGCTTCATCACCATCAACGACGAGGACTTCCCGATCACCGGCCGCTCGTACCAGACCGGCCTGCCCGCCGGCCGCTACTGCGACGTCATCCACGGCACCTTCACCAACGGCACCTGCACCGGCCCGATCATCACCGTCGACGCCAACGGCTGGTTCGCCGCCACCGTCCCCGCCCACGACGCCATAGCCCTCCACCAAAACGCCCGCCTCCCCTAACCACCCCCCCACCCCCCACTCCCCGCCCCGCACCCGCCCCGTCGAGTTGATCAAGAGGTTTGCGTCAGGTTCCCGCCTGCCGTCGACGCAAACTTCTTGATCAACACGGCGGGGGGTGGGGGGTTAGTCCTTGTCGCTCCGCTTCGCGAAGCGGCCCTAATCGGGAGGAAGTAGGTCTACTTCCGAGTTAGGGGTGGGTGGGGCGGGAGTCGCGTGGGGGAAATGGGGGTTTTGGGGGGTTTGGGTTGTTAGGGTGGGTTGTGCTATTTGAGGGTTGGCGCAGGGGGCGGCGGGGAGTCGTGGCGGTGGGGGTTGCCGTTCTGCTGGGCGGGTCGGCGTACGCGGGTTGGACGCTGACGCCGCCGGGGCCGGGGCCGGCACCGGTCGCCGGACCGAGCGACCGGGCAGAGGTGCCGAGCACGACGCTGCCACCGCTCGACGAGCCCGTCCCGTCGGCCGCGCCGGCGCCGGAAGATCTGCCGGAGATCGACTACGCCCCGTCGCCGGCCGGTTTCCCCGACGACCCGGACACCCTGGACACCACGCCGCTGACCGAGGGGCTGCGGCCGACCCGGCGACTGGCCGCGTACGACGGGCCGGGCGGGCGGCCGGTGGCCTTCCTGATGCCCACCATCAGCGGCGTGCCGCTCACCGTGCCGATCGCCCGACGTGAGCGGGGCTGGACGGCTGTCCTGCTCCCCTCGGCCAATCGCAAGCTGGCCTGGCTCCCGCCCGGTGGTTTTCGCACCGTGGCGCTACGGGACCAGATCGTGGTGGAGCGGGTGGCGTACCGCCTCACCTGGTTCCGCGACGGCGTCGCCCGCCGCACCTGGCAGGTCAGCCTGGGCCAGCACGGCCAGGAGACACCGCTCGGCCGCACCTTCGTCCTGGGGCGCACCCCACCCCCGGAGAGCGTGTACGGCGGAGTGGACATCTACGCCCTCGGCTCCATCCCCGACGACCCGGACTCGGTCCCGCCCAGTTTGCGCGGCGCCCACATCGGCATCCACACCTGGTATCACGACGGTGAGCTGGGCCGGAAGACCACCAACGGCTGCATCCGGCTCACTCCCGGCGGGCAGCGGATGCTGCTGGCGGAGGTGCCCGAGGGCAGCCCGGTGGTGGTCGTCGACGAACTACCCACCGCACCGGCGACCGCCTGAGCAGACGGCCACCGACCGAGCTAGAGGCCGCCGGCCGGGACTCAGCCGGTGATCGGGGCCAGGTAGCCGCGTAGGATCTTCTTCAACTCCCGCACCTCGACCTCGCGCTCACCCTCGGGTGCGGCGACGACGATCGGCAACATCCCCTTGAAGACCTGCACGAGGGTACGTGCGGCCCGGGTGCGCTCGCCGGCTGCCAGGTCGGGCGCGCGGGCGGCGAGTACGGCCTCGACCCGCCCCAGGAGGGCCGCCTGGATCGGCGCCGCCGCCTGGGTGAGACCGGCCGGCATGTCGGGCCGGGCGAACAGCGCCTTGAAGCCCGGGTTGTCGAGGTTGAAGGCCAGGATCGGGTCGACCACCCGGTCGAGCAGTTCGTCGAGGTCCATGGTGGCGAAGTCGGCGCCCTCGAACGCGCCCTGGTGCGCCTCGCGCATTCCGGTGACGAACCGGTCGGCCAGCGCCTGCGCGATGGCCTCCTTGTTCGGGAAGAACTGGTACAGAGATCCGGGCGAGATGCCGGCCGCGGTCGCGATCGCGTTGGTCGTCGCCTTCTCGTAGCCCGACTCTGCGAAGACGGCGGCGGCCGCTTCGAGGATGTCGGCCATGCGCCGTTCTCCGCGTGCCTGTCGGCGCCGTGGCTGACCGTCAGTCGCCTCCACAGTCGACCCCCTCTTGAAAAACACGAGCAATCGCTCGTATTGTTGCGGACGAACACGAGTGAGAACTCGCAAAATCGTCCTGAGGGAGATTACCGTGCTCGTCGCGCGCAGACCGAGATGGGTTCTCGCGATCGCACTCCTCGCCACCGTCCTGGCCGGACTCGTCGGAGCCGGCACGATCAACGCCCTCTCGCTCAACCGCTTCGAGGCACCCGGCTCCGAATCCATGCAGGCCCGGGACCTGCTGGGCAACCGGTTCGGCACCGGCTCCCCCAACGTCGCGCTGCTGGTCACCGCACGCGACGGCACCGTCGACAGCGCCGAGGTGGCCGCCGCCGGCCGCGCCCTCACCCAGGAACTGGCCGGCCACCCCGGGGTCGGCGACGCCTGGTCGTACTGGTCGCGCGGCACTCCGGAGACGCTGCGCAGCGACGACGCCGGGCAGGCGATGGTGCTGGCCTGGGTGCCCGGCGACGCCAACGAGGTACGCCGGGCCGTGCTGCCCGATCTCGCACCGCACTTCACCCGCGAGGACGCCGTCGTCACGGTGACCGTCGGCGGCGGCGACGAGGTGTTCCGGACCGTGATGGAGCAGGCCCGCCGCGACTTCATCCGCGCCGAACTCGTCGTCGTACCGCTGGTGCTCCTGCTGCTGTGGCTGGTCTACCGGCGGATTTCCGCCGCGCTGGTCACCCTCGGCGTGGGAATCTTCGCCGTACTCGGCTCGCTGGCACTGCTGCGTGCGGCCACCACGATCACCGACATCTCCACGTTCGCCTCGAACATCGCCCTGGTCATGGGCATCGGGCTGGGCGTCGACTACGGGCTGTTCGTCATCTTCCGGTTCCGCGAGGAGCTACGTCGGGGCAGCGAGGTATCCGAGGCGGTCACCCGGACCGTCCGCACCGCCGGGCGTACCGTGCTGTTCAGCGGCGCCACCGTCGCGGCCTCCCTGTCGGTGCTGTTCGCCTTCCCCTTCCCGTTCCTCAGTTCCTTCGCGTACGCCGGCATCGCCGTCGTGCTCGCCGCGGTGGTCGGCGCGACGGTGTTCCTGCCTGCGGCGCTCGCGCTGCTCGGCCACCGCGTGCAACGACGCGGCCCGGACCGGCCCGAGAGCGGGACCTTCTGGTACGCCCTCGCCGCCCGCGTGATGCGCCGGCCGCTCGGGTACGGTGGCGCGGCGCTCGCCGTCCTGCTGCTGCTCGGGGCCCCCTTCCTCGGGGTGCGGTTCGGACTGCCCGACGACCGGGTGCTGCCCACCTCGGCCCCGGTACGCCAGATGTACGACCAGATCCGGGCCGGTTTCTCCGAGGAGGAGGCCGACGCCCTGCACGTGGTCGCGCCGACCGGCGACGCCACCACGGTCGCCCCGTACGCCGCCGCCCTGTCCCGCCTCGACGGCGTCGTCCGGGTCGACTCGGCGTCCGGCTCGTACATGGACGGCACACCGGCACCGGCGCCCACCGGCGTCCGGTACGACGGCGAGGGCACCTGGCTGTCGGTCGTCCCCAGCAGTGAACGCCTGGCGTCCGACGCCATCGGCCTGGTCCGCGAGGTACGGGCCGTACCCGCACCGGTCGACGTGCTGGTCGGCGGCTACCCGGCCGAGCTGACCGACTACCGCGACGGGGTGACCGAACGCCTCCCGCTCATCGTCGCGCTGATCGTGCTGGTCACGTTCGTGGTCCTGTTCGTGATGACCGGCAGCGTCGTCGCACCGGTCAAGGCCACCGTGCTCAACGCGCTGAGCCTGTCGGTCATGTTCGGAGCGCTGGTCCTCGTCTTCCAGGAGGGACACCTCTCCGGCCTGCTCGGATTCACCCCCACCGGGTCGATCGAGCCGAGCATCCCGATCCTGATGTTCTGCATCGCGTACGGGCTCTCCATGGACTACGAGGTGTTCCTGCTCAGCCGGATCAAGGAGGAGTACGACCGGACCGGCGACGCGATCGGGTCCGTGCCGCTGGGCATCGCGCGCAGCGCACCGCTGGTCACCGCCGCCGCCGTCATCCTCGCCGTCTCCTTCGCCACGTACGCCACCGGACAGGTGGTCTTCCTCCAACAGCTCGGCATCGGCATGGCGCTGGCGGTGATCGTCGACGCGACCCTCATCCGGGGAATCCTCGTACCCGCGTTCATGCGCCTGGCCGGCGGCGCCAACTGGTGGGCACCCGCTCTGTTGCGCCGCCTGCACCGCCGCATCGGCCTCACCGACGAACCCACCCCACGCCAGGACGACCTGGCACTCACCCGATGAGGAGAGCAGGCGTGCCCGACCAACGACCCCTCGGCCGACGTACCCGGATCACCGGCGAGGCGACCTACCTGCGGGCCGACGTACGGCGCCCGGCCGAGGCGAAGACCTTCGTGGACCGGATCGCCAGGCGGCATCCGGATCGTGTCGCTGGCCCCGACAGCAGCGCGGTCGGGTCCGGCAGCGGCGGCGAGGGGGCGGTCTGCGGAGCAGGAGCCGGCTGGTCGGGCGCCCTCGGCACGCTGGCGAGGAAGGGAAACTCCGAGCCGACCTGCGCCCCTCGGGCGATCAGCCGTACGTCCCAGCGTTCGCCCTGGATCTTCAGCGGGTTGCCCGCGTCGCGCCGATGGTCGCAGTAGGTGAGCACGGCGGTCAGGTCGAGCGCGTGGGCGAGCCGCCTCACGTCGGTCAGGGGCGGCGGTTTCGCGCGACGACGGCCTCCACGGGTGCCGCTCCCGGCAGTGGGACTATGCCACCTACGCGGGGAAGAGCTGTCTCCTCGCGCCCCTGTCGAGCTGAACCGCTGGCGCTATCGACACCGCTTCCGACCTACCAGCGATTCGTCCACGCCGTCAGAGCGCCTCCTTGTCGGCGTACGGTTCCAGCGGTAGAGCCAGGTACGCCAGACGTACACAGGCCGGAGGTTGTCTGCCGCCTCGACTGCGTGCGCAGCGACCTCCCTTCCGCCACTCACGCTGCGTTGCCAGTCGAGGTGGGTCGGCACGCGACCTACGGCATGTCTTTGCCTCGAATCGACGTCCCGCCGCCTCACTCGCTCGCCAGCCTCAAGGTCGTGCTCGATCCGGGATCGAGTGGTTACGGAAGCGCGGGGATGCCAGTCGATCCCGGATCGAGCGCGACCTTGGCACGGAGAGCATCACGGCTCTTCGAAGTTGAGCGGGGTTCGCGGCTGGGTTCGGCCCGAGCGTGAGGGCTGGCAGCTCATCAGTGATCATCTGAGTGTCTAGTCGGATAGTCACAAGTGAAGAGCTGCGAGCATGGTCAACGATACGACCCGGCTGCTGGGCCTGGACGGCCTGGTGGCCGATCGGGTCGAGCAGCACCCGGACGGTTCCCCCGTAGTTCACCTGTCCACCGGTGATGAGCAGGCACGATGCTGCCCGCAGTGCGGGTTGCGGGCCGTGCGGGTGAAGCAGTGGACCACGATCCGGCCACGAGATCTGCCGATGGCGGGGCGGACGGCTCGGCTGCGGTGGCGTAAACGACGCTGGCATTGCGACCAGCCCGGATGCCCCCGCAAGTCGTTCACCGAGCAGGCGCCACAGGTCCCGGCACGGGCCCGGGTCACCGTCCGGCTGCGGCAGGCGGCCGGCGCTGCGGTCGCCGACGGCAACCGCACGATCGTGCAGACCGCCCGCGAACTGGGCATCTCGTGGCCGATCGTCGCTGCGGCGTTCACTGCGTACGCCGCAGACGTGCTACCGGCCGAACCCGAGCCGGTGGCCGTGCTCGGTATCGACGAGGTCCGCCGCGGTAGACCGCGCTGGAGCTTCGACGCGGTCACGCAGTCGTGGACCACCCTCGTCGACCGCTGGCATGTCGGATTCTGCGATCTCGGCGGCGGGCAAGGGCTGCTCGCCCAGGTCGAAGGCCGGACCAGCAAGGCGGTGACCGACTGGCTGACCGCGCGTCCCGCTGCCTGGCGTGAGCAGGTCCAAGCCGTCGCGATCGACATGCGCACCGTGTTCAAGGCCGCGATCCGCGAGGCCCTGCCGCACGCGTTGCTGGTCGTGGACCACTTCCACGTAGTCCATGGCCAACCGGGCCGTCACCGAGGTCCGCCGCCGCATGACGATGACCCACCGCGGCCGCCGGGGCCGCGCCACCGACCCGGAATGGCAACAACGCAACCGGCTGACCAGGTCAGCAGCCCGGTTACGCGCCGAACACGTCGACCGGCTGGTTGACACTCTCAGCAACCTGCCGACGACGATCGGCAGACCGATCCTGGCCGCCTGGAACGCGAAAGAGGACCTCCTCGACCTGCTCGCGCTCGCCCGCACCCACCCGGATCGGGAAACCATCGCCCGGCTGCTACATCGCTTCTACGCCCGCTGCGCCGCCACTGACCTACTCGAACTGCACCGCCTCGCGACCACGATCGAGACCTGGCGGCCCGAGATCCACGCGTTCCTGCACACCGGCATCACCAACGCCGGCTCCGAAGGCGCCAACCGCGTCAGCAAAACCGTCGCCCGCGACGCCTACGGATTCCGGAACCCAGAGAACCAGCGACTACGGACCCGCACCGCCACCACCCGCCGCCACCGCGGACACCTGAACCCCGCTTAACTTCGAAGAGCCGTCGACGGCAAGACCTTGCGGGGCGCCCGCCTGCCCGAAGGCCGCCAGGTGCACCTGCTGTCCGCGCTGGACACCAGCACCGGCATCGTCCTGGCCCAGGTCACCGTTGACGCGAAGAGCAACGAAATCCCCGCCTTCACACCCCTGCTCGACGCCGTCGAGAAAGTCCTGGGCAGCCTGACCGGGGTCCTGTTCGTCGCCGACGCGATGCACACCCAGACCGGTCACGCCGAGCAGGTCACCAGCCGCGGAGCACACCTTCTCCTGCAGGCCAAGGGCAACCGGCCCACCCTTCATGCCCAGCTCAAGACCATTGCCTGGGCACACATCCCCGTCGGCGACCGCACCCGCGACCGCGGTCACGGCCGTAAGGAAACCCGCACGGTCAAGGCGGTCACCCTGCAAACCCCGGGCGGGATCGCCTTCCCGCACGCCCAGCAGGCCGCCCGGATCATCCGCACCCGCACCGTGGACGGCAAGACCAGCAGGGAGACCGCCTACCTGGTCACGTCCCTGACCGCCGCCGACACTCAGCCCGCTGACCTGCAGAGGTGGGCGAGGGCAGAGTGGTTGATCGAGAACCAGGTCCACAACGTCAGAGATGTCACGTTCCGTGAAGATCTACATCAAGCCCGGACCGGGACCGGACCTGCCATCATGGCCACCTTGCGTAACACCGCGATTGGCTGGCACCGCGTCAACGGCGAAACCAACATCGCCCGCGCCAACCGACGCGCTGACCGCCGGTCACACGACCTGATACAGGCCGTGACCAGCCCTTATCTCAACACGCAATGACCCTGCACGCACGCCCTGTCGAACAACATCTTCACCGGCTCGGCGCCCAGCCGCTGACGTGCCTGGGTGACCAATCTCAGCTGACCACCCAGCCACATTGATCGACACTCATCGATCGATGCTTTTACTTGACGGCAACCCTGACGGCACCGTCCACGATCCAGCACAGGCGACGACGCCGACACCGCTACGCACAGCAACGCTGGGTTGCTCGATCAACGGGAAGCTCAGCCATTCACCAGCTTGGAGCGGGCCGCTGCGTAGCCATCAGAATTCACCGGGACAATCTCTGAGATTCGATCGAAGAAACGTCGGCCAGCCGCACTGAAGACCTCGTCGAACTCAGTTCGATTGACGCTGGCCCGACGCACATGGTCTCCCGCAGTAGAAGAAATAAGAACACGGGACCCCTGCACCGAGAAATCAATCCGAATCGGCTGATCCGGATAGTAAGTGCTCGCGGTCCCATCCGCCCGGAGCCGCTCCAAAGCATCCGCCAGATAGGACCAAAGTTGATCGACGTAGTCCCATTCCCGTTGACCAACGATCTCCACGCCATCCGCAACGATCTCGATCGCGCCCTCGACATAGTCTGGATCTGCTGGACGTTCCCCATATGAATCGACGTGCACAAACGATCCATTAGGGAGTCTGATAAAAGAATTGACAGCCAACATCTCACTTACCCGGCAATTGATAGAACTGGCCCACGCGACCATTATTGACTCCGAGTACGTAATCCACGCCGTTCACATTTCCCTGGATCTGATACATGCCTCGCCCTCCACGCTGTACCAGCGCATCCCGGTTCTGCCGCATAACCGAGCCGATCGCACCCTGCACATCCTCTACAGACATGGAGCGGTCAAAGAAGCTCTGCTGCGCCTTCACTGAGCCGTCCCAGTGGGCAGGATGATGCCGCGTCAGGATGTGCTCCATGCCTCTCTTGTCAAGCAGGAATTGCTGGTTGCCGAACTGGAATCGCTCACTCTGCCAGCTACGCAGCGCAGGGATGCAGCCGCCCGTGTTGTGCACGAGGACCGGGGTTTTGCCGGCGAGCACATAGTACGTGTGGGTGTCTGCGACGGTGAGGTTGTGCACCGTCTGGTGCTGGCTCCACATGCGAACCGCAGCGACTTGGATATAGGTGCCGGAAGAGGTCCTGAACAGGTCACCGACGCGTAGATCCTTGGCGTCGAACCACCGCCGGAGTTTCTCCAACCAGAACGGGTGGCTGCCGGTGGCGACGATCTCTTCAGCGTGTCCGGAATTCGGATCGGCGGCAACAGTGATCGCAACGAGTTCCTTGAGCCCTTCGCTGTTGATGACGTGCGTCACGAGCCGTTCGTTGGTCTTCCCGGTCTCGGGGTCGGGATCGGTGGCGAGTACGAGGTCGCCAACCTTTATGTCTTCGATCGGCTTGGTGGTGCCGTCGGCCATCAAAACATGGGTTCCGGGTATAAAGCTGTTCGAGCCCTGGCAGCCGGATAGTTTCGCCTTGTATCCGGTTCGGCCACCCGCCCCAGCCATGCTGCCTCGTGCGCCCGGCGCTGCTCCACCGCCGCTATCGAATAGCCCTTCGGCCAGCAGGTTGATGAGTCGTTCGTCATCGCTGATCGCGATCCGAACCGAGTGGCTACACTCTCCCGTGCTGCAGATGCTGTAGAGGGCCATTACTGCCGCTTGGTCAGAAGATAGTTCGTCGCAGGTCAGGATGGTTCCGCAGTAGAAGTGCTGATCACACTGTGATCCACTAGCATCACACCATTCGCCGAGCAGCTTGGCGACCTTGGTGCCACTTATGCCAGGCGGCACCGGGTAGGTGCTGACGTACACCTTTCCGTCGTCTTCGATGGTCACCTTGTAGTTCGGGGTGTTCACGATGACGATGGGCGGGCGCGGGGCGGTGGTGTTTCTGGTCTTCGGGGTGTGGTCGACGATTTTGTGGACGCCGCGTTTGGGGCTGTAGTCGCGGACGTGGCCTTCGTTGTCGCCGGTGGCGTAGAGGCCGCTGGGGTCGCTGAAGGTGGTGGGGTTGTTGTTGGCGTAGGAGTAGCCGTGCCATTGCTGTGGCTGGGCCATGTCTTGGATGGGGTCGACGGAGATGAACCGGCCGGTGGCGGGGTCGTAGTGGCGTGCGCCGAGTCGGGTGAGGCCGGTGGGTTCGGTGTCGCCGTTGACGAAGCCTTTGAGGTTCGGCCAGGTCGGTTGGGTGCTGCGGGGTTCGCCGTAGGGGGTTTGGCGGCGGGTGGTGGCGACCTGGGTGACGGCGTCGATGGCGATGTTCTGGGTGCCTTGGTGGTCCTCGTTGAGCCAGGTGAGTCCGCTGGTGGTGCGGGAGGCGATGGTGCGGCTGGCGTGGGTGTAGTAGCGGGTGCAGGTGTTGGCGCCGGTGGCGTTGGTGTAGCGGATTTCCTGGCCGGGGAGGTAGAGGGTGGCGCCGGTGGGGTCGCGGCGGATGATGCGGTTGCCGTCGGCGTCGTAGATGTAGCGGGTTTGGCCGGTGGTGTCGGTGGTGGTTTCGAGGAGCCCTTCCTCGTCCCAGGTCAGGGTTTGTGTGCCTGATGAGGCGGGACGGGTGAGCGTGTCTCCGGTCGCGTTGTAGGTGTAGGTGCCGGTCTTGGCGCCGGTGGTGGAGGTCAGCGCGTGGGGGCGGGGAGAGCCGGCTGCCGGGTAGTGGTAGTCGGTGGTGCTGGTGCCGGTGGTGGTGTGGACGTTCTGCTTCGTGCGGTTGCCGACGGTGTCGAAGGTCCAGGAGTGCCAGTAGGGTGCGGGGCCGCCGAGGTTCGCGGCGTTGCGCGTGGCGGTGCAGTCACTTGACGCCGGTGTCCAGGCGTGGGTGAGTCGGCGGAGATGGTCGTAGGTGAAGCACTGGGTGTCGTCGACCGGGTCGGGCGCCGTATCGGCGATCTTGGTGATGTTGCCGGCGGGGTCGTAGGTGTAGCGGGTGTCGGCGAGGGTGTGGGGGGCGACGCTGTCGCGGACGGTGCGCAGACCGGTGAGTCGCCCGGTTTCGAGCTCGCGGGTGAAGCGCTGCCAGACGTGTCCGCCGCTGCCGGTGTGCAGGTCGTACTCGTCGAGTTGGCCGAGGGCGTTGTAGGTCGTTTCGTCGACGTAGCTGGTGGTGGTGCTGCCCGTCAGCGTGCGAAGTGTCGTTGGTAGCCCCAGGTTGCTGTAGCCGTACAGAAGTGTTTCGGCGCCGAGGTCGGATCGGGTGGAGGGCAGGACGAGTGAGGCGGGAGAGCCGTCGGGGTTCCAGGTGTTGGTGTAGTTGTAGGTGCCGCCGAGGCCGGTCTCGGAGGTGGGGATGATGTACTGCGTACCCTCCGGCTGGTAGGTGTCGTTGTATCCGGTGACCTTGACCTGGTAGTTGACGCCGCCGGGCAGGAAGCGGGTGGATTGGGTCAGGTAGCCCTTGGCCAGGGTGTCGTAGATCCACTGCGCACGCATGGTGCCGCCGACCTGGTTGTCGTAGGCGGCACGCTTACGGTTGAGCGGGTCGTACAGATAGGCGATCTTCTTTTGCCGGGCGTCTGTGGTGGTGGTTACCCGGCCGGCGTTGTCGTAGGAGAGGGTGGTGGCGCCCCGATCGGGGTCCTCGGTCGTGATCTGCCGTCCGCGCAGGTCGTAGGTGTACTTCCACTCGTTGCCGGCGGCGTCGGTGATGCTCGCGGTCTGGCCCTTGCGGTTGTAGGCGTAGGTGGTGGTGTCCCAACTGCCGGCGACGGTCGGGGTGGGAGCGGCGCCGTGGTACTGGCGCAGCTGGACGACCCTGTCGCGGGCGTCGGTGACGGTGGACGTCGCGGTCCCGCCGTTGGGCGGAGTGATGTCGGTACGGTCACCGGCGTAGTAGGTCCTGGTCCGCCAACGCTCCACGTCATACGGCTGGAAAACGGAGGCGGTGACCCGGCCAGCGCCGTCGTAGTCGGTCCGCGTCTGCGTGGGCACCAGGGCTCGTTCGGTGGCCGTGACCAGCGTGCCGCCAGCGCTTCCGGTGGTGTGGTAGGCGCCGAAGGCGGTCTTCGTCCGTCCGGCCGAGTCGTAGAACGCCTCGGTGAGCAGGCGTCCTCCGGACGGGGAGGACGCTTGGGTCTGGCGGGGCCTCAGGAGGCCGTCGTAGAGGGCGTAGGAGGTCACGTAGCCGCTGGCGGCGTTGAGCCGGGACGTGGCGACGTAGCTGGCGGCGGTGTTCTGGATCCGGTAGTCCATGGCCACGCTGGCCGGATCGGTGGCCTTGTCGCGGTCGGGTAGCCAGACCCGGGTGATTCGGCCCAGGCCGTCGAAGGCCAGGTCGGTGCGCTTGCCGTTGGCGTCGACGCTGCTGGTGACCGAGCCCCAGGCCGGTGACACCGTGGTGGTGGTCTCGTGCAGCATCGCGTTGGTGATCTTGATTGAGGTGACCGGTCCGCCGGTGACCGGCGTATAGGCGGTCCTGGTCTCACTGTTCATCGCGTCACGCGACGAGGTGATGCGCCCGTGGGCGTCGTAGCCGGCCTGGCCGGTGGTGGTGAACGTGGGGGTGCCGCCGTTCCAGGTGGCCATCTCCTCCGTTCGGGTGGTCAGACCACGGGTGGGGGCGGTGCCGAAGGAGTTGCCGTCGTAGGAGGTTCGGGTCTCCCCGATGACCTGGCTCTCGGTGAGGGCGCCCCCGGTGTCGGCGCATTTGACGGCGTAGGTCTGCGTCCGGTGGGGGCGGTCCATGAGCCAGATGTTGTCGTTGCGTGGCGTGTAGCTGATCTTGGTGCATTGTTCGTCGCCGTCGACGCCGTCATGGCCGTGGTCGTCGACGGCGGTGGCCATGCCGTAGGCGTCGTAGGTGGTGGTCGTGCCGGTGGCACGCTCACCGCGCCCGGCATCGAGGGAGGTGTAGGAACGGACGGTGGCGATCCTGGTGAACCGGGCGGTGACGGTGTCGCCGTTGATGGTGCGGGTGGCGGTGGCACCGGAGGCCCAGGGTTCGTTGGTCACCCGGGACACGACCTGGCCGCCGGGACCGTTCAGGTTCTTCTCCTCCCGGACCATGCCGGCGTAGTAGTCGTGGTCGGTGATGCCGTCGATCGTGACGGTGCGACGGTCACCGGCGGTGGTGGAGGCCCGGTCTCCGTGCATGCCTTGGAAGTAGCGGGTCTCGGTGGCGCTCTGCTCGCCGGGGTCCCCGACGGTGACTTCGACTCGGCCGTAGCCGCGCCAGTCGGACCAGGTCTTGCTCTTCTTGTCGATGATTCCGTCGTCGTCGTTGTAGTGCCAGGCGGCGTCGAAGTAGTTGTAGGAGTAGACGACGCGGGGGCTGCCCTGTGGTGGGGCGCCGCCGGTGTTGTCCGCTTCGTAGATCGTGGTGACGACGTACTTGTGGAACCAGTCGGTGACCGGCGTGCTGTGGCCTTCGGGTTCCCAGATCACCGGGTAGCAGCGGCGTGTGTTGGTCGCTGGATTGGGTTTGGGCTGGTCGGCGGCGCAGTCGGTGTCGGAGTAGGTGACGCTGATGGTGCCGCCGGACTCGGTACGGATCCGGGCGATCCGCATCCAGTTCATCGCCAGCGAATGGTCGCCGATCGCGTCGACCCGGTTGGCTTTCTGCACGGGGGTGAACTCGATGTCCGGCACGCTGCTGGTGGTGCCAACGAGCCCCGCGTGGGAGATCTTCTCCAGCCAGAGGCCGGCTCGGGTGCCGTCGCCGGGGTCCGGGAACTCGACTTGTGCTTGCTCCACACCGACGTCCACGCGTTACTGGCGACCCCGCCCGTCCACGACGGGTCGATGTAGATCGGCAACTTCGATCGGGGATCGGACAGCATCGCCTTGTCGGGCACGAGCGTCATCTCCTGACCATCGACCCGTACCGGCATCACCGCGCGTCGTACGAACTCACGTGCGCCCGGCCGGCGCGACTCCGCCTGAACCGAGGCTTCCTCATCCAGATGCCGCTGCTGTTCAGCCGTACTCGGCTTGCGCTGCGGGCTCACCTCGCTCGAACGCTTCTCGGTCGTCCCGTCCGGCGTCTCAGCCTCCGACGCGTCCGAGGAGTCCCACATCATCGGTGCCGGCGCGGCGAACACGGCAGCGCCCTCGCCGTCGCGTGCCGCGAGTCCACCCCAGCCGGTCGTGCCGACCGTGACGCCCTTGGTCTCCAACCCGAACTTCAGTAACGCCAGTCGAGGGCTCACCGCCGCCTGACGAGACCGCACCACCAACACCTCGGAGAAACCCATCGGTTGCGCGGTGACCCGCAGGTCCACGTCCGGCAGGACGCCGCGGTAGATCGCGGTCGCACCCTCCAACACCGGCGTCGGTAGACGACCCGGCCAGGTCATCGCCAATTCCCGCTCACCGTCGCGAAGCCGTGCCAACGGCGCGTCACCACCGGGTGAGAAGACCATCGGCAACACCGTCGCGCGGGGAGTGACCCCCTCCGCGGAGACCTTGAGCGTGGTGTCCACCGGCGCCCAGGACCTCCCCCTGCGCACCCGTGTCGGCTCGATGCTCTGCTCCAACGTGCGCGAACCGTCGACGTTCACGAACGTCTGCGACCACTCGGTACGTTCGGCGAGGATCTCCACCCGCCGACCACACGTCCCGACCATCCGCCCCGCGGAATCGGCGTCCGGCTGCTCGTCCTCACAGGCCACCGCCGACTTCGGCGCAGCCGCCTCGACCCGGGTGGGCGCTACCAGCGCCGACGTCACCAACATCGACACCAACGCCGCTATCCACCAACGCCGCGCCGTACCCATGCAGACGCCAGCCACCCGGCCACCCCCGTGATCAAGCCAGTCGATGCCCGAACTGTAAGGATGCCGAACCACCGATGTAAAGGTCGGTCACAAGCTGCAACCACAAACCAGACATCGTCACCCGTTACACACGCGGGCATCACCGAGGGTGAAGAATTCCTTGTGGAGCGGCAACTCCAACTGACGCACGCAGACCGGGCGAGTCCGACTACGTAGTTGCTGCCAGAGCCGCCGCTGACGCGGGAGTCACCGGTCCGAGCGACGCAGCGCAGCCCACGGCCCACGGAACGGGGCCACCGAGTCCACGGGGGCCGTTGAAGTGATCGTCACATCTACCATCCCTGTGTCTCCTTTGTTCGGATTTACACCCTTTCAACGACAGGCCCGTAGCTGGCTTGAGCAGCCGAGATCGACGGAACCCGCCCTGACGCAGGCATGTGCTTCGAGTGGCGGCTTTGCAAGTTGGCAGGAAAAGCACCACCATGGCCGCGTGGAATCAAAGGAGTTGAAGGATCGGGCTCAGGCGCTGCGAGCCGCCGGAAAGACGCCAAAGCAGATCGCCCGGGAGTTGAGCGTGACCCGTGCGGTGGTCACCCGGCTGGTGCGCGGCGTCGATGTCGTACGGCCGGAGCGCACCCATCCGTCGGAGTTGCCGCTGCTGGGCTGCTGGGTCAGCCGGCAGTGGAGCAATGGGTTGAGCATCGTCGACCGGCCCGCCGACTGGGTGGACGACGCGGAGCTACCGCCGTTCGTGATCGGTGCCGGGCTGGTCAGTGTCATGGTCGCCCGGGCCGAGAACGGTGGGGTGACCACGTGCGGGTACCTGGTCGACACCTACTGCCTCGGCGTCAAGAACGCGATTCCCCCGATCACCAGCGACCCGACGAGCCTGAACGGCACTGTGGCGGAGTTCTTCAGCGCCTACGACCGCGCGCCACTCCAGGCGCCCGTCGAGCTTGCCCGGCACCTGGTCTTCGGAGCGGTGGACTACGCCCGCAGCCTCGGTCTCGACCCGCATCGTGACTTCTACAGCGCCGCGCCGTACCTCGGCAGTTGGGAGCCGCCGAGCCGGATCACCTTCGGCCTGAACGGAAAGCCCTTCTTCCACCAGGGTCCGCGCGACAACCCCGACCGGATCATGCGTACCCTCGACCGGACGGTCGGCCCCGGCAACTACGACTTCATGGTGGTGGAGTCGACGACACTCGATGGTGACCGCCTCCGTCATAGCGATGTCGACTTCGACGGATCTTGATATCGTCGCGCTGGCGCCTTCCGACCTCGCACCTACTCCAGCAGGTTGCGGATGTCGTCGACGGTGAGTTGCGCGGAGGCGAACTCGCCGCCGTCGAGGACGCTGTCGAAGAGTTCGGCCTTGCGCGCCTTGAGGGCCATCACCTTCTCCTCGATGGTGTCCTTGGCGACCAATCGGTACACCATCACGTTGCGGGTCTGTCCGATGCGGTGTACCCGGTCCACCGCCTGGTTCTCTGCGGCCGGGTTCCACCACGGGTCGAGCAGCAGGCAGTAGTCGGCCTCGGTGAGGTTGAGGCCGAACCCGCCGGCCTTGAGGCTGATCAGGAAGACCGGGTTGGTGCCGCTCTTGAACTCGTCGATCACCGCGGCCCGGTCGCGGGTGCTGCCGTCGAGATAGCTGCATCCGATGCCGTCCTGTTCGAGCCGCTGCCGGGCCCGGTCGAGGAAACGGGTGAACTGACTGAACACCAGGGTTCGGTGTCCCTCGGCGACCAGGTCGGCGACCCGCTCGGCGAGGACGTCGAGCTTGGTAGACGGCACACTCTGCTCCGGGTCGACCAGCCCGACATCGAGGCTGGCCTGCCGCAGCAGGGTCAGCGACCGGAAGATCTCGAACCGGTTCTTCTCCAGGTCGCCGAGCAGGCCAAGGACCTTCTGTCGCTCCCGTTGCAGGTACGCCTGATAGACGCGCCGGTGCTTGCGGTCCAGCTCGATCTCCAGGACCTGTTCCTGCTTGGGTGGCAGGTCGGCGGCCACGTCCCCCTTGCGCCGACGCAGCATCAGTGGCCGGATCCGGCGGCGGAGCTGGGTGAGGCGGTCCGCGTCGCGTTCCTTCTCGATCGGGTTACGGTAGTACTCGGTGAACCGGTCGGCGCGCGGCAACAGCCCGGGTGAGGCGATCGAACACAGCGCCCACAACTCACCGAGGTTGTTCTCCATCGGCGTGCCGGTGATCGCCAGCTTGAACGGTGCCGGCAGTAGTTTCGCGCAGCGGTGCGCCTGGGACTGGGCGTTCTTGACGAACTGCGCCTCGTCGAGGATCAGGCCCGCCCAGTCGAGCGCCCGGTAGTCGTCGTACTCCAGCCGGAACAGGGTGTACGAGGTGACGACGACCTGCGCGCCGGACACCGCCTCGGCGAGTTCCACGCCGCGTCGCGCCACGGTCTGCGTGATCGCCCGGACGGCGAGATCCGGCGTGAAGCGGGCCGCCTCGCGGGCCCAGTTGTCGACGACGCTGGCCGGGCAGACCACCAGGAACGGCTGCTCCCGCCGGGCGTGACAGATCAGCGCCAACGCCTGGAGGGTCTTGCCGAGTCCCATGTCGTCGGCGAGGACGCCGCCGAGACCGTGGTCGTGCAGGGTGGCAAGCCACCGGAAACCGTCCTGCTGGTACGGCCGCAGCTCGGCCCGTACCTCCGTCGGAACCGGATGTGGGACGGCCAGGTCTGCTTCGCTCAGCGCCCGCACCGACTGTTGCCAGGCGGCTGCCTGGCCGGTCACCTCGCCGAGCTCGGCGAGTTCGTCCCAGAGCCCGGCCTGGAACCGGCCGACCCGCACCGTCCCGGGTGGGGCGTCCGAGAGGGTACGCGACTCGGCGATCAGCTCCCTGAGCTGGCGGAACTCCGCTCGGTCCAAAGCGAAGTACGTCCCGCTGGGCAGGATGAGGTACTGATGGTCCTGCGCGAGCGCGCCGAACAACGTGGCGAAGTCGACCGGTTCACCGCCGACGCTGACCTGCACCGACAGGTCGAACCAGTCGTGGTCGCCGGCACCATTTCCGTCGGTGAAGGTGATCGCCGGTGCGTCGAACGTCTCCTGGTAGTCCGGCAGCGTTCCGTCGGGCGCGGTGATCACCTCGACGTGGTCGATGTCGGCGAGCCGGGGCACGACGTCAGTCAGGAAACGGATCAGGGCGTCACCGGCGACGACGGTCGAGGCGGTCAGCTGTGGCCCGGCCGGGGTCGGTTCGACGAGTTCGGCCACCGGCTTGGCGACCACCTCGATCACCTGGCCGAGCACCCGCTCGCGGTGGGCGTCGGCTCCGCCGGGCGTACCGGCCCGCAGGGGCTCGGGATGGCGTCGGTCACCCACCACGCGGTGCCATTCCCAGGTGACGCGAAGACGGTGGCCGGGCTCCGGCGTCAGGGTCACTGCCAGCGTGTCCGGCCCGACCGCCGGGAGGCGGACCGCCGGACCGGCCGCGATCACCTCCACCTGGCGGAGCAGGTCCGGATAGAAACGATCGAAGAACTGCGCTTCCTCGGCAGCCGGAATCCGGATCGGTGGTCCGGCGAGCGCCCGCGTCGTGCGCGGTGACATCGCGGCATCCAACGGCGCCAGATGCAATGCGCGCTTCCCGGGGCGGGGCGCGTTCGCATCCGGCTGCCCCCACCAGGCGACACCGTGCGCGGGATCGCCGACGAGCACCAGTTCGGTCGTGTCGATCGGCGCTCTGTCGACCGACAGCGCGGCGCCGAGAGCGAGTTCGCCGTCGGCCCGGTCGACTCGCACCGACAGCCGGACCGGGCGGCGGCCGACCAGTACCGGACCGGGCAGTTTACCCGGCTGTACGAACGGGACACCGGCTTCGTCAGCCTCGGCCAGCAGGTCCCAGATGCGTCGGGTCTCGATCTCGTCGAGGAAGATGGTCTGCCGATGGCCGCCGTAGTGGTAGCCGTACGGGTCGTGGCCGGAGGCAGCCGACCGCACGATCTCACCGAGCAGTCGGCGATGCCGCTCGGACTGCCTGGACCTTCCCGTGTACGCGTAACTCAACGACGACCAACTGATCCCGGAGCGAACCCAGCCGGTACGCCCCGGTACGACCGGACGGAGTCCGACCCGGAAGCCTGCACTGTCCGGAGTGGGTCGAACGGCTTCGAACTGGAGGCCGACGCCCGCCTGTTCGGGTCGCATGGTGGCCTCAGGTGGTGCGATGTCGCGTACCAGGCTGGCGACCGCCGACTCCCAGCTCCCCTTCTTCTTCTGCTGCTTCACCGGATCGCGTTGCGGCGGCCCGCCCGTCGACAGCATGGCGAGAGCCATCGCCGAGAGATGGGCACAGCCGTCCTGCCCACACGCACAATCTCCTTCGAGGGCCGTGATGCGCTCGTCGAGCATCGCCACGTGAGCTGTCACCGGACCCGAGCATGTGCCGGTGAGCTGACCAGAGATCCTGCCGGTCGTCGGATCCCACCGCACGTCGACCAGGTCGCCGCGGTCGAGGTGCTGCCGGGCCCGGACGAAGGTGCGGGGTCCGACCAGGTCGTACAGCGCAGCCTCGGCCACGGTCAGTTCGAGTTTCGCCACGTCCGTCCTCAGTCAGTGCGCCGGCTGCTGCCGACGGCCCGGCTCAGCCTCGCACCCTACCCGTCGGCGGCCCGGCCGGTGCAGTGCCGTGCCGACCCCGCCGCAGCGCCATCCGGTGACCGTGAACGACCGGTAGCAGGATCCGCAGGTCCGCCCGGAGACCGTCGCTACCCCCCGACCCGTGCCGGTCGCACTGTGCCCGGGCATGGAAACGACCTGCGGGGGTATCAGCGAGACATGAGGGCGAGTTTCCGGCTCGGCCGGATCGTGGGCGTACCCGTCGGGGTGAACTGGAGCGTCCTGGTCATCTTCGCGCTGATCTGGTGGGGGCTGTCGGCCAACCTGTTCCCGGCGTCGTACCCGGACCGGTCGGTGGTCGCGTACGTGCTGGCGGGGCTGGCGGCGGCCGTCGTCTTCTTCCTGGGGCTGCTGGCGCACGAGGTGTCGCACGCGGTGGTGGCCAAGCGCAACGGGTTGGGCGTCGGCGGGATCACGCTCTGGCTGTTCGGCGGGGTGGCGGAGTTGCGCGGCGAGGCCCGGACGCCCGGTGCCGAGCTGCGGATCGCCGGGATCGGGCCGCTGGTCAGCCTGATCATCGGCGCCTTCTTCGGGGTGCTCGCGATGCTACTCAACATCGCCGGGGTGCACGGGCTGTGGCTGGGTGTGATGGCCTGGCTGGGCGGCATCAACCTGCTGCTGGCGGTCTTCAACATCCTGCCGGCGGCGCCGCTGGACGGCGGGCGGCTGCTGCGGGCGGCGGTGTGGAAGGCCACCGGGGATCGGACCCGGGCGACGGTGGTGGCGGCCCGGGCCGGGTGGGTACTCGGTCTGGCGCTGATCGGCTTCGGGTTGTTCCGGTTCCTCACCGGCGCCGGTGTGGGCGGGCTCTGGCTGGCCCTGATCGGCTGGTTCCTGATCGGGGCGGCGAGCCTGGAGGAGCGGCAGGCCCGGGTGGGTTCGGCCCTGCGGGGGATCCGGGTGGCCGAGGTGATGACGCCGCAGCCGCAGACCGCCTCGGGCGAGATGACGGTGGCCGACTTCGTCGACAACTACCTGTTCGCCTACCGGCACACCGCGCTGCCGCTGACCGAGGACGGCCGGCCGGTCGGCCTGGCCACCCTCGACCGGGTGCGCGGGGTGCCGAGTGACGCGCGGGGCAGCACCACGCTGGAGTCGGTGTCCTGCCGCTCCGACGAGTTGGTGCTGGCCTCCCCCGACGAGCAGCTCACCGACCTGCTCCCCCGGCTCAGCGACTGCGCCGACGGGCGGGCGCTGGTGGTCGCCGACGGTCGCCTGGTCGGCATCGTCTCGCCCAGCGACATCAGCCGTGCCGTGCAGCGCGGCAGCATGCGCGACCAGGTCACGGTGGGTCGGTGAGGGTCAGCGGGGAAAGAGGAGGTCCAGTTCCTCGGTACGGAACCTGCCGGCCGGGTCCAGCCGAATGAGCAGGGCGGCGAAGTCCGCCCAGCGGGGGTAGGTGGCCGCGATCGCCTCGGGCGGCAGGGTGAAGACCTTGCCCCAGTGCGGGCGCGGGGCGAAGGGGGCCAGGACGCGTTCCACCTCGGCGAGCACCGGCAGCACCTTGGTGGTGTCGGCGATCCAGGTGAAGTGCACGGCGAGGGTGTCCCGGTCGTACTGCGGGCTGAGCCACAGCCGGTCGGCCGCGACGGTGCGCAGCTCGCTGGTCTGCGACACCGGGGCGATCAGGTGCGCCACCTCGTCCAGCGCGGCGAGCGCCTCGGCGGCGTCGGCGCGCGGCAGGTGGTATTCGGACTGCAACTCGTCGCCGCTGCTCGGGGTGAAGCCGAGCCGGAAGTGCGGCAGCCGCTCGTGCCACGGCCCGGCGACGCCGAGCTGTTCGGTGCAGTTGACCGTGGGCATGCCGGGCACCGGGTGCCAGGGCCGGTCGGCCGCCGTCGTGCCGAGCCAGTCGGCGGGCGGTGGCGGCTGGTCGGCGAGCTGCTTGCGCCAGACTTGGGTGCCGAGGGTGGAGCGCCAGTCGGTGAAGACGCTGACGCTGTACGCGGCGGCGAGCGCCTCGTCCAGCGCGGCGCGGGGCAGGTCCAGCCGGACGTACTGCCGCACGTCGTAGGTGGGCACCACGTCCAGGGTGAGCCGGGTGACCACGCCGAGGGCGCCGAGGGCGACGACCGTGCCGGCGAAGTCGGCCGAGTCCCGGTCGGCGGTGTGCAGGTCGCCGGCGCCGGTGACCAGTTCGAGTCCGGCGACGGCGGTGGCCAGGTTGCCGACGGTGACACCGGAACCGTGGGTGCCGGTGGCGACCGCCCCGGCCACCGAGATGTGCGGCAGGGAGGCCAGGTTGGCCAGGGCGTACCCCTGCTGGTGCAGCCAGGTGGCCAGGTCGCCGTAGCGGGTCGCGGCCGGAACGTCGACGGTGCGGCGCTGCGCGTCGAGGCGGATCGTGGCCGGCAGCCCGGACAGGTCGACCAGCGCCCCGGTGGTGTCGCCGATCCGGTTGAAGGAGTGCCCGCTGCCCACCGTCCGGATGCGGTCGCTGCCGGCGACCAGCTCGCGCAGCTCGTCCAGGGACGACGGCCGATGGTACGCCCGCGCGGAGTACCGGATGTTGCCCGCCCAGTTGCGCTGCGTCGACACGCGACCGCCCCCTTCCGCGCCGACGGTTACCGCCGGCTCCGTCGGGGAACCCTACGCCGATGAGCAGCTACCGTGATCCCGCCCCTCGTGGCGACGTGTACCCCTCCGAGGAGGAGATCGACCCGACCGGCAGCGGCGTCTTTCCGGCCAGCGCGCCGACGGGTGCGTACCCGGCGAGCCAGCCCACCCCGCAGCCGTCACCCTCGCCGGGACCGGCGCCGTCACCGGTGCCGACTCCCGGTCCGCCACCCCGGACCGGGGCCGACACCGCAACCACTCAGAGCTGCGGCAGCACCTCTGCGGCGACCAGGTCCAGGTGGTCCAGGTCGGCGAGGTCGAGCACCTGGAGGTAGACCCGCTGGCTGCCCACCGAGGCGTACCGGCCGAGCTTGTCGACCACCTCGGCGGGCGTGCCGGCCAGCCCGTTCTCGCGCAGTTCGTCCGCGTCCCGGCCGATCGCGGCGGCCCGCCGGGCCACCTCGGCGTCGTCCTTGCCGCAGCAGAGCACCAGCGCGTTGGACCAGGTCAACTCATCCGGGCTCCGGCCGATCTCCTGGCAGGCGGCACGCACCCGACCGAACTGGGTGACCGTGTCGTCGATCGAGACGAACGGCAGGTTGAACTCGTCGGCGTACCTGGCGGTGAGCTGCGGGGTCCGCTTCGCGCCCATGCCGCCGAGCAGGATCGGCGGGTGCGGCTGCTGCACCGGCTTGGGCAGCGCCGGTGAATCGCTGACCTGGTAGTGGCGGCCGGTGAAGGCGAACGTCTCCCCCGGCGGGGTACGCCACAGACCGGTGATCACGGCGAGCTGTTCGTCCAGCCGGTCGAAGCGCTCCTTGAGCGCCGGGAACGGGATCCCGTACGCGCTGTGCTCGGCGTCGTACCACCCGGTGCCGATGCCCAGTTCGACCCGGCCGCCGCTCATCTGGTCGACCTGCGCGACGGTGATGGCCAGCGGGCCGGGCAGCCGGAACGTCGCGGCGGTCATCAGCGTGCCGAGCCGGATCGAGCGGGTGTCCCGGGCCAGCCCGGCCAGGGTCGTCCAGGCGTCGGTGGGGCCCGGCTCGCCGCTGACCGACCCCATCATGAGGTAGTGGTCCGAACGGAAGAAGGCGCCGAAGCCGGTTTCCTCGGCGCGGCGGGCCACGGCCAGCAGGGCGTCGTAGGTCGCGCCCTGCTGTGGTTCGGTAAAGATCCGCAGTTCCATGCACCGAGCATAGAAAGCCCACGGCCGTACCGCCCGACTCGTGCAGTCGATCTAGGCTGGTGTGGTGGGTGAACCGATCGTGGCTGTCGCGGACCTGCACGTCACGTTCGGCAGCGTGACCGTGGTGCGGGACGTCGACTTCGACCTGGCGGCGGGCGGCGCGCTCTGCCTGGTCGGCGAGAACGGCGCGGGCAAGTCCACCGTGTTGCGCTGCGTCACCGGCCTGACCGACCCGAGCGCGGGCCGGGTCCGGGTGTTCGGGGCCGCGCCGGACGGCTCGGCCGCGTTCTGGCGCCGGGTGGTGACCACCGTCGAGCAGCCCAGTTGGTACGCCGGACTGACCGTCCGGGAGCACGTGGAGCTGGTCCGGATGGCCGGTGGCCACGACCCGGCCGACGGTCGGGTGGACGAGCTGCTGTCCGTGCTGGGCCTGCGCGACCTCGGCGACGGCACCCCGGACCGCCTCTCCTCGGGTGAGCGGCAACGCCTGCTGCTGGCCGCCGCCCTGGCCCGTCCGGCGGAACTGCTGGTGCTCGACGAGCCGGAGCAGCGGCTGGACGCGTCGATCCGGCCGGTGGTGGCCGGTCTGCTCGGCGATCATCTGGCCGCCGGTGGGAGCCTGCTGTTCGCCAGTCACGATCCGGTCTTCGTGGCCGCCCTCGGCTGTCCGGTCCTCCGGCTGCACACCGGGTCACCGGCACCCGACGCGGGCACATGACGCGGGTGGCCGAGGCGCCGACCCGGCCGGAGCCGGTGCCGCCGACCGCTCGCCGGCTGCGCCGCTGGGTGCGCAGGCAGCGGGCCGAACGCGCACCCTCGCTCTCGCTGGAGAGCGCGTACCTGCTGGTGCTGACGGTGGCGATGGCGGTCGGGTTGTTCGGTCCGGGGGTCGGCTCGGCGATGTGGCCGGCGGCGGGGGCGGCCTCACCGGACCGGCTGGTGGTGCTGGTGCTGCTGGGTGCGGGCGCTGCCGGCCTGATGCTGCTGCTGCGTCAGGCGGGTCCGTTGGTCCTGGGGCGTGGGGAGTTGACCTGGCTGCTGCCGGCGCCGGTGCCCCGACGCGGCCTGCTGCTGCCGGCGCTGGTGCGGGCGCTGGCGGTCGGGGCGGTCGGGGGCACGTTGCTGGCGCTGGCCGGCGCCGCCCGCCTGGCCGTCCGCCCGGTCTCCGGGTACGCCCTGACCGGCTGGCTCACCCTGGGTGCGGCCACCGGTGCCCTCCTGGCGTTGCTCACGGTGGCCGCGCAGCGCCGGCCGGGGTACGCCCGGGTGCTGGACGTGGTGGTGCCGGCGCTGCTGGTGGCGCTGGGCGCGACGGTGCTGCTGAGCCGGGTCCGCCCGCTGCCGACGCTGCCCGGCGTCGACGCGCCGCCACTCCCGCTCACTCTGGGCGCCCTGCTCGCCGTCGCGGGCCTGACCGCCCTGGCCGTCCGTGACCTGGCGCGCCTGCCCGACGTCCGGCTGCACGAGCCGTCGCTGACCGTCGGCACGTACCTGGACGCCGCGTACGCCGTCGAGCCGTCCTTCCTCGCCGATCTGCGCGAGCGGCGGTACTGGCGGCGGCGGGCACTGCGCTCCCGGCCGCTGCGTCCCCGGTTGGGCCGGCTGGTGCCGCTGCAACAGGATCTGCTGGTGCTTCGTCGACGCGGCTGGCGGCTGGGTTGGTTGGCCGCGGCGGCACCGCTGCCGGCGATGCTCACCGCCGGTGCCGGCTGGTTGCCGGCGACCGCCCTGGTGGTGGGGGCGGTCACCGTCGCCGGGGTCACCCTGGACGCGCTGCGCCGCGATGCGGCTCACTCGGCGCTGCTGCGGCTGCTCGGGCTGACCGGCCGCCGGGCGGTCGCGATCCGGCTGGTCGTGCCGGCGGTGCTGGCCACGGCCTGGTCCGGACTGGCTGTGGCGGTGCTGGGGTTGCTCGGCGACCTGCCGCCCGGCCCCTGGTGGGCGCTGGGGCTGGCGTTCGGCCCGACGGCCGCGATGATGGCCGTCCGGCGGGCGCAGGCGGGTGGGATCGACCACTCCCTGCCGCTGGTCGTCACCCCGATGGGCGCGTTCTCGCCCGGCCCGGTGCTGTGGCTGCTCAACGGGACGGACGTGCTGCTGTTCGCGGCGCCGACCCTGGTCGCCCTGCTGGGGCCGGTACGCCCCGGTTGGGGCTGGGTCGCTGGTCAGGCTGTGTGCACGGTGGTGGCGGTCCTGGCCTATCTGCGCTTCGGCGCGGACGGTCGCCGCCCGCGCGTCTGAGAGACCGTCGGGTAACCAGGTGACTACGTGGCGATAAGTCGTTCAGCGTTGATACGTCGGGCGGCTTCGCGTTCGGTAGTGTTGCTCCACCGGACCGCCTGCCCGGCCAGACGTATCGTCATGAGTCGAATCATCGCTACCTTGATCATGGCCTCAGAGTTGACGGTCAACCGCTCGTAGTCCCGGGCCAGACGCCGATTACGTACCAGCCAGCCGAACGTGTTGGGTCGGGCCCGGGCGCGGTGCCTGGATTGCTCCAGGTCCGTTTCCCGGACCCGCCCGCCGAACCCGGCGTGCGACTCTCACCGCACCGGGCTCTCCACGAGGTCATGCCGTTGGGGGTGGGCTTGTCGGTGTGGGCTGCCAGGGGTTCGGGATCTTGGTGCCGCGATAGCGGTATCGGGTCACGGGGACCTTCGCCATCTTGAACAACTCGACCCCGTCGAAGGCGATGGGCTGCCACCCTTGCGGGGTGCGCAGCCATCGCTGGATGGCTCTCCAGGTCATGCGGTTGCGGCGCATCACCCAGTTGATCACTCGCCACCAGATGAAGTTCTGCAGGTGGGAGAAGGTGTGCTTGGCGACCGCGTGCTTGAAGTAGTTGGCCCATCCACGCTGGATGTAGTTGATCTTGACCAGCGTCTCCCGGTAGCTCAGGTGCGACAACCGGCGGGTCAGTGACTTGATCTTCCGTTTCAGCGCCTGGACCGGCTTGTCGGCGATGAACGTGTATACATGCCACTTGTCCGTTCCTCGTTTCCGCTTCCAGACGATGCGGAAGCCGAGGAAGTCGACCCCGTCGGCAAGGTGGGTGATCCTGGTCTTGGACTCAGATAGGCGCAGGCCCATCGTCGCCAGAACGGTACTCACCTGGTCGCGCAGGTCCTCGACGTGTTCCTGGTTGCCATGGACCAGGACGAGGAAGTCGTCGGCGTAGCGGACCAACTGCCACGTCGCCAGTCCTTTGGCGCGTCGTTGCCTGCGCTGCTGGCCGGTGCCCGCTGCCGCCCATTGCTCGACGAAGAACTCGTCGAGAACCGACAACGCGATGTTGGCCAGCAGTGGTGAGAGGATCCCTCCTTGGGGTGTGCCGGACGTGGTCTCGTTCCGCTCGCCGAGCTCAGTCATGATCCCGGCCTTGAGGAACGCCTTCACCAGCGCGAGCACTCGCTTGTCCTTCACCCGCGCTCGCACCCGACCCATCAAGGCCGGGTGGTCGATACGGTCGAAGCACGCCTCGATGTCCGCGTCCAGCACCCACCGGTAACCGGCGGTGGCCAGATGATGGATCTCGGCGATCGCGTCGTGCGCGCGCCGGTTCGGCCGGAACCCATACGAACAAGGCTGGAAATCCGCCTCGAAGATGGGCTCCAGGACCAGCTTCAGCGCTGCCTGGACCACACGGTCCGTGATGGTCGGTATCCCCAGCCGGCGTAGTTTCCCGCCGGTCTTGGGAATCATCTTCTCCCGTACTGGTAGTGGCCGGAACGTGCCGGTCTTCAGCAGGGAACGGACATGGTCCAGGAACACTTCGGGCCCGGCCATGCTCACGTGGACAGCGGTGACGCCGTCCACTCCGGCAGTGCGGGCTCCGGCATTCCCGGCGACCCGTTGCAACGCCACGACCAGCGTGGCGGGGTCGCTGACGAAGTTGTAGACATCGTCAAACCGGCGACCGTGGTCGGCCGCCGCCCAACGGTGCAGTTTGATCTGCATTCCCCGTACCCGCGTCCATGCCTCTTCCGGGGTCGGCCACGTGACGGCGGTATCCACCACCGTGTCTTCGGGCATTGCAGTACCTCCCTTGCGATCTCGCTGCCGCCCTTCCCCATGTGACCGGCTCTCCCGGCCTCGGAGTACTACGGCGGCTCCGCCCTCTCCCGACCCGATCGGCCGACGGTGAACCCAACCCGAGGCGTCGTCTCTGGCTGAGACGGCCCCGGGCAAAGCCGGGAAAGTTCCCGTGTTCACTGACTGATCGCTCGACGAAGGAGGCACCCGGCTATACCCCCGCGGCATCGCCACGGCTACCCCGCAGCACTTCACCGTGGCCTCCCGGACCGCCGAACGTCAGCAGCCGCAGGAGTTCCCCGTCCCGAGAGAAGAGGACCAGGACGCACCGCACCCAGCCCACATCCGCCAGGTTCGAGCTGGTAGGGATCGTTAGGAGGCTTCAGACACCGGTTCCTCGCGTATACCTCTCCGTCTCGCTTGCCGGACCCGCGCCATCTGGCAGTACTGGTTACGTCCCGGCGTTGTCGGGGCCGCTTGCCACCCTCCCCGGCACCTCCCGGATCAGGCTGCCCCCAGCTTCACCACCCTGCTGCGACAGGACGGCGGCGAAGGTCTCTCGTAACTGGATAGGTGTCGTTGATCTTTCAGAGGTGTTTGGCCGGGGTGGGTCGTTGACCTCGATCCGTCAGAGGGTCTTGCTCCCTGCCTGACCGTTTCGGCTTGACCGTTTTGTCCACCCGGTTTGGGTGTGATATCGCCACGTGTCGCTGTGGAAGCGCGAGTTCTCCGGGCCCTCGGTCACGGTCTTTCTACTGGTAGGTACAGGGGTCCAGGGTCAGGTTGTCAGTGGTAGCAGGGTGAGGCGCTGCCAGCAGAGGGTGAACGCGTCGGCCCACGGCCAGGTCTCGGGGATGGACAGGACACGCCGGCGGGCGTGGGCGGCCAGTTTCGCGGGCAGGTGCAGCAGCCGGTAACGCAGTGTTGCGGGTTCGGCGTGGGCGAGGTCGTCCTGGTCGTGCAGGCCGAGCAACCGGGTCCAGGAAGTGATGTCCGCGGCGATGTTGGCGGCGAGGACCCAGCCGCGGTTGACGGTCCAGGCCTTCGACGGCAGGTTCCGCAGGCCCATGGCCTTGTTCGTGCGCACCTTGTCTTCCACTCCTGCGTGCGAACGATGCAAAGCGTCGATCCATTGCGGCTGGTGCGAGCCCGGCACCCCGGCGATCCGGCTGATGTTGGTGGCGACGATCGCGTACCGCCAGCCGGTCCGCTTCTCCAGCGCGGTGAGATTCTTCGCGTGCCGGGCCGACGGCTTCGTGCGCCGCACGAGCAGCCGTAGCCGGCCGTTCCAGTTCTCCAGGCGCTGGTTGAGGCCGGTCAGTTCCGCGACATGCGCGGTGTCGACGGCCGTGCCGTCCTGGGCGAGGCCGTCGGTCCACGCTTCAGCAGGCAGTTGCTCGATCGCGATCTCGTCGGCGTCGGTGATCGTCCAGCCGACGGTGAACTTCACGCTGCGCCACAGCCGGTTCATCGCCTCGATGTGCTCGAGCAGGTCGTGGGTGGCACCGGCCCCATCGACCCTGATCAGAATCTTGCGCCGGTAGGCGACCGGCAACTGAGCGATCGCCTCACCGAGAACCCGGATGTGATCGGCGACCGTATTCGAGCCGGCACTGCCGGGCCGCAGCAGCATGGCCAGGCATTCCGCGGTGTTCGCACACCACGCACCGAGCGGATGGAACCCGAAACCCTTCTTGAACGTGGCCGCCGCACCCTGCTTCGGTGAGTGAGCGGTGATCAGGGTGGCGTCCAGATCGATGACCACCCACCCGGACAGCAGCTTGCCCGCCACCGTCAGCCACGGGAACCCTTGCGGGCGGCGGGCGAGCAGGGCCCATACGTGAGCGCGGACCTTCGCCCGCGCTTTGCCGATCCGTTTCAGCGCGGTCTCGTCGAGACCGGCCAACGCTCGCCGGACGGTTGGCTCCGACGGCCGATCACCGAAGACCAATCCCTGATGGGCGAGGACCGCGATGTCGGACATGCTCGTGGCGCCGAGCACGATCGCGACCGCGAGTGAGACCAGGACCGTGCCGCGATCCCACCACCCAGGGCCCTTGCCGCGCGGTAGCACCTTGTTCAAACCGCTGGTCAGACCGGTCCGATCTGCGCATTTGCGCAGCAGGACCGCACCCGCGTGACCGACCAGACCCTTCCCGCCCGCGCCGACGACCAGCCGCTGATCCCACCCGCTACCCTTACTCACCAGAAAGGTGCACCCGCTTCTGCTGTGGACATGGACTCGACACCCAAATCCTTGCAGGTCAGGAGCACCTTTCGTTTATCGCCCTCGATCAGTCAAATCGCCTCTGACTCGGGGAGGTTGACCGTTCGTGCCCGCCGATCCTTCGCAGCCGTCGTATGAGCAGCTGCTTGCGCTGAACGCGGACCTGTTCGCCCGGTTGGATCAGGCGCTCGGGCGGATCGCGGAGCTGGAGGCTGACCTCAGTACGGCGAAGTGCCGGATCGCTGATCTGGAAGCCCAGCTGAAGCAGTCGTCGAAGAACTCCTCGAAACCGCCGTCGACGGACGGGCTGGCCAAGCCGGCACCCAAATCTTTGCGCGGTAGGTCCGGGCGGGGGCCGGGGCGCCCGGCCGGGCAGCCCGGCGCCACTCTGGAGCAGGTCGCCGACCCCGACGTCATCGTGCGGCACACCCCCGAGGTGTGCGCGGGCTGCGACAACGATCTGGCCGGCGCGGCCGAAGTGTCCGTGACCCGGCGGCAGGTGTTCGACATTCCGGAACCGACGGTCGTGGTGACCGAGCATCAGATCGTCACCCTCGCCTGCCCGTGTGGACATCGCACCACCGGCATCGGGCCCGCCGAGGCCACCGCGCCTGCCGTGTACGGGCCGCGGATCGCCGCGATCGGGGTCTACCTGTTGCACGGGCAGTTCCTGTCGATCGGCCGTACCGCCGACGCGCTGCGGGACCTGTTCGGCCTGCCGGTCGCGGCGGCCACGGTCACCGCCTGGGTCAAACGCACCGCCCTCGGCATCATCGAGCAGGTGCTGCCGGTGATCCGCGACCGGATCCGGCAGGCGCCGGTCGTGCACTTCGACGAGACCGGGATGCGCGTCGAAGGCCGTCTGGCCTGGCTGCACTCCGCGTCCACCGGCACCGACGTGCTCCTCACGGCGCACCGCAGACGCGGCGCCGCCGCCATTGACGACGCCGGTGTCCTGCCCGGCTTCACCGGTGTCGCCGTGCACGACGCGTGGGCGCCATACGACACCTACACCAGCGCCAACCACGCCCTGTGCAACGCCCACGTGCTGCGTGAACTGGTCTACGTCACCGACACCGCCACCGGCCCCACCGCCGACCTCGCCACCCAAGCCATCAACGCGCTGCGCCGGCTCAACCGCCTGGCCGACGACGCCCACACCGGGCAGGACACAGCGAACCCGGACGCCCTACGCGAGCAGCAGTACCTGCTGCGCTCCGCCGTCGTGCTCGGCGCGCAGGCCACCGCCGGCCGCGACGGCAAACTCCAGCGCAAACACCACGCCCTGTTCGTCCGGCTCCGCGACCGCCGCGACGACTACCTACGATTCGTCACCGACCCGGCCGTCCCCTTCGACAACAACGCCGCCGAACAGACCATCCGTATGCCGAAACTACGGATCAAGGTCTCCGGAAGCATGCGCACCATGACCGGCGCCGAACACTTCGCCGCCATCCGCAGCTACACCGCCACCGCCATCCGCCAAGGCAACAACATGCTCGACGCCCTGATCCAAGCCGTCACCGGAAACCCCTGGATCCCCGCCACCACCTGAGCAAATCGGCGTACACGCATACCCGATGTTCCAGCACCTATCCAGTTACGGTCTCTCACCTCCACTCGATCAATCAGCGCCTCACGGCGCACCCTCTCCACCACCCACCTACGCGGCAGGACCTTGAAGCCCTTGACATCGTCGGTGCGCTTGACGATCTCCAGCAGGATTCCGAGCTTGTCCTTTGCCCAGCTCAACAGGCTGGAGTCGATGCTGTTGGCGTAGCCGCCGTCGGCCCACACCAGCGCGACGGTGGCGAATGCCTCGGCCAGTCGTTGCAGGATCCGCCGGCCTCCAGGACGGTCGTTGACGGAGGCGGAGGTGACCATCACCACCAGGATCAACCCCATCGTGTCGACAACCAGATGCCGCTTACGGCCTGTCGTCTTCTTGCCCATATCGAACCCACGGCATTCGCCACCCTCGCTGGATTTGATCGACTGGGCGTCCAACACCGCCGCGGTCGGCTCCGGCCCACGACCCGCCGCCACCCGTACCTGCCGGCGAAGCTCGTCGTGGATCGCATCCCACGTCCCGTTTCTACGCCAAGCGGTGAACCAGCGATGCGCCGCATCCGGCGGCGCCAGATCACGCGGCATCATTCGCCACGCACAGCCCGACCGCAGCACGTAGAAGATCGAGTCGAGGATCAGCCGGTCGTCCCACTTACGGGGCCGGCCGCCTCTACGCAGGTCACGCACCGGCATGAGAGGGGCCAGGATCGCCCACATCGCGTCGGTCAAGCTCGACGGATAGCATGAGCGGGCGTCATCCCCGCCAAGGTCTACGTTGCACACACAACCCGATCATGGCGGGGATGACCTATTTGTCGAGCGTCCCGCATCGACGTGTCTCGCCGTCACACAACGCCCCGAGCCGGTTACCCGACGGTCTCTGAGCCGTCGACCGTTCCGGCCCACGTGGGCGCAAATTCTTGCAGTGTTTTCAGTGATCCGCAAGAGGCTGACCGCCATTGGATCGACTTGTGAATCAGAGGTTCCCAAGGATCGACGTCACTGTTACGGTCACGCCCTAACCGCAAGTTCTTGCATAACTTGCAGGAACCGTTGCTGTCACCACGTTATGCCTGACCGTCCCCCGAGGAGGGCCCGTGCGAATCCCCCGTCCCCGCGCCGCGATACCCGCGGCCCTGGCCGCGACACTCGTCGCGGCCGGTCTCACCGTCGTCGCCGCCGGCACCGCGCCGGCCAGCGCGGCCGACGTACGCGCCAATGGCGACGCGATCGTCCACCTGTTCCAGTGGCGGTGGGACTCCGTCGCCGACGAGTGCGAGAGCACGCTCGGGCCGAACGGCTGGGGCGGCGTGCAGGTCTCCCCGCCGCAGGAGCACGTGGTGCTGCCCAGCGCCGAGGGCGCCACGTACCCGTGGTGGCAGGACTACCAACCGGTGTCGTACCGGCTGGACGCGACGCGACGCGGCACGAAGGCCCAGTTCGTCGACATGATCGAGCGCTGCCGCGCCCAGGGCGTGAAGATCTATGTGGACATGGTGCTCAACCACATGAGCGGCACCGGCTCGGCGGGCAGTGGCCCGGGCAGCGCCGGCACCGTCTACAGCAAGTACAGCTACCCCAACCTGTTCAACGACGGTTCCGGCGACAGCTACGGATACGGCGACTTCGCGCCCTGCTACCGGCGGATCAGCAACTGGGGCAACAAGCAGGAGGTCCAGGACTGCGAACTGCTCGACCTGGCCGACCTGAACACCGCCGACCCCGAGGTACGGCGGAAGATCGCCAAGTACATGAACGCGGTGATCGACCTGGGCGTGGCCGGCTTCCGGGTGGACGCGGCCAAGCACGTGCAGGAGGCGCACCTGGGCGACATCATCAACCGGCTGCGCGACGTGCCCGGCTTCGGCGGCCGGCCGGACCTGTTCCACGAGGTGTACGGCGACGGCACGATCCCCTACACCGCGTACGCGCCGTACGGCGGGGTGACCAACTTCGACTACCAGCGCGCGGTCTCGTCGGCGTTCCGCGACGGCAACATCGCCCAGTTGGGCAACCTGCCCAACTACGGCGGGCTCACCGCCGGGCAGGCGGTGGTCTTCATCGACAACCACGACACCCAGCGCGAGAACCCGACGCTGACCTACAAGAGCGGTGCCCGCTACTACCTGGCGGACACGTTCATGATGGCCCACCCGTACGGTCGGCCCCAGCTCATGTCGAGCTACGCGTTCGGTTCGGTGCACGGACAGGGCCCGCCCAGCACGTCCAACGGCACCACGCTGGCCGCCGACTGCGGCGGCAGCGCCTGGATCTGCGAGCACCGCAACGCGGGGGTGGCGGGTATGCCGGGCTTCCGTAACGCGGTCGCCGGCACCGGCATCGGGTCGGTGGTCACCGACGGCAACGGGCGGTTGGCCTTCGCCCGTGGCAACCGGGGATACGCCGCCTTCAACGCCACCAACAGCGCGTGGAGCCGTAGCTTCGCCACCTCGTTGCCGGACGGCCGCTACTGCAACGTCGGCCGGGGCGCGTACGACCGGTCCACCGGGGCATGCCCCGGTGGTGCGGTGACCGTCTCCGGTGGCGCCTTCACCGCGTCCATCGCCGCCGACCAGGCGGTCGCCCTGCACGTCGACGCCCGCCTGGACGGCACCACCCCGACCCCGACGGCGACCCCGACCGGCTCGCCGACCCCGACCGCGAGCCCGTCGGTCCCGGCCGGATCGACCCGGTTCACCGCGACCGTCTCCACCAACCCCGGCCAGGAGGTGTACGTCGTCGGCTCGATCCCGGCGCTCGGCTCCTGGAACCCGGCGAACGGGGTCAAGCTGTCCACCACCTCGGGCAGCTACCCGACCTGGAGCGGATCGGTGTCGGTGCCGGCGGGCACCGCGTTCGAGTGGAAGCTGGTCAAGGTCGGCAACGGGGCGGTGCAGTGGGAGAACGACCCCAATCGCACCGGCACCGCCGGCACGGCCCTGACCGCCACCTGGAACCAACAGGCCGGCAACCCGCCGGCCGCCACGACGGTTTCCTTCCGGGCCACCGCCACCACGACCCTCGGCCAGAACGTCTATGTCGTCGGTGACCTGCCCGCCCTCGGCGGCTGGGACCCGGCCAAGGGCGTCCGGCTGTCACCGACCGCCTACCCGGTCTGGACCGGTGGGTTGACCGTGCCGGCCGGCACCACGTTCTCCTACAAGTACGTCAAGCGCACCGACTCGGGCCAGGTGGTCTGGGAGTCGGGCGGGAACCGTACCGCCACCGCCACCGGATCGGTCACCCTGACCGACACCTGGCGCTGAACGCAGCCGGCACGCGGCCCCTCCCGACACGGTCGGGAGGGGCCGCCCCCGTTGCGCCCGGCCAACCGCGTCGGGCGTCATCACCGGCGCGTTGACGGTCAGGGCGTCGCGCGCCGGATGATCAGGTAGCTGGCGGCCGCGAGCGGCAGCGTGAACAGCGCCGGCCAGCCGACGAGCAGGGCGGCACCCGACTGATCTGCGAACCAGCCTCCGATCGCCGACCACCAGCCCCGCCAGGTGGCCAGGACCACGGTCCCGCCAATCACGACCAGCGCCACGGTGCTCAGGGTGAGCATGCCGTTGACGCCCCACCGCTTGAACACCAGGGCGATCGCGATCCCCAGGAAGCCGAGCAGCAGGAACGGAATCGCGAAGCCGAGGAAACGCAGTACCGGGTTCTCCACCCAGAGGAACGGGATGCCGAAGAAGGTCAGGTCGATGCCCCAGCCGCCGGTGGCCTCCTCGATCATGGAGAGCAGGTAGAGCGCCGCCGCGTAGACGATCGCCTGCCCCCCGAACTGGAGCACGTTGCCGAGGTAGAAGCTACGGCGCGAGACGCCCAACCCGATCGCGAACGGGAAGTCCTGGGTGATCACGTTGATGCAGGCCACGAACATCACGACGTAGATGCTGGCCAGGCCACCGGTGGTCGGTGTGGCGTCGACGGTCTCGTTCATGGCGGTGAAGAGCGCCAGGTTGATGAGGAAGCTGAGGGCGAGAATCCCCCAGGGCCAGCCGACCATGCTGGGCCAGGCGACGAACTGAAGCCGGGCGACGGTCAGTGTGCGGTTCATCGGACGGCCTCCTTGCTGGTCGCGTCGGCCGCGTGGCCGTTGCTCGACGTGGTCAGGCGCACGACGGTTTCTTGGAGCGAGGACGCCTCCAGGCCGAGGCCCAGGGATCGGGCCCGTTCCCGCTCGGCCGGGCCGAAGTCTCCGCGTACGGTGGCGCGGGCCGTGCCGGCGAGCAGCACCCGGTGCAGCTCGGTGGCGGTACGGGTGAACTCGTCCACCGCCGCGACCGGGCCGGAGACGGTGAGCACCTGACCGCGCAGCGCCTCCGCCTCCTCGTCCAGCAGCAGCCGCCCGCCGTCGATCAGCAGCACGTGCTCGATCAGGTCGCTGACCTCGTCGATGAGGTGGGTCGACAGCACGATGGTGCGGGGGTGTTCGGTGTAGTCGGCCAGCAGCCGGTCGTAGAAGATCTGCCGGGCGACCGCGTCGAGGCCGAGGTACGGCTCGTCGAAGAAGGTCAGCGGGGCACGCGAGGCGAGCCCGACGACGATGCCGAGCGAGGAGAGCATGCCCCGGGAGAGCTTGCGGACGTTGCGCCGCGGCGGCAGCCGGAAGTCGTCGACCAACTGCCGGGCGAACTCCTCGTCCCAGTTCGGATAGACCAACATGGCCGCCCGTAGCACGTGCTCCACCCGCAGGTTCGACGGGTACGTCTGGCTCTCCTTGATGAAGCAGGTCCGGGAGAGCACGCTCTCGTTCTCGTACGGGTGCTGCCCGAAGACCGCGATCTCGCCGGAGGTGGCGAAGTTCTGTGCGGTGAGGATCTGCATCAGGGTGGTCTTGCCGGCGCCGTTGCGCCCCAGCAGGCCGTAGATCCGGTTCCCGGCGAGCGAGAAGCTGACCTTGTCCAACGCCGTGACGCCCCGGTAACGTTTCGTCAGGTCGGTGACGGTGACGACCGGGTTCATCGTTCGCCCTCCCAGGTGTCGATCATGCTTTTGAGTTCCGCCGGGTCGATGCCGAGCTTGCGTGCCTCGGCGACCAGCGGTTGCACGTACTGCCGGGCGAACTCGTCACGGCGTCGACCGCGCAGCTTGGCGCGGGCACCGGAGGAGACGAACATCCCGATTCCTCGTTTCTTGTAGAGCGTTCCGTCGTCGACGAGCTTGTTGACCCCTTTGGCGGCGGTCGCCGGGTTGATCCGGTGGAAGGCCGCCAGCTCGTTCGTGGACGGCACCTGCCCCTCCTCGGCCAGCGTCCCGTCCAGGATCGAGTTCTCCAGCAGCTCCGCGATCTGGAGAAAGATCGGTCGACCGTCCTCCATCACGTCCGCCACCCTGGCCTGCCGTCTTGGTTGGCCGGTTCACTACTCATGTAACTAACCATGCAACCGGAGGGGCGTCGCTGTCAAGTCGCGGTGCGGTCCGTTAACCTTCCGACCCGGCGTGCGCGTCTACGTACCAGGAGGTGCGCATGACCGACGGACACCCGGCGCCGCCGGAGGGCTTCGCCGAGTTCGTGACAGCCCGGTCCCCCGCGTTGCTCCGGTCGGCCTGGCTGCTGACCGGCGACGTCGGGCGGGCCGAGGACCTGTTGCAGACCGTGCTCGCCGCCGCGTGGCAGCGCTGGTCGACGGTGTCCACCGGGCATCCCGAGGCATACCTGCGACGTGCCCTGTTCACCACGTACGTCTCCTGGTGGCGACGCCGCTGGCGCTCCGAGGTCCCGTCCGCCGCACCACCCGAGCACGCTGGTCCGGGCGACCCGGCCCGCGAGACCGCCGACCGGGACGCGCTTCGCCGGGCGCTGGCCCGGCTCAGCCGCCAGCAGCGGGCGATCGTGGTGCTGCGCTACGCCGAGGACCTCTCCGTGGAGCGGACCGCCGAGGTGCTGGGTTGTTCGACGAACACGGTGAAGGTGCAGTCGTCCCGTGCCCTGCGCAACCTGCGTGCCGATCCGAATCTGGACCTGTTCACCAAACGGGAGGTCGTGTCGTGACCCGTGACGACGAGGACATCCGACGGCTGTTCACCGACGCCGTCCCCCCGCTGCCCGCCCCACGCGACCGCATCGCCGAGGTCGGGACCCGGGTACGCCGGCACCGCCGCCGGGTGGTCACCACCACGGCGGCGGCCGTCACCCTGATCGTGGCGCTCGGCGTCGCCCTGCCGACCCTGCGGGGCCCGGACCGGACCACCCCACCGGTGACGGCCACCGATCCGGCCGGCGAGGTCGTCTGCCCGACCAGCATCGCCGGACGGCCCGACCTGGACGCCGTGCGCTACGGCGACGACGAACCGCTCGTCCCGCCCGGAGCGGTCGAGATCATCAACTGCCAGGTGCAGGTCGACAATCTGCACTCGGCACCTGAGATCCCCGGCCCACGGGCCCTCACCACCGGAGTGGACGAGATAGTCCGCATGCTCAACGCCCAGCCGTCGCGGCCGACCGACGGTCGGGGGCGTCCGTACGCCGACGGAGAGCTGAGGTGCACCGCGGCGGCACAGCAGGAGCAGACCGTGCTGGTGCTGCGCTACGCCGACCGCGAGCCGGTGACCGTGTGGACGGACTCGAACTGCCGGGTGGCGGTCACCGCCACCCACGGAAGGGGGGTCGACTTCGGGATCTTCTCGACGTTCCTCGACCGGTACCGGGAGCAGCTCGTCGCCACCACCGACCCGGCCACCATCACGACCCCGGCCTGCCCGGCCACGATCCCCGCCGAACGGATGAGCGACTCCAAGCCACCGGACCGGATCCGGTTCCACCACAGCGACCCGTATCCGATCCTGCCGACCCCGCTGATCGAGGTCGCCGCCTGCCGGTACGAGGTGAATGACGACACCGCCGAACTGGTCCGACAGGAGCAGCGGCGCGCGGACGCGGACGACCTGCGGCCGATCCTCAACGAGACGTTCGACCGATCCGCCACGCGCAGCGACTGCGGCGGGTGGCCGGACTGGCGAGGGCACCCCTTGCCCACCACGTTCGACACGCTGACCGTGGCCGACGCGACCGGCGCCACGGCCGAGTTCTGGGTCCGGCACAGCCCGTGCCGCAACGCCCGGCACCTTTTCGCCAACAACCAGGCCACCCCACTGCTCCTCGACGCGCTCACCGGGATGCTCGGTCGGCCACCCGGCCGGTAGCGGCCGCCCGTCAGACGTACGGGGGACGGGCGTACGCGGCCCGCAGGGCGGCCAATCCGGCCGCCCTCGGGCTGAGCGTGCCCCAGCCGGAGTTGAAGTAGTTGGTGCGGGCGATGAACGGACCCCGCTCGGCGTTGAGCCGGGCGATGGCGGGCGGCACGGTGGCGATCCAGGCCGCCTGGTCGGGGATCTCGGCGACGCGGACGCCCCACTCGGCGATGAGCACCGGACGGGACAGGGCCACCGGGCCGAGGTCGGCCACCGCCCAGTCCTTGGTCCGGCGGAACCGGTCCAGCGCGGTGTGTGAGGCGCTGGTGGCGTACACGTTCCATTGGAGGAAGTCCAGCCGCGACATCAGCGACTCCGGGTGGGTGCGCTGGAAACAGGGCCGGTCGAAGCCGCCGAGACCGACCGAGAAGGTGGTGTTCTGCGGCAGCGACTTGGCCCGGAACCAGTTCACGATGTACGTCATCGCCTGCACCGCGCGGGCGTCCGACTCCGCCCAGGTGTACGCCCGGCCGGACTCGGTGGTGCCGAACTCGTGGTCGGTGTCGAGTTCGGAGGCGAGCTGGATGTTCACCCCGAACCCCATCGTCCGGTACTGCGACAGCGCCCGGGCGAAGAGTCCGTCGCACTGCCCGGCGAGCACCTGGCCGTAGCCGTACGCCTTCGGCCAGACCGCGCCGGGACGCTGCTGGATGGTCATCGCCGGGGCGGGTACGACGTAGCGCACCCCGTCGACGGTGAAGGTCTGCGCACCGGTGTCGGCCGCCCCGTAGTGCTTGAGTTCCAGCACCATGTTGACCTGTATCCCGTTCCGGCCGAGGGTGACCAGCCACGGCCTGTTGTACCCGGGGAAGACGTAGCTGTCGGCGAAGCTGCGGTACTGGGTCAGCGACCGGAAGTTGCCGCCGGCCATGTCGGCGGTCGGGTCGGCGTTCCCGGACAGGTAGTAGCCGCCGAGCACCGGCGGCGTGATCGCGTAGTCGACGGCAGCGCTGGCGGTCTGCCCGGTGAAGTCGCGCACCGTGACGGTGACCCGGGCCATCAGGCCACCGCCCGGTACACGGCCACCGTGCCGTTGTCCGACACCCGCGTCCAGGTGCGGCCGGAGGCGTCGGTGACGGTGACGGTGAGCGGGTCGATGACGGCGGTGGCCTTGGCCGGTGCGCTGCTGTTGCCCTGCGCGTCGGTGACCACGACGGTGACGGTGAGCGTCTTGGTGTCCGGGTCGCCATAGGTGACGGTGAGCAGCATCTGCGCCCCGGGGGCGTAGCTGCTCGCGTTGAGGGCGGCGGTGACGGTGGGAGCGGCCATGGCAGCTCCTTCCTGGCTCGATCGCCGCGACCCGGCGGATCTTGCGCCGGCGGCGCGGCGGGGAGTGCGACGGCCGGAGCGGGGCGCGATCGCGTCCCGCCGGGATCCGGCGTGGTGCGGGCGGCGACGTCGCTGTCGGGCGCGGCGGGAACCGCCCTGTCGACCGGGCGGTGTGGGCCGAGACACGGCCGGAGAGTCGGCTGTGGCCTGTCGTCCGCAGCTGCTCCACCTGCTACAACAGTGCGTCAGGAAAGGCTCCGCCGTCCTGTCTTTTTGCGGACATATCGATCATTATGAGGATGCAACGTGAAGTACCTCATGTTGATCTACGGCAACGAAGAGGTCTGGGGCAGCCTGCCGGACGGTGACCTGGCCACGCTGATCGGCGAGGTGGACGCCTTCAACCAGGCCCTGCGGGCCTCCGGCGAACTGGTGGACTCGCAGGGGCTGGAAACCCGGCCACGGGCCGTACGCATGGTCGACGCCGCGCCGGTCGTCACCGACGGGCCCTACCTGGAAGCCAAGGAGTACGTCGGGTCGTACTTCGTGGTCGACGTGGTCAGCGAGCAGCGCGCACTGGAGATCGCCCGGTCGCACCGGGGCTGCGGTTGGGCGCGGGAGTCGGCGGCGGTCTGGAGGTCTGGCCGCTGATGAGCCAGGCCGGGGCCGGGAACTGAGCCTGGACGAGGCCACCGCCGACCTGCTGCGCCGGCTCGTCCCGCAGGTGCTCGGCACCCTGACGCGCCGCTACGGCGACTTCGCCGCCGCCGAGGACGCGGTCCAGGAGGCGCTGGTCGCCGCCGTCGAGGCGTGGCCGCGCGAGGGCGTACCGGCGCATCCGTCGGGCTGGCTGCACACCGTGGCCGCCCGCCGGTACGTCGACCACGTCCGCGCCGAGGCGGCCCGGACCCGCCGGGAACGGACCGACCACGACGCCCTGCCGCGGGACGCGCTCGTCGTGCCGCCACCGGACGCCGCCGCAGCGCCCCACCACGACCTGCTGGAGTTGTTCCTGCTCTGCTGCCACCCGGCGCTGCCCGCTCCGGCGCAGCTCGCGCTCACCCTGCGGGCGGTGGGCGGGCTCACCACCGCCGAGGTGGCCGCCGCCTTCCTGGTGACGGAGAAGACCATGGGTCAGCGGATCGTGCGGGCCAAACAGCGGCTGCGCGAGGCGGGCGCGCGGTTCGCCCCGCCCCCGACGGCGGAACAGGGCCGTCGGCTGGCCGTGGTCCGGCAGGTGCAGGCGGCCATCACTGCGGTGCACGCCGAGGCACCGAGCACCGACGAGACCGACTGGCCGCAGGTCCTCGCCCTCTATGAGGTGCTGGAGCGGCTGGCGCCCAACCCGGTGGCGACGCTGAACCGGGCGGTGGCGGTGGGCATGGTGCGCGGACCGGACGCCGGGTTGGCCCTGGGCCGGTACGTCCTCATCTCCAGCTGTGGCGTGTACCGCCGCGACCCTGGCAGCAACGGCCTCACCGAACGCTCACCCACCATCCCCGCCGACGCCGCCCGCCCTGTCCGCGCCTCCGCCACCCGCAAACTGCGCTGCGAGCGCTACCTCGAACGACGCTTGGCCAGCATGGCCGTACCACTCCTCATCGCCCGCCTCGGCCTGGTCATCGGCCGACACGACGACAGTGAACGCCTCGCCTACTGGCTCGAACGCGCCCTGCGCGGCGGCGACGTCCTCGTCCCGATGCCCGACCACCAGCCACTTCAACTCGTCGACGCCCGCCGACGTCGCCCGGTTCATCCGCACCGCCATCGAGCAGCAGCTGACCGGGATCGTCAACGTCGCCGGCCCCACCACCACCGCCCGCATCCTGGTCGACACCGTCCTCACCCACGCTGGCCGCACCGTCACCGCATGCCGCGTCGGCGAGGAGTTCGCCCTCACCCACGGCATCCGCCCCTGGACGGAGATCCCGCTCTGGCTCCCCGCCAGCAGCCCGGAAATCGCCCTCATGTCCGTCAACACCACCCGCGCCGTCAGGGCCGGCCGGACCCACCGCCCGCTCAAAGACTCCATCGCCGAGGCCCTCACCTGGCAGGCACTGCGCCGACGCTGGTCCCAACGCTGGCTCGACCGGAGCCGCGAACAGCATCTCCTGCGCGAGTGGCACGGGTGAGCGTCATGCTTCCGTACACCCCACCCGCGCCCTACCACTCGCAGTGGGGCGAGGACCGTTGGATCGCCGAGAACCTCCGGTTGCCCGCTCACGGCGTCTTCGTTGACATCGGCGCCGGCGACGGCGTACGCGGCAGCAACACCCTCCACGTCGAGAACCTCGGCTGGCGCGGCCTCTGCGTCGACGCCGACCCCCGCAACCACCAACGCCTCCGCCAACGCTGCTGCGCCGTCGACACCTGCGCCGTCTCCGCCACCCCCGGCCTGTGGCCGTTCGACATGTACCGCCACAAGCCCTCCTGGTCCGGGCTACACCGCACCGGCACCGACTACCAGGAAATCGTCGTCACCTGCCGCACCCTCGAAGACCTCCTCGACCAATGGTGCTATCAACCACATCGACCTGCTCAGCATCGACGTCGAAGGCACCGAACTCGACGTCTGGAACTCCTTCGACCCCGACAGACACCAACCCGAAATCGTCATCATCGAGTACGACGACAGCCACCCCGACCGATATCGCCGTAAAATTCACGACCGGCTGGGGCGGGAGACCTACGAACTGGTGCAGTAACTGGATAGGTGTCGTTGATCTTTCAGAGGTGTTTGGCCGGGGTGGGTCGTTGACCGTTCGTGCCCGCCGATCCTTCGCAGCCGTCGTATGAGCAGCTGCTTGCGCTGAACGCGGACCTGTTCGCCCGGTTGGATCAGGCGCTCGGGCGGATCGCGGAGCTGGAGGCTGACCTCAGTACGGCGAAGTGCCGGATCGCTGATCTGGAAGCCCAGCTGAAGCAGTCGTCGAAGAACTCCTCGAAACCGCCGTCGACGGACGGGCTGGCCAAGCCGGCACCCAAATCTTTGCGCGGTAGGTCCGGGCGGGGGCCGGGGCGCCCGGCCGGGCAGCCCGGCGCCACTCTGGAGCAGGTCGCCGACCCCGACGTCATCGTGCGGCACACCCCCGAGGTGTGCGCGGGCTGCGACAACGATCTGGCCGGCGCGGCCGAAGTGTCCGTGACCCGGCGGCAGGTGTTCGACATTCCGGAACCGACGGTCGTGGTGACCGAGCATCAGATCGTCACCCTCGCCTGCCCGTGTGGACATCGCACCACCGGCATCGGGCCCGCCGAGGCCACCGCGCCTGCCGTGTACGGGCCGCGGATCGCCGCGATCGGGGTCTACCTGTTGCACGGGCAGTTCCTGTCGATCGGCCGTACCGCCGACGCGCTGCGGGACCTGTTCGGCCTGCCGGTCGCGGCGGCCACGGTCACCGCCTGGGTCAAACGCACCGCCCTCGGCATCATCGAGCAGGTGCTGCCGGTGATCCGCGACCGGATCCGGCAGGCGCCGGTCGTGCACTTCGACGAGACCGGGATGCGCGTCGAAGGCCGTCTGGCCTGGCTGCACTCCGCGTCCACCGGCACCGACGTGCTCCTCACGGCGCACCGCAGACGCGGCGCCGCCGCCATTGACGACGCCGGTGTCCTGCCCGGCTTCACCGGTGTCGCCGTGCACGACGCGTGGGCGCCATACGACACCTACACCAGCGCCAACCACGCCCTGTGCAACGCCCACGTGCTGCGTGAACTGGTCTACGTCACCGACACCGCCACCGGCCCCACCGCCGACCTCGCCACCCAAGCCATCAACGCGCTGCGCCGGCTCAACCGCCTGGCCGACGACGCCCACACCGGGCAGGACACAGCGAACCCGGACGCCCTACGCGAGCAGCAGTACCTGCTGCGCTCCGCCGTCGTGCTCGGCGCGCAGGCCACCGCCGGCCGCGACGGCAAACTCCAGCGCAAACACCACGCCCTGTTCGTCCGGCTCCGCGACCGCCGCGACGACTACCTACGATTCGTCACCGACCCGGCCGTCCCCTTCGACAACAACGCCGCCGAACAGACCATCCGTATGCCGAAACTACGGATCAAGGTCTCCGGAAGCATGCGCACCATGACCGGCGCCGAACACTTCGCCGCCATCCGCAGCTACACCGCCACCGCCATCCGCCAAGGCAACAACATGCTCGACGCCCTGATCCAAGCCGTCACCGGAAACCCCTGGATCCCCGCCACCACCTGAGCAAATCGGCGTACACGCATACCCGATGTTCCAGCACCTATCCAGTTACCTGGTGCATACCACCCCGGCAAACCTCGTCCTGCAGCGCACGGACCACTCCGGGCGGCATCGCCGATGAGCGTCCGAGCGCACCGGAACGGCAAGGGCGAGCCATCAGTCGCTGACCGCTCAGCTCCGCGAAGCCAAGGTGTCTGGTCTACTTCCGAGTCAGGGGCAAGGCCAGCTGCCACCGGTGATCAAGATTGAGTTGACCGGCGGGTCGATCCGCCGGTCGCAACAGAGATCAGCTCAGGCGGTCGAGTGCGGCCCGCAGGCGAGCCAGGGTTCGCTCACGCCCGAGGATCTCGATCGACTCGAACAGCGGCAGACCGACAGTGCGCCCGGTCACCGCCACCCGTACCGGTGCCTGCGCCTTACCGAGCTTGAGCCCTCGCTCGGCACCGATCGCCTCCAGCGAAGCCTTGAGCGCCTCGGCCCGCCACTCGCACGCCTCGTACGCCTCGACCACGGCCGCCAGCAGCGCCGGGGCCTCGACCTTCATGGCCTTCGCCCACGCCGCCTCATCAGCGACCGGCTCATCGAGGAACAGGAAGTCGACCATCGGCACAATCTCGGAGAGCACCGCGATCCGGGTCTGCGCCAACTCGGCGACAGCGGCAAACGCCTGGGCGTCGTACGCGTCCGGCCGCCACGGCGTGGTCTCACCGGTCAGCCACGGCTGGCACGCCTCGACGAACGCCTCCACCGACAGCGCCCGGATGTAGTCCCCGTTGAAGGCACGGAGCTTCTTCACGTCGAAGAACGCCGGCGAGGGGTTCACATCCTCCAGCCGGAACTCCGCCACGATGTCGTCCCACGGCAGGATCTCCCGGTCGCCGGAGGGTGCCCAGCCGAGCAACATCAGGTAGTTGCGCATCGCCTCGGCGAGGTAGCCCTCGACGCGGAAATCCTCCAGAGCGACCCGGTCGCGGCGCTTGGAGAGCTTCTGGCGCTTCTCGTTGACCAGGATCGGCGCATGCACCCACACCGGCGGCTCCGCGCCCAGCGCTTCCCACAGCAGTTGCTGCTTCGGCGCGTTGGGCAGGTGCTCCTCAGCCCGGATCACGTGGGTGATGCCCATGACCATGTCGTCGACCACGTTCGCCAACAGGAACACCGGCGAGCCGTCGCCACGAGCGATGACGAAGTCCTCGATCAGGGCGTTCTCGAACGTCGGCTTACCGCGCACCAGATCGACAATCACAGTCGAGCCCTCATCGGGGGTACGGAAGCGCAGCGCGCAACCGTCCCCGGTGGGCAGACCACGGTCGCGGCAGTAGCCGTCATAGCCCTTGTGCTCGCTGCCCGTACGTGCGATGACCTGACCCCGAGCGCAGTCGCAGTAGTAGGCGAGCCCGGCGGCGAGGAGCCGATCGATGGCCTCGCGGTGATGCTGCACGTAGTCGGACTGGAACAGCGGGCCTTCGTAGTCCTCTGGGCCAACGCCCAGCCACGCCATCGCGTCGACGATGCCCTGCACCCATTCGGGCCGGTTGCGGGCGGCGTCCGTGTCTTCGATCCGCAGAACCATCGTCCCGCCCGACTGTCGGGCCAACACCCAGTTGAACAGCAACGAACGGGCATTGCCGACGTGGAACATCCCAGTCGGCGAAGGGGCGAAACGAACACGAACCGCAGGACCACTCACGGCCCACAGCCTACCGGGCACGCAACGATCACCAACGCCGATATCCATCCACACGACCGGCTGCCATCGGGCCCTGAACGCAACTGCGGTAGGAGGAAAGGAAGGACCGGTTTCGGACCCAGGACCAATGCTGTCAGCTCTGCCCAGAATCAGGTCAGCGGCGGCCAGCCGTTATGGTGGGCCGGAGGTACCACCATGCGAACCACACCGCCACGATCGCCGGTGACGCCCTACCATTGAGTTTGTCCAGCTCACGCCGCTGAGTGCCCAGCCAAGGTCGCCCGTCGGCAACGGCGTCGAGGCAGTGCTCGCAGATCCGCTTCTGCGGCACTATCGGCTCTGGCAAGAACGTGCATATCATCGCGGACCTCGACGGCAGGATCAGGGATCTACCGCCCGGATCCACGCCCGCTCCCCCACGTGGCCTTCAACGCAGAACGAGATGCTGGACCGGTCCGGGTCACCGCTCTGGACCAGCCATTGTCCGTTCACCGCGAGGACTCGCTGCGCCGGGGTCGGTGGCGCCGCCGGCACCACCTCGGTGGACCAGGCCGCCGTCTTCCGGCGGGCAGACCGCCAGCCGTCTGCGCCGCCTAACCTCCCCGAGTCAGAGGCGATTTGACTGATCGAGGGCGATAAACGAAAGGTGCTCCTGACCTGCAAGGATTTGGGTGTCGAGTCCATGTCCACAGCAGAAGCGGGTGCACCTTTCTGGTGAGTAAGGGTAGCGGGTGGGATCAGCGGCTGGTCGTCGGCGCGGGCGGGAAGGGTCTGGTCGGTCACGCGGGTGCGGTCCTGCTGCGCAAATGCGCAGATCGGACCGGTCTGACCAGCGGTTTGAACAAGGTGCTACCGCGCGGCAAGGGCCCTGGGTGGTGGGATCGCGGCACGGTCCTGGTCTCACTCGCGGTCGCGATCGTGCTCGGCGCCACGAGCATGTCCGACATCGCGGTCCTCGCCCATCAGGGATTGGTCTTCGGTGATCGGCCGTCGGAGCCAACCGTCCGGCGAGCGTTGGCCGGTCTCGACGAGACCGCGCTGAAACGGATCGGCAAAGCGCGGGCGAAGGTCCGCGCTCACGTATGGGCCCTGCTCGCCCGCCGCCCGCAAGGGTTCCCGTGGCTGACGGTGGCGGGCAAGCTGCTGTCCGGGTGGGTGGTCATCGATCTGGACGCCACCCTGATCACCGCTCACTCACCGAAGCAGGGTGCGGCGGCCACGTTCAAGAAGGGTTTCGGGTTCCATCCGCTCGGTGCGTGGTGTGCGAACACCGCGGAATGCCTGGCCATGCTGCTGCGGCCCGGCAGTGCCGGCTCGAATACGGTCGCCGATCACATCCGGGTTCTCGGTGAGGCGATCGCTCAGTTGCCGGTCGCCTACCGGCGCAAGATTCTGATCAGGGTCGATGGGGCCGGTGCCACCCACGACCTGCTCGAGCACATCGAGGCGATGAACCGGCTGTGGCGCAGCGTGAAGTTCACCGTCGGCTGGACGATCACCGACGCCGACGAGATCGCGATCGAGCAACTGCCTGCTGAAGCGTGGACCGACGGCCTCGCCCAGGACGGCACGGCCGTCGACACCGCGCATGTCGCGGAACTGACCGGCCTCAACCAGCGCCTGGAGAACTGGAACGGCCGGCTACGGCTGCTCGTGCGGCGCACGAAGCCGTCGGCCCGGCACGCGAAGAATCTCACCGCGCTGGAGAAGCGGACCGGCTGGCGGTACGCGATCGTCGCCACCAACATCAGCCGGATCGCCGGGGTGCCGGGCTCGCACCAGCCGCAATGGATCGACGCTTTGCATCGTTCGCACGCAGGAGTGGAAGACAAGGTGCGCACGAACAAGGCCATGGGCCTGCGGAACCTGCCGTCGAAGGCCTGGACCGTCAACCGCGGCTGGGTCCTCGCCGCCAACATCGCCGCGGACATCACTTCCTGGACCCGGTTGCTCGGCCTGCACGACCAGGACGACCTCGCCCACGCCGAACCCGCAACACTGCGTTACCGGCTGCTGCACCTGCCCGCGAAACTGGCCGCCCACGCCCGCCGGCGTGTCCTGTCCATCCCCGAGACCTGGCCGTGGGCCGACGCGTTCACCCTCTGCTGGCAGCGCCTCACCCTGCTACCACTGACAACCTGACCCTGGACCCCTGTACCTACCAGTAGAAAGACCGTGACCGAGGGCCCGGAGAACTCGCGCTTCCACAGCGACACGTGGCGATATCACACCCAAACCGGGTGGACAAAACGGTCAAGCCGAAACGGTCAGGCAGGGAGCAAGACCCTCTGACGGATCGAGGCTAACACCCGGAAAATCCGCCCGACGGCGCCGTCCAACGCGGCTAGGTCGGCAATTATCTCGTTGACCGGCCGGTCAGGCTCTGTACGCAGATACCGTGCGCTCGGCTCGACTGTGAGCCGGTCCCGGAACGCGGCCTGCTGCGGTCCCACCAGGATGACCGCCTTACCCACACAGTCCCGGGATGGATCATCCGGGCAGACGACCGGGACTTGGGCGGCAGCCGGAGTACGGGCAAGGTTGCCAGCCCATTGCTCGGCCAGGTGCTTCCAGCGGTGCACCGGCAGCGCTGCCTCGGAACCGGGCACTTCCTCCCACCACCCGGAGCAGATCCGGGACAGCTGTGCGACCGCCGCCGGATCCGTGATTCGCAGTACCGGCCGCAGTTCGTCGTCCTGCGCGGGCACGCCGAACAGTCCGGCGCCAACCGCGGCAACCGGCCCGTCCGCCGTATTCGTGATGATCATGTCGGCCACCGTCGTGGCCGGTTGCCTGTTGAAGGACAACTTGCCCGGCAGCGAATCATCGGCCCGGATGGCGCTGATCGTTCGCCCGATTTCGGCAGCCTGCTGATCGGCGTCGCAAGACCACAACACATCGCAGTGCACCCCGCGGCGCCTGAGCCCGATAGCTACGTCCCTCAAGGCAACCGCGGACGCTTGGTCAAGGTGACCGGCGATCAAGAGCGCACTTCCTTGCGCTCGAGCAAGTAAGTCAGCGGCGAGGCCGCGGCCCAGGGAACCGCTCAACGTAAAGTCAGCGCAACTGACCACGGTCTGCGCGTACGGTGCCGCCCAATGATCAACGGTTGATTCGCCGCCTCCGACGCTCGGCATTCGCTCCGGGCGGCTCTGCATGAGCTGGCCGAGCGCGGCCTGGAACTCTTGGTCGGCCTCGAACTGCTGGATCCGATCCCGTACCTCTTGCACGATCATGTCGCGCAGGTGTTGCCACTGGTAGGGCAGCCCGAAGACCTTGTCGGCGTCGAGATCCACCCGAACCGGCAGGTAGTGCAGATCCTGGCTCACCCGGGTAGCCGAGTCGATCCAGCGGACCCACTCGTGCTGATTGTCGGACCGAGGCAACAGGCGTTCGGCCTCTCCACCGTTGATCTTCGTTCGAATGATCTTCGGTTGCAGTGCCTGGCGACGTGGGGTGCCCCTCGGCAGCCGGCGCAGGTTGTTCGCGGTGACCAGGCTCAGGTCGTTCGCCCTGGCCATCTGACCACTCAGCCGCTCACGAACGATCTTTGTGTGAGCTGTCCGTACCCGCATCGGCCGACGGCCGGTGGCGACGGTGGATCGGCCCTCAGCAGTCACCAGATAATGGATCTGGCTGTCTCGCTGGGCCATCGCGACCCAGCCCTCTTGAATCAGCGTTACCAGGCCCTCGGTAAGCAACCGGAGGTGCACCTGGAAGATGCGCTCGAGCTCCTGCGAGGTCCGCCCGCCGCTCTCGCTCGCCTCGTTGATCGCTTTCAGCAGCAGCTCCTCGAACTTGCTGTACGGGCGGCCGTACGCCAATTCGTAGGTGACCACGTACATCTGCAGAGGCACCAGGGTGCGGATCATGGTCATCCGAGGATTCCTCCAAGCGCGGCCGGCTGCTGACGTGGCTGCGCGGCCCTGGCCCGGAAATCGGTGAGGTCAGCCGGCACCCGGACCGCCTTACCCTCGTCGAACCAGCTCTCCAAGCGGTCGGGTCATCACCGCGAGGTGCAGGAGGCCCGAGAACCTATCAGGATTGCGGGAAACGTGAGCGACTTGGGCGCGGAAGAAGTCCCAGGATCCCACCAGGATCAGCAGCCGCTCGGCCCGGGAGATGAGCACGTTCATCCGCTGGGGGTGACTGAGGAAACCCAGGCCATCCGAGGGCTGTTTCTGATTGTTGCGGACCAGACTGATCGCGATGACCTCGGCCTGGTTTCCCTGGAACGAGTCGACGGTGAAGAAGCCGTCCTGTATCCGCTTCTCTCCGTTCGATGGCGAATTCTGCGGATTTGCTGCGAGTACCAGACCACGATCAAGGAGAACGTCCCGAAACTCTGACGTGCCGAGCCGCTGCCGTAGGTAGGCGACCTGTACGTATTCAGCTTGATATTGCCGGTTCCGGTAGCCATGGTCCGGTGGTGAAGAGTTGTTCGAGCACGTCGAGGGCGTCTTTGCCGTGTTTGGTGGCGGTGGACAGGTAGGACCGTAGGGTGGCGAAGTCGGCCAGGCCTTGCAGGGTGCGCCAGGTCGCGGAGATCTTCTGTTGGAGTTTGACCGGGCGGAGATCGCGTTCGGCCTGGTTGTTGGTGAAGGGCACGGCCAGATCGACGGTGAACCGTAGGATCATGTCGCGGTGGGCGGTGAAGCGTTCGACCAGCGTGCCGGCTCGTGACGGCTTGCCGTCACGATCGGGCGGGTTCTGCTGGCGGCCGTAAGCGAGGGCCCCGGCGTAACAGGCACGGATGTGACTGATCTCGTCGGCTGACAGTGCGTCCCGGCCCGCGGTGACGGCCTGCTCGGTCATCTTCTTGGCCATCAGCAGGGTTTGCGCCATCACCTCGGCCCACTGCTGGCCGGCCGGGTCGGACTCGTGCACGCCGCGCAGATCGCGGATCAGATGTGCTCCGCACCAGGCGTGATCGGCGTCGGCCAGGTGGCGGTAGGCGGCGTAGCCGTCACGCACGAGGGTGCCGGTGAACCCGGGCAGGACCTTCCCGGCGTCGATGTCGGCCTTGCTGCGGCCGCCGACGTGGAACAAGGTCAGCTCAGGGGTGCAGGCCACGTGCACGTACTTGAAGCCGCCGTCGACCCTTGCCGGGGTCTCATCGGCGTGCAGCACCTGCTGGACGTGCAGCAACGCGGCCGTGCGGGACACGAACGGCCCGAGCCTGCGGGCCGCCTCACCGACCACCTGGTGCACGAACCCGGTCGACACCCGCACCCCGAGCAGATCACCCAACAGCGCGGCGGCCCGGGCGAAGGGCAGGAACTGGACGGCCCGCGCGTAGACGACGGCGGCCTTGACACCGACGCCGTACTGCACCCGCCCGGACACCCCGCCGGGTGCCACCGGCTCGCTGACCTGCCCGCACCCGCCGCACTCAACCGCGACCAGTTGGTGCTCAACGACCACCGACCGCCGCTCGGGCAGCTCGATCACCTGCCGGCGCTGCCGCCCGTACTCACGCCCATCACCCAGCGGAGCCCCACAACCCGGATGGCCACACCGCTGTGGCCGGTGCTCGATGACCTCATCCGGATCCGCGACCAGTTCGAGGGTCCATCCCGGCGCTCCCGGCTGCTTGCCCCGCCGCCGCCCACTGCCTTTACCCGGCTGCCGGGCCGGACGGCCCGGACCGTCCGACGAGGGAGGCTTCGACGAGTTCGAGGAGTTCATCCCCAACCGGCGTTTCAGTTCAGCGTTCTCGGCTTCCAACCGATCAACCCGTTCCCGCAGCTCAACCAGCATCGCGACCAGATCCTCGTACGAGAGCGGGACCTGCGGGACGGACGACACCCCATGATCATGTCAGCCGATCGACCAGAGTGGACAACCGGCCCCCCACTCACCTCAAGCTGAATACGTACGGCGACCTGCTGAGCGTACGGGGACAGCACAGCAAGTTCGAGCGGCTCGGAATTGCCAAAGTGGAGGGTACGCAGGAAGCGGTCGAGGGCGTATGCCTCCGCCTCGCTTCGGTACTTGGGGGTGGCGATCTCCAGAGTGCGTGGGTCGTTGGCTGGCAGGTCAAGCCAGACCACCGCGCGGCCCCGGAGTTCGACCGGCGTGACCAGGTTGTGCAGAATTTGAGGTTTCGGCGCCAGCGTTGCCGCATCCTGGGTGAAGTGTTCCAGTTGGCCGTCGTAGTAAACCTCGGACACCAACTCGCCGATGGTTGGATGCATCCGGTGCTGTCCGGTGAGCAGTCCCCCCTCCGGCTCATGGTGAGCTGTCAGCTTGTGCAAGCGCTCGAAGAGACGCAGCCACCTCGTGCAGTACTGCTGAAAATCCTGTTGTTGCTGTTCGGTACGGTCCCGCCAGCCGTGAATGAAGTCCCGATCGACGTTCTTGTTCGGCAATTGCAGTTGCTCCAGCGCCTGCACGGTCGACGCAACCTCAGCGATTGCCTTGTCGTAGTCTTCGATCCGGTACGGCGGCAGCTGTTTCGGATCCCCAATCAGTAGCCAGCGGTGTCCGAGGAACATCGGCAGTGCCAGCTCGAAGCCGTGCACTTTGCCGGCCTCCTCGACGATGGCCCAGTCGTAGGAGACGTCGCTGCCGAGCGCGGCGAGATCGCCGTCATTGGTTGTGCTGTACGTAATGCTGGCGCTCCGCTTGACCAGTTCCCGGAACTCCTTGGCGATCTCGGCGTTCTGACTGACCAGGTCAGCGACCATTGTGTGGCACGCCTCCAGCCAGTCGGCCTGCACCGACCCCGCCGCCGGCACGCCGAGCGCCTCGATCCGCTCAATCGCCTGCATCAGCAGGTCGCGCGTCACCTGCTGCTCCGACCCGTTCTCCGGCGTCACTTGCGAGATGTCCTTACGCCCGCGCAAAGTGCTGCGAAGCCGGATCGCCAGCGGACGGCGCCGTTCGGGTACCGCCTCGAAGATTTTGTCTACCTTGGACCTAAGCACAATGCCATTAAGTTAAGGCGTCTGGGCAGGCCAGCCTGGGTATGGCGGGCCCGTCGTGGCGGGTGGTCCGGTCGGTGGGTCGTTTGACGCGGTAGGAGTTGTGGCGGGCGCGTTTGATGACGCGGGGGCAGCTGCGGTCGCGTCGGGGCGGGTTCGGCTGGTGGCGGATCTCGGTGAGGGCATCGTCGAGGGCGGTGGAAAGGTGCTCAGGGGGTAATGGCCGCCTGGTCGGTGACCTGGCGGCGTACGACGCGTAGGCCTTTGACGAACGACATGCGGTCGGGGTCGTAGCCGGCCGGGTCGGCGGCTTCCAGCAGCAGTGCGCGGATGGCGTAGTGGGCCAGCAGTAGTCCCCACATCTGCTGTTCGACCAGGTCAGGGACCTTCGATCGGAGGACTTCGCCGCGGCCGCGCAGGTCCGTCTTGATCTCGTTCAGAGTGGACTCTTCTTCCCAGCGCTGCTGGTAGGCACCCGCCAGTTCCATCGCGGGGACCTCGTGGTGGTCGGTGAGGGTGGTGACCACCACGATGAGTTCGCCGTCGGGGTTGCGGTCCGGGACGGTGTACTCGACCACCCTGACGAGGCGGGCGAGATCGGCCGGGATCTCCTGGCCGGTCCGGGCCTGCTCGACCAGCCTGGCCCGGCGTTGCGCGGACAACCCCGCCTTGAAGATCAGTGCCTGGTAGGAGCCGTCCGCGAGCCACCGCAGATGCCCGATGGACACGCTCGCGCCGACTCGCCAGGCAAGGTCCGCGCCGGTGGCGGCGAAGGAGTTGAACAGGTCGAAGGAGTACAGGCCCGCGTCGGCCAGGACCAGCATGCCCGGCCCGACCCGCCCGGCCAGATCCTTGATCAGGGTACGTTCCCCGGTGCGGCACGACCCGAGTACCGCCCCGACGATCGCGTGGCTGCCGCACTCGGCCAACGCCGCGATGTGCAGCTTCGGGTACGCCGACGCCTTCGGCCCCGACCCCATCCGGTCGAAGCGTTCCACGTTGGCCGGGGTGTCGGCCACGTCGAGGGTGGTCGCGTCGATCGCCATCAGCCGGCGCCGGGCCAGCCAGGCGCCCTTGGTGCCCGGTCCAGCCAAGGGCACGCACGCCCTGTCGAACAACATCTTCACCGGCTCGGCGCCCAGCCGCTGACGTGCCTGGGTGATCGCCGACGCCGTCGGGACCTGCCAGTCATCGTCCCAGGAACCAAGTCTGCGCAGGTTACCCACCAGCCGGCGCATCACCTCGTCAGAAGACTCGGCGCAGAACAACCCCATCGCGATCACGTAACGGATCATCACGTGCGCCGGCAGCCGCCGGACCCGCTTCTCACGCCGCCCGCTGCGGTTGAGTACCTCTTCCAGCAGATCCCGGTTGAACCGGGCCGACACCACCCCGAGCCCGATGTGATCGGTCAACCGGCCCTGCGGCCGCAGCGACTCCACCCCAGACGACGTCACGCCACGGCACGGTACCGGCCCGCCGACCCCTAGTCAGCTCACCGCGCTGACCAGCACTGATGCCTTAACTGAACGGCATTGGACCTAAGCACATCCACCGCATGATGTGCCTGGGCGGTTATCAGCACCTGGGCGACCGGGTCCTCCTCGAGAATCTCGCGCAAAAGCCAGGACACCATGTGGGTCTTTCCGGTACCGGGTGGCCCCTGGACGGTGTAGATAGGCCGGGCCCCAAGGATCGTCTTGATCTGGGTCAGCTTGCTCTTATCCACCGTGTCCTTGCCTAGCGGCACCGGCAGCCGCGGGATCTCGCTGTTCATCAAGACCTGCCCCGGAGCCGTCAGGCTGTCGAGCAGATATGAGTGGGTCGCCAGCTTCGCGATAGCGTCCTTGCGGCGACGGATCAGCGACACCTGCCCGCGCAGACCGCTCGTGCGCAGGACGTGCACGTCGCCGATCCTAGGCATCTTGGCCGGTTCCTGGTGGGGAATCAGCCACGCGGTCTCTCTCGGTATATCGACGTCGTCAACTGTCCATTGGGGATCATTCTCGCCTGAAACGGTCTGCGTCTCCATGCTTTCCGAGGACGGGGGGCCCAGATGGATCAAATTACTGCCCTGCTTGCCGCTGTGCTTCTCTCGGACAAGGAACTCGGCCATCCCGCCTTCCATCCGGAACTTTCGGAACGCCGGGTTCTCCCGGTCGATCTCCTGCACCTCGACCCCGACGCAGACACCGTCCAACTCCTTTACATCGGTGACCTGACATCGGAACAGTTCGGCGTCGCGAATCAGAAGGTCCACCTGGTTCGTGAACCGCAGGAAGTCCAGGAACCGCTCGTGCTCATCGCGGCGCTGGCGGCCCCTGTCAATTTCGGGCAGCACTTCCTCCCAGCCTCCCCGAGTCAGAGGCGATTTGACTGATCGAGGGCGATAAACGAAAGGTGCTCCTGACCTGCAAGGATTTGGGTGTCGAGTCCATGTCCACAGCAGAAGCGGGTGCACCTTTCTGGTGAGTAAGGGTAGCGGGTGGGATCAGCGGCTGGTCGTCGGCGCGGGCGGGAAGGGTCTGGTCGGTCACGCGGGTGCGGTCCTGCTGCGCAAATGCGCAGATCGGACCGGTCTGACCAGCGGTTTGAACAAGGTGCTACCGCGCGGCAAGGGCCCTGGGTGGTGGGATCGCGGCACGGTCCTGGTCTCACTCGCGGTCGCGATCGTGCTCGGCGCCACGAGCATGTCCGACATCGCGGTCCTCGCCCATCAGGGATTGGTCTTCGGTGATCGGCCGTCGGAGCCAACCGTCCGGCGAGCGTTGGCCGGTCTCGACGAGACCGCGCTGAAACGGATCGGCAAAGCGCGGGCGAAGGTCCGCGCTCACGTATGGGCCCTGCTCGCCCGCCGCCCGCAAGGGTTCCCGTGGCTGACGGTGGCGGGCAAGCTGCTGTCCGGGTGGGTGGTCATCGATCTGGACGCCACCCTGATCACCGCTCACTCACCGAAGCAGGGTGCGGCGGCCACGTTCAAGAAGGGTTTCGGGTTCCATCCGCTCGGTGCGTGGTGTGCGAACACCGCGGAATGCCTGGCCATGCTGCTGCGGCCCGGCAGTGCCGGCTCGAATACGGTCGCCGATCACATCCGGGTTCTCGGTGAGGCGATCGCTCAGTTGCCGGTCGCCTACCGGCGCAAGATTCTGATCAGGGTCGATGGGGCCGGTGCCACCCACGACCTGCTCGAGCACATCGAGGCGATGAACCGGCTGTGGCGCAGCGTGAAGTTCACCGTCGGCTGGACGATCACCGACGCCGACGAGATCGCGATCGAGCAACTGCCTGCTGAAGCGTGGACCGACGGCCTCGCCCAGGACGGCACGGCCGTCGACACCGCGCATGTCGCGGAACTGACCGGCCTCAACCAGCGCCTGGAGAACTGGAACGGCCGGCTACGGCTGCTCGTGCGGCGCACGAAGCCGTCGGCCCGGCACGCGAAGAATCTCACCGCGCTGGAGAAGCGGACCGGCTGGCGGTACGCGATCGTCGCCACCAACATCAGCCGGATCGCCGGGGTGCCGGGCTCGCACCAGCCGCAATGGATCGACGCTTTGCATCGTTCGCACGCAGGAGTGGAAGACAAGGTGCGCACGAACAAGGCCATGGGCCTGCGGAACCTGCCGTCGAAGGCCTGGACCGTCAACCGCGGCTGGGTCCTCGCCGCCAACATCGCCGCGGACATCACTTCCTGGACCCGGTTGCTCGGCCTGCACGACCAGGACGACCTCGCCCACGCCGAACCCGCAACACTGCGTTACCGGCTGCTGCACCTGCCCGCGAAACTGGCCGCCCACGCCCGCCGGCGTGTCCTGTCCATCCCCGAGACCTGGCCGTGGGCCGACGCGTTCACCCTCTGCTGGCAGCGCCTCACCCTGCTACCACTGACAACCTGACCCTGGACCCCTGTACCTACCAGTAGAAAGACCGTGACCGAGGGCCCGGAGAACTCGCGCTTCCACAGCGACACGTGGCGATATCACACCCAAACCGGGTGGACAAAACGGTCAAGCCGAAACGGTCAGGCAGGGAGCAAGACCCTCTGACGGATCGAGGCTGACGTCGCGACGGCGACCGATCTCGGCGCGAGCGACGTCGTCCGGCGGTGGCGGCGACGGACTGATGTCCAGATGCGGCTGGACATCGGCGGACGTCCGTCCGTGGATCCCGTCGAGGTCCGGGCCCTCGAGCGAAGGCTCGGGCTGGGAGTGCGCCGAACAGAGCTCAGCGGCATAGCGGCAGGCTCATTTGGTAACGGGAAGTACGCACTGCGCGCGGGAGAAACTGTCTCAGCTATTGACCACTGGATCTAAGGCGTGTTTCATAAGCCGGTCAGAGCCATTCGGTGATGATCGTGATGGTGAGGACGGCTTGGAAGCGGACTGCCAGCTTGTCGTATCGGGTGGCGACGCCGCGGTGGCGTTTGAGCCGGTTGATGCTGTTCTCGACGGCGTGGCGCAGCCGGTAGAGCTGTCGATCGAAGGCGGGTGGGCGGCCACCCTTGGATCCTTTGGCTTTGCGGTGGGCGTCCTGATCCTTCTTGCGGGGGATGCAGGCTTTGATCCCGCGTGAGACTCTGCTGCCGAATTCTGTTCAGGCGGCTAGGGCGTGGTCGAGGCGTTGGAGGTGGCTGATTCGGGCTGTTGGTAGGGGGTGTTCGGTCCACCAGGTGTGCAGGCGGGCGAGGTTGAGGGCGATCGCGGAGAACACGTGTTGGAGGCGGGTTTTCGCGAGGCCGCGGTAGCGGGCGTGGCGGATGCCGGTGATGTCGAGGGTCTGGTTGATGGTGGCTTCGACGCCGGCACGGAGCTTGTACTTGTCGGCCCAGTCCTGGCTGGTCTGCTGGGTGCGGGCTGTGCTGAGGGCGTGGTGCAGGTCGCGGGGGTAGAAGGTGAGCATGCGGCTGCCGCGTTTCGCGGTGGTGCATAGGGCTCGGGCGGGGCAGGGGCGGCAGGTGGTGCGGGTGAATCCGACCACGATGACCTCGGCGCCGCGTTGGGTGGCCGGGCTCCAGGAGCTGCTGGTGTGTCCTTGGGGGCAGGTGACCTGGCGGGTGTCGAAATCGATGGTGAAGGCGGTCTTGTCGTAGCCGGTGCCGGCGCGGGCCTGGGCGGACTGGTCAAGCAGGGCGGGGGTGACCAGGGTGACGCCGAAGGCCTGTGCGGTGGTGATGGTCTCGGCAGAGGGGTAGCCGGAGTCCAGGTAGTGCTCGGCGGGCAGCAGGTTGTGGCTGTGTAGTTGCTGGTGGATGGCGGTGGTGGTCTTCACGTCGGGGACGGTGGCCGCGGTGGTGGCCACGTTGACGATCAGGTTCGGGGCGGGCCGGTGGCCGCCGGGCGCAGTGGTGTTCGTGACGGCGTCGGTGTCGCAGGTTTCGCTCAGGTGGACCTTGTAGCCGTTCCAGAACAGGTCATCGCCCTTGGCGGCCCAGCGGGTGTCGAGGTCGTACGGAGAAGTGATCCGCGCTCTGGCGGGCGGGAGACCGTCCGTGTCCGCCTCCCGCCGCCGGATCACCTCCCGCCCTCGGCCGTCGGTGGTGATCAGGTAGTTCTGCACCAGCACGGTGCGCAGGGTCTGCACTGCGGGCAGCTCGGCCAGCCAGACCGGAGCTTCGGCAGCGAACACCGCGCGCAGCAGGGCGACGGCGTCGGCGCCGTAGACCTGGGTGAGCCGGTCCCGCTTGGCCTGCGAGGCGGGTAGCCGCCAGGAATCGATGCGCGGCCCGTATCGATACGCCCACTCGCCGACATCGATCACCGTGGGCAGCCAGCCCGGCGCGGCCACCGATAACGCCTCCAGGCAGGCCCGTACCGACTCGCCGGCCAACTCCAAGCGGTTGAGGTCACGCACCGCGCTGATCACGTGGGTGGAGTCGGTGCGCTGCCTGCCGCCCGCGGCGATCAGGCCCTTGCCGGTCAGCACGGCCAGCATCCGGGTGAAGACCTGTTCTTCCAGGCCGTGCTCGACCAGCCGGGTGCGGAACTTGCTCAACACGCTGGCGTCGAAGCCAGGATCGGTCAACTCCAGGCCGAGAGCGTACTTCCAGTCGATGGCCCGGGCGAGCATCTGCGCGGCCTGCCGATCGGTCAGGTTCTCCGTGTACTGCAAGGCGGTCACCAACGCCAACGCGCCCGGCGACTCGGCCGGAGCGCCCCGAACCCCGAACGCGGCAGCGAACTGCTCGTCGGTGAACACTTCACCCACATGATCACGGGCGGACATCGCCACGCTGCCGTTCGGGAAAGCTGCCCGAGCCACCAGCACCGTCTGATCCGGAACCTGAACCCACGACCGCGGCCGCATCGACACCCGTACACCCCATCCCCGCAGCCACCGACGGAAGGAACACGGCCACGAACAGAGATCATCACCCCGCAACCCGCCAGTCAGAACGATCCCAACGGCGTGTCACGAATTCGGCAGCAGAGTCGCGTGAGCGCAGGTATCGGCGGTTGCCGCGGCTGGTGTAGGCCTTGTCGGCCAGGACCAGGTCGGGGCAGGTGCGGGGCCGGCCGACGCCGAGTCGGGTCACGCGGATGCGGCGCAGGACGGGGATGAACTGCGGGCTGTCACCACGATGCCCTGCCGTCACGATCAGGGAGAGCACCTTCTGTCCCTGCTCGCAGGCCAGGTGCGTCTTCGTGGTCAGACCGCCCCGTGATCGGCCCAGGGCGTGATCGGCCGGTTCGTCGTGCACCCCGCCGGGTGGTTCCTTCTGCAGATGCCCGTCGGTACGGGCGCCGGCGGCATGCTGGTGGGCGCGGCTGGTCATCGAGTCCACACTCACCGTCCAGCCGATGCGGCCGGTCGCATCGCCGGCGGCTTGCAACGCGGACAGGATCTTGTCCCAGGTCCCGTCGCGCTGCCACCGGCGGAACAGGCCGTAGACGGTGGGCCAGGGCGCGTACTCGGCCGGGACGTCCCGCCACGGGGCGCCGATCCGGATCCGCCACCGAATCCCGTCGATGAGCTGCCGTTTCTCCCACTTCGGCGGACGACCAGTCGTCGGCGCGGCAGGCAGCAACGGAGCCAGAACAGCCCACTGCCCGTCGGTCAGGTCATGCCGCCTCGTCACCGCTACGCTGGGCACGAGGTCTCCGGTACGAAGTTCTTGCTTGGTCGCAGAACCAGATACCGGAGACCTCTTCAGTTATCGATCACCGCCACGCCGTGACTTCTGCCGGCCCATGGGACTTACGAAACACGCCTTAACAGTGGGCTGGGTGCACCGTGCCAAGTGATGGCTAGTACGTCTCGGGCACGGGTCGCGGCGACGAACAGCAGCGACCGGGCCTTGCGTTGCTCGATCTCGTACCGCTGCGGGTCGGACCGGCGGTGACGCTCGATGTAGGGACGTGGAATCGCACCCTTGCGCACCCCGATGATTGCCAGCCGCTGATACTCAAGACCCTTGAACCGGTGCATCGTCCCCACGTGAATCTCTCCGTCGCCGCGCGGCCCGTCCTTGGTGAGTTCGGCGCAGGTCAGGCCACCCCGTGTCTCCAGGTACTCGATGACCTGGGTCAGCTGTTCGTGATCCGCGACAGCGACCGCGACGTGGCCGGCCGGGTCTTGGCGGGCGCCATCGTTGTCGGTCGAGAGTTCGTCGTGCCATCCCTGTAGCAGGGTGCCGACGCCGGCCAGTTCATCCGGCCAATTCTGATATCCGATGAAGGTCGGTGTGGGGCCATGCAGGACGGACCGGTATCCGGAGAGGTTGTCGACGCCGTCGTCGAGATCGTCGTAGACGGTCTTGTTGCCCTCGGCGATCCGGAGGGCGTGTTCCAGGATCTCGCGGGTGGTGCGGTAGCTGAGTGTCAACCGACGTGAGCGGCCCCGGATGTTGATGCCCAGGGCTCCCAAAGAGACCTGGTGGTCATAGATCCGCTGGTGGGTGTCGCCGGCAATGAAGAGGTCATTCGCGCCCGGCTCAACCATGGCGCGCAACATCTTCCAGTGAGCGGCGCGCAGGTCCTGGGCTTCGTCGACTACGACGTGCCGGTACCGGCACACGAAAGGCCGAGAGCCGGAGCTGCCGTCAGCCGTCGGATGCGAGCCTTGGTACCGCTCCGCTGCGGCGGCACGGTCGATCTCGAAGCGGGCGGCGCGTTCGGCGGCTTGGCCCCAGGTCTCGGCGCCGAGCTTGTCCAGACGGGCGGCGAACTGCTCGATGAGCTTCCAGATCTGGCTGCGTTCCGGGCGGGTGAGTGCGCGGCCACGCCCGCCTCGCCGGGCGCTGAAGTAGTCCGACCGGCTTGTCAGCGCCTGGCCGAGAATGACCTGCTCCCATTCGTCGAGGAGAAAGTCGGCCTCCCAGCGCTGTTCGTCGAGTTCGAGGAGGAGCTGCCGCATCTCGATCATGGCTGCCTGATCGCTGATGCGCTTGCGCCGGTTGCGCTGGTCGGTGTTCTCACCGATGACGCGGGCGGCGAGCTGATCGATGTGCATAACGTCAACCCTCGCCAGCAGCTCCGGTTCGCTGATCAGGGAGGTGAGGCGGAGCCGCAGGTCGGCGGCGAGGTTGGCGGTGAAGGTGGTAAGCAGAATCTGCACGCCATCGCCGGTCAGCTGCTCGACGAGATACTTGACCCGGTGTAGCGCGACGACGGTCTTGCCGGTGCCCGGACCGCCGGAGACGCGGGCCGGACCGGTGTATTCACGCCGAGCGGTTTTGGCCTGGGTCGGGTGCAGGTAGTGCTTCCAGCTACGGAAACTGCCCTCGTCCAGGGCAGCCTGCACGTCGTCGTCGATCGACGAAACATTGGTTCGGCTGACCGCGGTGGAGATGTCGGCGAGGTCCGGCTCAGCTGGCAGTTTTACCGGGCGGGTCACCTCTTCGAGCACTGAGTCGATGCTCATCCCTGCCGCGAGTCCGTAGAGCACGTCCTTGGACAGCAGCGGTGCACCCGAGACGAGTCGGTCGAGTTCCTCTTCAGTAGTGACAGCCAAGGCCAGGTCGATGAGCTGCTCGGCAACGCCGAGGTCGCGGAGTTGGCCGGCCGTGTAGACGCCGAGTAGGGGCGGCCGGTCTGGAACCTGATCGGGCTCTGGAATGGGAGCCGGCCTTGGCGGTACATCATCGGGCTCGGCCGGGGTGAGCGTGATCCCGGCACGCTGCAGGGAGCTGTCGCCCATCACGGCGAGGTCGACGAACTCCAGCTCTCCGGTGACGCGGTTGACCGCTACCTGGAGTTCGTCGTACACGTCCTTGCGATGCCGGACCGCGATGATCAGCCAGTGCTGGCGGCCACGCTCGTTGGTCTCGACCGGAATGAGCAGTGCCCGGTACGACTGGTTGATCTTGGCGCGGTGGATGCGGGAGTCGCCCTTGAGCTTCTTCAGATCCAGGCCGGGCTGATCTGGGTTCTTCCGAAACCGGTGGCAGAAGTCGTAGAACAGTCCCTTGACCGTCCGGTCGAGCTTGTAGAGCTCTTCCTCGGCCTTGTAGTGCAGGCTGAGTCGCGCGGTCATGACTCGGAGTCTTCCATGTCGGGCAGCAGGTCTTCGAGTGCGTCGAGGTGTTGGAGCCACTCGGCCGCGGTTCGCATCGTCCAGCCTTCCTCGGCGTATGCCTCGTTCCGGCGCCGTGCGTCGGTGTCATCACCGTGCAGGGCCACTACTGCGATCTTGAAGTTTGGCAGGAGCCAGGCAAAGTCGACCTGCCAGCGGCCGGCGCCGAGTTCGTAGCCGAACACGGGGGCGCGTTTGCCCCGGTCGGCCAGCCTGCGGGCGAGAACACCGAGGTCACCGCCGTGTTCCGGCTCATCATCGAGGATCTCCAGGATCTCGTCGTCCCACTGCTGGTCCCGCGGTCCGGACGTCGCCGCAGCGGGTTTATCGACGCTGATCGTCGGCTTCGGCGGCGGCGGGCCGTTCAGCGAGTCGAGTTCGCCGACGCCACCGCAGACGACGAGGGTGTCGAGGTCGAATTCGGCGGCGGTGCTGTAGGCGAGTTGGACCCCGTCACCGCCGTCGTACGCGAGGAACTGGGTGAGGTTCGTCCAGTAGAGCCACGAGCGCCAGCGCCGCCAGTGGCCATCGCCGGTGAGTGCGGCGTCACGGTCGTCGAGAGTCGCGAGCGCCGTCCAGCGCGGGTGGTCCGGGTCCTTGGCGTCGAGGGTGACGATGATCGGTAGCCCGCACTGATCGTGGGCCCGGAAAGCGTGCAGCGTAGCGTCGGGGTCCCTGGCAGGCGGGG